>JAPPNA010000052.1 GCA_028873925.1 Bacteroidota bacterium | reverse complement strand
GCAGGGTCACTTTCCGATAGCGCACGGCCAGTTTCGCATTGCGTGCCACACGCCCCCCACTGGTCACCCGACCCGATTTCGCACAGTGGGAGACTCATGAGCCTGTCTGGCGGATGCGGAGCAGGGTGCTAGGCATAGAATCGCGAGCCCAAGACCCATTACACGCGCAGCATGGGAAAAATTGTGATGCATCACCTCAGGTCAGCTAATGGACGCGGTTCAAGACATGGTACCACTGGTGCCTGGAATCGGAGCCCTAACTCATGGATCGACGGCTGGGTGCAGGCCTCACCTTCCTTAAGGTAAAAAAGGGATAATGGGAACCAAGCGTGCCATCCAAACATCAGGCGCAAGCACCCACCATGGCCCCGCCATCAGTCAACCTGGCGGCTGCCCGATGGCTCCCGGATAAATATTCGTTAATCACAATCGCAGTAATCGCCCAGAACCTGGTAGGTTGGCCATTCGTCCGGGTCTATGTCGCAACCTTCAAATCCACTCATCAAATCGTCCGTTCCATTCTCGCACGCTTCTACCGAGCCGCAATTGTAGCAGCAATCATCTTCTCCCGCTTGGCGAGCATCACCGCCACTTAGCGGTCCCTGCTGGTTGTACAGGAAGATGCACAGGCTGCAGAATGCGAACGCGATCGCGCACTTGAGAGAGGTTGGGATCAGTTTTCGTTTCATAAATTGCCTCCTAAATCAGTTCTGGCGTTTAGAATTACCGGGCAGCGCGTCGTAAGCCTTGCGCGCCTCCCAAAGAATGTCATCTCTAACTTCCGGCGCAGAACCTGCGCCCGGAGCAAGCCGCGCCCGGAAAAACAGGCGATCGATTGTTGGATCAATCAGCAGCATCTGGTGCGTAACTGTGGCCGACCCAAATTCCTGCAGTTGTCCGTCGAAGATTTCCCCTGCACCGTACAGGACTTCCTGCTCAAAATCCGCGGTCCTTGCGAATCGCCTCGCCTCCTCCAGGTTCTCTCCCACAAACACAACATCGCTGTGGACTGATATTCCGTGCAGGCCGCCTTGAGCCAACATGGAGAGATAGGCGTGAACCTCATTGAGACAGTCCGTGCACGGATCCACAGGCATGAGGAAAACTGCGACCAGTTGCCCTAGCAATGGCAGGGTCGTGCGGGTCGGTGGGATCTGAACCCACCCTCACTCCTCAGCGCATCGTACTCAAACAGCTCGTTGGCAACCAGGTACTGCCGCTTTGCGTCCGGAATCACGGTCGCCTCATACCACGCTCTTACCATCAAGAGCAAACGCCCGGCCCATGACATACAGGCCGACCGTGAGGGTTCTGACCACCCAGCGGTTGTCAATCTTGATGTCTCTGCTACTCATGATGCTCCATCATACAAACAAGAAAATGGATGTCAGAGGGCAGCCGAGATATTTTCAGGGCCGGGCAGGTGGCCATGCTGAGGCCGGGAATCAACTGCCTGCGTGCAGCCCCCCTACCCGGAGGATCGCTGCAGGCTGCGCGGTGCCAACTCATCCCAGGCAAACAGCAACGGCGGACAACGCAAGAAATCAGAAGCAGATGGTACATATTCCGCTGACTTGGGCGGAACCCCAATTGGATCGGCAGATCGGTGGACCAATTCGCACCGGCACGATGCTGCGGGCATCTGGTGTGAATCCGAGATCGCGGTGCGCGCTCGGCTGTCTAAGGCATTGTGGAGGCCGCTGCCGCCGGGCAGGGGGTAAATGAGGACCCTCACGACGAATTCGCTCAATTGTCCTCCGTACGGGGGAGGTACTTGTCCGGCAAAGGCAGGTCGGGCCATTCCGGCTGCCAGACGATGGTCAGGATCCACCACCGGTTGTCCCGACGTACCAGTTGAAAGCTGTTGATGCCCCGACCAATGACCTCATCATGAGTCGCGGTACGGTACGACTCGTAAGTACTGAACGCGTGCGCCAAATTGCCGTAGCGCTCTTCCTCACGCGACAGCTCGATTTCGAAAAAGGCGTTCACATCGAAATACGGACGGAGATCTTCTTCATATTCCCCCGGGGACCAGACCTGATGCGTCACCGCCCCCGTTGAATCCCGGCCAATCGCCACCTGCCGCGCATCCGGCGCGAACAGCGATTGGAACCGGTCCCAGTTCCGCGGGGTGTTCTCCGGCCCGGAAATCACCTCAAAGAAGGCCGCAAGGATACTGTTAATTGTGTCCACATCGTTCGGGTCTGCGTCTTGGGCGACCGTAGGAGCGGTAGCAAGCAGCAGGAGCAGGGCGAGCACGGTTGCAGGCCGCATAGTTCTGGGATTAGTCAGCAATAGCCCATGATACAACCCAAGCCGACTTGCGTTGGGAGTGCACTTTGCCCAAGACGTTTCAATTTCGGCGGTTCGTACCGCGAGAGGCCAACGTATCAGCAGCTCTAACAAGATGTAAACCCATGCGTTTTGCAATAGATGTACCGCGCTGGATGTGGACAGCAGCGGCTATCCTGGGAGTATGGATTCTCCTGCCGGCGATCACCGATGCTAGTGGCATCGGCGGGGTTCAGGTGGCTACTTCCACGGTAAGCAAGATTGTCGGACTGCTCACCGGTGATCTGGCTACGGCGGCGTTCCTGCTCATTATTGTCCTCGGTGGCATGGCCTGGTGGATTACACGTTCCAGCCGGGCCGGCGAAGTACTCGGCCGAACGGTGCTGGGGGCGGTCATCATATTCGGTGCCGTGCAGATCTCCGAGTATTTCTCCTTCCAGGGGGCAGTGATCTGATGACCCGTGCCCCCGAATTGCTCATGGAGGCAAGGGTATATGAGGCCCTTCAGCGCCGACCGACTATGGCCGGACTGCCGCAGGACGCATTCCTGCTGATGGCGCTGATAATGGTTAGTCTGGCGATCGCCTCGCGTCTGGATCCCTTGGTGCTGGTCAGCTGCGGAGTCGTTTATTTGGCCCTGCTGCCCGTACTGCGGCGATTGTTCACCCAGGAGCCCTATCTGACGGAAATCATCCCGCGCGCCATGCGCTACGCCTCCCGCTACCCCAGGCAGGCCAAAGAAACAAGTACCTGCTGGCGCGATCGCGTCGCATCCAATCCCAGGGATTAATGGATCCGGTCAGTTTTCTTGGAGGAACGCTGCTGGGTGCAGGTACAGCCTACGCCGCCCGAAAGCTGCAGAGATCACGCCGTCCCACGGAGGGATTGGGCGACCTGCTGGGATGGGCATTTATGCTTGACGAGGGCATTATGCTGCTGAAGGATGGCTCTTTCCTGGCAGGCGCAACACTCAACGCGCCGGATCTGGCCACCGCTCCCGCCCCTAAAGTTAATCGGTCCGCGAATGTGGTCCATGAAGCACTGGCCCTCCTTGGAGAAGGGTTCAGCCTGGAAGTCAATGTTCACCGGCAGACCGCCTGTTCGTACCCGTTTCCAAAAGAGGCGGCATTCCCGTCCTTAACCCTTGAAATGCTGGAGGCCGAGCGAAGAGACCAGTTTACGCGGCCCGGATCGCACTTTGCCACCGCCTGCACTGTGTTGGTTACGTATGCGCCGCCGAGAGAATACTGGGCCCGCTGGGAGCATCTGATCGTTCGGGGCGGACGTAGGGCGGTGGATTACGACCAGATTCTGGAACGGTTCAAACAGGGCTGGGCGGAAATCACAGCTCATCTCGGCTCTGCGTTTAATGTTCAACCGCTGGACAGCAAGGGCCTGATTGCGGAGTGTCAACTGGCCCTGACAGCCCGCCGAACGCCATCTGCACTCAGTGAGGTGCCTCACAGTTATCTGAGTTCACATCTGGCTTCCTGCGATTTTGAAACAGGATTCTACCCGGTGCTGGATGGGAAATATGTGCTGCTTTGTACCCTCACTTCACTAGGCACCCACACGCGCTGTCTGGCCGGCGATTTCTTCAATCGGATTTCAGAAGAGGCGCGCTGGCATATGCGGTTTGTGGCCTTAAGCCGACATGCCGCCGAACGCCGCATCCGTCGCCTCCAGACCGGCTGGTTCCATCAGCGGGGCGGACTGCGCACGCTGATCGCCACCGACCCTAAGGTCATGGAGGATCAGGAT
This sequence comes from Bacteroidota bacterium, assembly GCA_028873925.1. Lineage (GTDB taxonomy): Bacteria > Bacteroidota > Rhodothermia > Rhodothermales > Bin80 > JAPPNA01. Next base: position 4,097 of record JAPPNA010000052.1, on the reverse strand, counting down.
GCCCTTGAAATGCAGGAAGAGACCGGCGGGGCACTCGCAGAAGCTAAGAGCGGTCGTGCGCGATTCGGCTATTTCATCAATACGGTCGTGCTGCGTGATGAAAGTCTGGCGCGCGGACGGATCAGGGCGCAGGCGTTACTCCAGACACTGCGTGACCAGGGCTTTGGATGCATGTTGGAAACAGTCAATGCTACCGATGCTCTGATTGGGAGTCTCCCCGGGCACGGATTCGCCAATCTGCGGCGGCCGCTGATGACGAGTCGCAATGTGGCGCACCTATTCCCGGTATCGGTGCCCTGGCGGGGGGATTCCAGCTGTCCCAACCCATTGTTTGCTCCAGGCAGCCCGGCACTGGTGCGCGTCCGAACTTCGGGGGCTACGCCCTTTGATCTGAATCTTTATCAGGAGGATGTGGGCCATACTCTGGTTGTGGGGGCTACAGGGGCTGGCAAGAGTGTGCTCGTGGGTTTTCTGGCAATGAATTTCCTGCGTTACGCCAACAGTCGAGTCCACATCATTGACCTTGGACACTCCCACCAGATCCCCTGCCTGGCCGCCGCCGGTGCGCATTTTGATTTTGGTAGCGAATCCATGGCGGCCCTACAGCCGCTGCGCCATCTGGATACGGATGCGGATCGGATGTGGGCCTTAAGTTGGTTGGAGGCTGTTTATGACCTGTGCAGGGCGATGCCGGATGCAACCGGGCGCCGGCATCTGAGCCGAGCACTTGAGCTGATGCAGTTAACCCCGCGGGATTACCGTAGCCTGACCGCGCTGCATCTGCTGCTTCCACTTCAACTGCAGGATGCCCTTGAGCCGTATATCATCAACGGTCCGTTTGGCCTTCTGCTGGATGGAGACCGCGCCCTGACGCACACGGCTCGCATGCAGGTCTATGAACTCGGCAAGGTCCTTAAGCTGGGGGATGCTGCGGTGGTGCCCCTGATCATGACCCTGCTGCGTCGCATTGAGCGCAGTTTGGACGGAACTCCGACGCTGATTGTAATTGAAGAAGCGTGGGCTGCCCTGTTGCGATCAAGGTTTGCTGCGCGAATCCAGGAATGGCTCCTAACCCTGCGCAAGCACAACGCAGCCGTAGTGATCGTAGCACATTCACCCGCGCAAATCAGTGCACTGCCCAATGCGGCACTGATTACTGAATCCTGTCCCACCAAGATCATCCTGCCGAACCCGGAAGCCTCCTCCCCGGAGACCGCCCCCATCTACCGTGCCATCGGTCTCAACGCACGCGAAATCAAATCGATTGCGTCGGCCCGCAGGAAGCAGGACTACTTCTATAAGGGGATCTCCTGCAGCAGGCAGTTTGAACTTGCACTCGGACCGGCTGCTCGGGCACTGCTGATGCCAGCACCGGGCATGAACGCACAGGAGTACCGGGTCAAAGTACGCGACCTTACCGCCAATTGCGGCAATGATTTTCTCAACCAACTGATGCTGTTACACTCATGAAGCACTTCTTCGTCGCCGCAGTACTCCTTATTGCGGGCCAGACCGCGGCTGCTCAGATCCCCGTCATAGATGCAGCCTCTCTTGCGGAGGCGATCGCTACGACCACTCAGCTGCGCAGGCAGGTTGAGATCCTTGTTGAGGAGGTGGAGCTGGCTTGGAAGATAAACCAAAATGCTGCGGCTCACCTACGTCGCTATGAGCAGTCCCTGCGCAGGCGCGGGGTAGTGGTGTCGGTACCCCTGACTCATGTTCTGGAAAGGATTGAAGCGAGCCAATTCACGCGTAAGGCGGTGACTTATTCCAGACCGGCGGACCTGCGCACCGCCTATCGCATGCATGAAAAGCCGGACGATCCCGTAGCGACCCGGCGAATGGCGGCCAACCGTACCATGGCGACACTGGAGGGTGTCCTCGGAGCACTTTCGGTGCACAATGAAAACCTTGTTCAGGCCAACCATGAGCTGGAAACCTTCAAGACGGAGATAGACCGCAGCACCGAACCCCGCCAGGTAATGGATGTGCAGGCAAGTCTGCAGGTGTTGGAGGCTCGGGAATTGATGCTGACCCGGCAGGCCCTGATGACGCTTGCCAATCTGGAAGCGGTGCGCACGGCGGAAGAAATCAGCAGGCGGGCGCAGCAGCAGGCCCGATATGAGGCCTTCATTGGAGGTACGGCTTGGTTGGGCAGTCCGCATCTCTATCGGGTGGATCGTTTCCTGAGAATGCCGGGTGACCCGTAGGAGCGTGGGCAGAGGAGGGTAGGCGATCAGGAGGACACTCAGAATATCCTGCTCCTGGCGCTGTACCCTCCTCTGCGTCCGTTTACAACCATCCCGCATCCATGGCTTATGCATTCTTCGCGGCGCAACAGACCATCCAGGACTGCGCGCCGACCCTGCTGTTTGACTGCGCACAGGAGATCTTTCGATTAACGACGGAAGCGTGGCTCACCCGTGCCCTGGATGCGGCTCAGACCCTGTTCGTGAGCCTGGCGCTGTTGGAAATTGTAGTCACCGGCTACATGGTTTGGATGGGTCGGCGCACTCAAGGCAATGATCTCATCAGCCAGTTTGCTTTCAAAATCGGTCTGCTGGCCTTTGTACTGGGGCTCTTGTCCACCTATCACTATTGGCTCCCGTTGGTGGCAAAGGGGTTTGGAGAGAGTGCGGTCTTTATTGGCGGCAGCCAGGTGACGCATCTGTCGCCCACACATCTGGTCAATGTGGGTCTTAGCCTGTTCCTGGGCGTGCTCAAGGCCATCGGCATTGGAGGTGATGCTGTCACGTTTATGGCCGCGATTCCGGCACTTATCATTCTGCTTTGCTTTGTGGCGCTGGCGGCACACCTGCTGATCACGATGGTCGAAAGCTATATCGTCGTCACCGGAGGCATCTTTTTTCTGGGGTTTATGGCGTTCAGGGGAACCGCGCCTCTGGGGGAGAGCTACCTCCAGTACGTCTTCTACGTCGGCATCAAACTGTTCTTCATCATCCTGATTGCGAGTGTGGCCGCATCCATTGGAGACGATATGGTAGCGTTGTTGCAGGGCTACGATCACTTGTGGCTGGAGGTTATCCAGGAGCTGTTCCGCGGTGATCCGCGGGGCGCGGCGGATGCGATTACGTCCCGACTCGGATTCTTGTGGTCCATGACCGCGGTAGCCATCCTGCTGGCCGGACTCGGCCTCCATATGCCTGGCCGGATTGCTACGCAGCTGAGCCGGAATATGCGCATTGATTTCAAAAGGGTCCTCCAAAGACTGTAGCGGATGAAACGTAAACCGCCTTCAGACCCACCCTACCTCAGCGCACGGTACGCCTTTGAGCGGCTGTTTGGAGATCTGGCCCGTGGACGTCGGTCGTGGCAGGCCTTTGCTCTGGCGATGCTGCTGGCGAATCTGGTGCTCACGATCGGATTCGTGTATGTGGCCGCGCAGCGCAAAGTGGTGCCGTATGTGGTGGAGCTGGATGCACTGGGCGAAATGCGTACGGTAGGCCTGCTGGGCACCCAGGAGGTCCCGGAACGGGCCATTATGGCGGTGCTCAGGCAGTTTGTACACAATATGCGGACGGTCCCCACCGACGCGCGATTGCTCAATATTCGGCTGCAGGAGGCCAAGGCGCATGCGAGGGGCAGGGCGGCGGAAATGCTGATTCGGGAGCTGACGCAAGAGCGGGAGCAGCTGGAACTGATGCTCCAGCGCGGCGATACCCGCTATGTGGAAGAAATCAGCACGATCTTGAAAGTGCCCGGACAGGGGCAGCTGTATCGTGTGGCCTGGCGCGAGTTGACGCGTACCGGCACTGAGGTGATGGAGGAGGCTGTGGAGGGGCATTTTCAACTTCGCATTGAGCTCACCGAGGAGGAGGCTGCATGGCGTGCCAATCCGCTGGGCATTTATGTGACTGATTTCACTTGGACCCGGGTGGGTCGTCAGTAGGGCGTAGGCGGGCTGAACGACGCTGATTCCGCCTTCAGGTTGGCCTGCCGCCAGGCGGAACCGGGGCAGCACAACACTCCCAGCGTATCGGTCCCACAGAGAATTGGCGAAGCTGCGGCTCGTGGTGCGCATCGGAAGTTTGCCACCTTTGTAAATCCACAGAGACAACAATGTCCCTGCTGACGGT
>JAPPNA010000037.1 GCA_028873925.1 Bacteroidota bacterium | reverse complement strand
GCGACCCAAGGCAGGAGCCGTATGCGTTAACGCGCACGTACGGATCTGTGCGGGGCCCCGGGAAACCGGGGTCCCTACCGCGATAGTGTGAGAGGCTGGAGGTCCAGATTGAGGAACTGACTCAAGCAGTTCGGGTCCACCCGGACGGACCTCGGCTAGTGCGTGCGGTCCAAAGGCTGCCCTTCTGCGCGGGGCTGCTACCGGGTCAGGCCGCGGCGTACGCTTGGGCATAGGCCTCCGCAGGCGTAGTATAGCCGTGCACTTTGCGGGGGCGCAAGTTGGTCCGGTCCTGCAACAGACGCACCTCGCTCGGCTGAAGCTCTGTCAGCGTTGAGTCGCCCGAGGGTGAAATTCCCATAAGCGCTAACGTGTCTATCTGGTATCCCTGTCGTAGGCTGCATTAAGTGCCTCCCAATCAGCGGTGAGCTGGCCGTGCGAGCGGTACAGTTGCATCGCGGTCCTCGGGTTATTCGCCCCGGCCCATTGGTGGGTGCAGAACTGTAAAGGAACCATGAGAGAGACCGTTACGAGTGCGCCTGAGGGCGAAGACTGGCGTGTGCTGCTTTCCTTTTTGCCGGCGAACTGGCGGGAATTAGCAGTTTCGTCCGGTGCCTTGCGCGGGCTGCGCAAGGATAAATCCCCAGAGAGCCTGCTACGGACATTGTTGATTCATCTGGGGTGTGGGCATTCGCTGCGTGAGATGGTGGCGCGTGCTCGTCTGGCCCAAGTTTCCGATCTGTCGGATGTGGCACTTATGAAGCGGCTCCGAAAGTTAAAGGATTGGCTGTATGCGATGTGTATGGCACTGTTTGAGGAGCACGGCGTTGCCGTGTCTACGGAAAGCTAAGTGCAGACACGCGCTTTTGATGCTACAATCGTTCGCGAACCCGGCAAAACCGATTCCCAATGGAGGCTGCATTACAGTGTTACGCTTCCTGCCCTCGGCTGCGATTTTTTCAGATTGACCGGTACGAAAGGCCCGGGAACGGGGGAATCGTTCAAGCAGTTTCCCGTTCAGTCGGGGGATCTAATCCTGGCGGACCGAGGCTATGCCACCGGCCCGGGTTTGCACTACCTGGCACAGGCAGACGCACGCGTTATTGTACGGGTAAACACAGGGGTGCTCCGCTTTCTGACCCCCGAAGGAGAGCCATTTGATTTGTTGCCCGCCGTGGAAACAATACACCAAGCCGGCAAAGTCGGGGTCTGGAACGTCGCGGTTCAGGCCGACACTCCATTGAACGGCCGCCTTTGCGCACTGCGGAAAACCCCGGAAGCTATCCAGGAAGCACACGAGCAGATTCGCAGGACCGCCACACGCAAAGGTAAAACGCCCCGGGACTGTTCTTGGCGGTTCGCGCGCTACGTCCTGTTGTTCACCACTTTTCCAGAGCAGGAATTCCCCGCATGCAAGGTCTTGGAGTGGTATCGGCTGCGGTGGCAGGTCGACTTGGTATTCAAGCGTTTCAAGTCATTAGCCCAGTTGGGCATTTGCCCAAATTCCATAAGGAGAGTGTCATTGCATGGCTGTACGGCAAACTACTGGTTGCCCTGCTAATCGAAAAATTCGTTCGTCAAGCGCGGACCATTTCTCCTTGGGGGTACGACATTGGGTTGCAGTACATGGCGTGACTCCCAGTTCGCCCTAAATCAGGTCATGCGCGCAATTGAGCCCGCCTGCACACAACGCGAAATGATCAGGCACTGAACAACGATCTCAGCCATCCTGGCTGACTCCTAACGCCGCAGAAAGGGCCAAATTGAAGAATATTTCCCGGATTCCCAAACTAGTTAGCACTTGTGGGTGAGACCCCCCGGGCGACTTGACGTTTCCATTGGAGATTTCGGTCGGTGATGCCTGTTCACCGGATGTGAATGAAGCTCCCGGATTTGAAGGTAGCGCCTTCAGGCAGGTCCACTCGCATACGGTACATAAACATTCCCGATGGTAAACCGGCTCCGCTCACATCAATGCTACGATCCCAACCGGACTCAAGCATCCGAGCGGGGACACGCCGGACACGCCGTCCCGTGATATCCAGCACATCCAAAGATACCCGGGCTGCGGCAGGCAGGTCAAACAAGATCCGGGTGGCACCCGCAAACGGGTTGGGGTAGTTGCCATGCAGAGCGAATGCGCTCGGCACCGTCTCAGCCTCTGAGGCCACAGAAGAATGGACTTCTACATTGAACATCATGCTGACCATGTCCCCGGCCGCATCGGTCGCCGTGTATGTGAGGGTTACGGGCGACATCGTGATTTCAGTCGGTGTTCCGGAAATAGTCCGCGTCACGGTATCAAAGGTGAGTCCGGTCGGAAGCACCGGCACCAGTGAATAACTGATCGGCGACACGCCTCCGACTGCTTCGGGTAGCACCAGCGGTGTCACAGACTGCCCCAGTATGAACAACTGAGCCGCGACCATCTGCGCAAAATGTAATGGCGTTTGAATCCTGAAGCTGGCCCGGATGGGCACCACAGTCTCATTGAACGATCCGCCGTTTGTGGTCGTCAGATCCCACAACGGCTGCCATGCGCCTTGGAGATATACATGCGATACATTCTCCTCCGTATAAGGTGCAGGCCCCGATACCAATAGGTTATCGTCGGTTCCCGCGTTCCCGTATGCGATGTGGATCGTGTCCGGCAACGCGCCAATGCCTTCGTTTGACAGATCCAGCTCAAAGAAATCCAATGTATAATTCGCCGCGGCATACGCCCTCGGATCCTCAACCTCCTTTGAGAACAGAACATCTGCCGGCGTACCCTCTTGATCCGAGTAAATGTAGATGGTGAGATTCCGGGGGGCATCCGTCGGCAGCGTGGTGCCGAAAAACTGATTGGCATAGTAAGGGGCCAGCCAGATACGGTTAATTCGCACCTCACGGTCATCTGCCGAAGGGGTCCCGAATCGTCCTTCAGGATCTTGCCCCGAAGACGACCGGAATCGTCCGTCCCGCTTGCCTCCCGCAGGGGTCGGGGCTCGTACCTCCCGGTCACCGATCGAAACGCGTTGATCGGCACGCTCCTGTTCATTTCCAGAAGAGACTTCAACTCGCCCCTCCCATACATCCCTCAACAGTACTCTGATTCGCTTCTCCCAATTATCCTTGTCGATTGACTTGAAGAACATAGTCCTTTCTTCCGGCCCTGTTGCCGGATCAGTTCGTCCCCGCTGATTCCCCAACAGTTCCTTGATTCGTGCTTCCCGGTCATTCCCAGAAACAATCCCGTTCCACAGTTTGCCTCCGGAAGATGCGTTAACCACGAAGCGGGTGGCCATTCGCGCATCCGCCTCCAGACCGACAAACAGGTGGTTGCCATCGCCTGCGCCGACCGCCTGGCCCTGATCATACTGTATGTCTGCGAGTCCTTCATCCACACATGTTGGCCCCGATTGGAAAAAGATACGGTTCAGCCACATCTGAAAAGCATCATCGGCGGGAGCACAAAGGCTTTGACCTTCAAAGGTAAATATCTGAAGATTACCCAATTGCATCAAGGTCCTTGGAAGCTGTCCCGTGAAGGAATTTCTGTGTATGCGTAGAACCACCAGTTGCTCAAGATTCCCGAGTTCGGGCGGGATCTCCCCGGTAAGGGAATTGCCTGACAGAAGTAGAGCCTCCAGCTGCTCAAGGTTTCCGAGTTCGGGCGGGATCTCCCCGGTAAGGGAATTACCTGACAGGAGCAGAGCCTCCAGTTGCTCAAGATTCCCGAGTTCAGGCGGGATCTCTCCGGTAATGGAATTGCCTGACAGGACCAGAGCCTCCAGTTGCTCAAGATTCCCGAGTTCGGGCGGGATCGGCCCAGCCAGTCCCTCATTGTCGATCAGAGCAAGAACTCGCAGGTTCCGCAAGTTTTCAAGTTCTGGCGGCAATGTTCCATTAAGATTGTTTGCTTCCATTTCCAATCCGTCCAAGAATCCCTCATTGACCGAGACACCAAACCATCTGGCCAACTCCTCCTCACTTGGCACCCTTGTTATATCCCAGTTATCATTGCGATCCCAATTGTCTCCGTCCATGGCCGTGTAAAACGCACTCAGGCTCTGGTGACGGGTCACAGGAGAAGACCGGCTGTTAAACAGGAGCTGATCCGCTCCGTCCTCAAATGCGCCATCCTGGATCCGCGTGTAAAGGTGCACCCGCTGATTGTCGGGTACATCCGCAACCACCATGAATTCAATTTGGACCTCAACCGAATCGCCGCCAGCCAGAAAGCCAACTTCCACCTCCGCCTCCGTCATGTCTAGGAACGGATAGGGTTCGGCGGCCACAAGCCCTACGCTCAGTCCTTGGGCATCGGAAAGGTAATTGACTACCGTTGCCGTGATCGTCACCACTTCGCCAGCGGCAATCCGGCGGTCATCGTCCTGGTCCGCCCAACTCCAGCGTTTTAGGCGTACTGCCGGCAAGGTCGGCTCCTGAACGGCCGCCAGCGCATTCACCAGCCCCCGGCCCAGTTGGCCGGCAAATCCGGGATTCTCCAAGTCAATATTCTCGCTCGTCAGCCGAACATGTTCCCGCAGCGCATCCGGATCCATGGCGGGAAATCGCGTCTTCACCAACGAAGCCACTCCAGCTGTCAGCGGAGACGAAAGCGAAGTTCCATCGCCCGTGTAGTAGCTGTTCCCAGGCCCGATGGTCAGGATATCCGTGCCCGGAGCAAACACATTCACCAGTCTCCCGTAGTTCGAAAGTTCCGCCCGCCTGCGCGTGTCCTTCTCCGTCGCGCCCACCGACAGCACCCGTGGAAAACGGGCCGGATATACTCGGAACAGATCGTTGCTGATACTGGAATTACCCGCCGCAGCTACAACAAGGGCACCCATGTCTGTGGCCAGATCAAGCGTCTGTTCAATATGCCTCGCTCGCAGGTCGTTTCTCACCAGTCCACCCCAACTCGCATTGACGATGTCCGCCCCATTCATGGCCGCATAGAGGATGCCTTCGTAGGCCTTGCAAAGAACGCCATCAAGGCCGGGGCATGCCGCGTTGATGTGCATAATCTCTGCATTCCAGGCTGCCCCGGCTATCCCCACATTATTGTCCGTCACGGCACTGGCCGCCCCCGCTACCGCTGTGCCATGCAGACTCCCAGGAGCCCCTGCAGGGTCGTTATCAGCGTCATCCCCGTTGGAAAAGTTCACGCCGTGCACATCATCAATGAATCCATTGTTGTCGTCGTCAATTCCGTTGCCCAAAATCTCATCCTCATTCGTCCATACATTTGCATGAAGCTCTTCATGCCGCCATTCGCCTCCTTCGTCAACGATCGCAATCACCACCCTCGGAACACCATCTGAGCTCTTCACTACATCCCATGCCTCCGGCAAACGCATCAATCCAAGTTCCCGCTGATCTCTGAATCGGGGATCATTCGGATCGATCCGTTTCCAATGAACCGGTCCCTGGGTACGGTTCACAGGAACAGGTTCCGCGTAGACGACACCCGGGGCGAGGGTAAGATCTCTGGAAAGGCGTTCAGGGGTCACATCAGCACTATAACGCACGAAGTATGTGCGGCGTAGCGCCAGCAGATTGCGACGTGTCTTGGGAGTTGGGTCCACATGGTCCAGAAACGGATACATACGCTCGATCGTGTGGACCCCGTATGCGACCGCCTTCTGATCAAAGATCTGTAACCCGGTCGTGGCAGTCTTGCCGGGAAGAAAGATCTCCGCTTCAAATTGAACTACCACGACATGAGGCACGACCTCCGAGGTGTCCTGAGCCGGAGATCTATCAGTGCGGAAGAGAAGAATGGGGATGAGCAATAACGCGACTGGAGCAAATGATTGAAGGCTGTTCATGATTTCTCAACGAAACCTGGCACTTACCCGAAAATCTGCCTACGCCAGATAGAATGGGCATGATCCCGGAATATCCACAGGCTGCAATTCGTAGAAGTCAGGAATCCTCCGTGAGAGGCCAAGATTACGCGGCGCAGCCGAGGCCCTATCCTACCCGCCAACACGTTCATCAGGACAGGCTCTGGGATAAGGTCGGCAGATGGGCAATTCTCCCGCTGGCCTGAGGCAGTACAAATCGAAGCGAAAGCCGCACATCATACCGGCCGGGCCCAAAACTGACACGCGAAAGCGGCCACCGCTCATCGCGAACGGCGGATCCCCGCAACCACCGCCAGCACAATCCCGAGTGCCAGGCAGAGAAAGAATGTGACTACCTTTAGCGATGTGAACAGTGAGGCGGCGGCAACCTGCCCCACTGAGATGTTCGGGTAGCCTGTCAGCATGAGGACGACCTGTACATTCTCGCCCAGATCGAGCAGGGCCACTCCGAGGGGCAGATAGGCCAGCATCCACCAACGCTCAGCGGGTCGAAACCGATAAATGAGTCCGACCATGAAACTGGCGTAGAGGAGCGGAAGCAACAGGTCCAGGGTCATGCTGCCCCAGGCATAGACCCGCCGCCCCGATTCGCCGTAGCTCTCCAGCGCGGTAACGGCCTCGGAATGCGTGTACCCAAATCGGCCATCCAGGCTCTCGCCACCAATGGGCAGGGCCGGAAATACCACCATCATGAGAATCAGGACGGAGGCCAGGGTGCCAAGAATCGCCTTCGTGCCGCTGCAAATTTCAAAATACTTTCTCATATCTGCCAATAGTTAGCGTTCGCCGGAATATACACATTCTCCAGATTCCGGGAGCACCAGCCTGACATGCTGGGTCCTACTTGAGGCGGTGATGGCCCGGTCGGGACATAATTGGGCCTGCGCAGTCTCAGAAAGCGGATTGTGGCCTGATCCAGACCGGATGCCGGGGGGCAGGTCAACCGACAAAACGCACCCCGGACCGATCCCGCTGTTCTGGCCTGTAAACCTGCGGGTTCAGCCGCCTTTCGGCGCGCCTGGTGCCCTTACCAAGGCGGGCCGGTCGCTCTTCCTGGCTCAACCGTGGCCGGACCGCCATGATCTGTTCCGCAGTCAGTCCGTGAGGACCGGCGGTGTCCGGCACCGGGGTAAAGGAGCTATACGTTAATGGACTGCCCCAGAGCCGCCCGCGTAGCCTCCAGGATCGCCTCAGAGAGTGTGGGATGAGGATGTATGGCCTCCAGTATCTCGTGATGGGTGGTCTCCAGTGTGCGCGCAGCGACCACCTCGGCAATTAGCTCCGTGGCATCGTGCCCGATAATGTGACAGCCCAGCAGCTCACCGTACTTCGCATCATAAATGATCTTCACGAATCCGTCCGTGTGACCGGCCGCTGATGCCTTGCCGGATGCGGAAAACGGGAACTTACCCACTTTGATATCCAGATTTTCTTCCCGGGCGCGGGCTTCGGTGTAGCCGACAGAAGCAATCTGAGGCTGGCAGTAGGTGCAGCCGGGGATGTTATCTTTGTTGAGCGCGTGAACTTTCTTACCCGCAATCTTCTCCACACAGATGATGCCTTCATGACTGGCCTTGTGCGCCAGCCAGGGTGGGCCCGCGACATCACCGATCGCATAAATGCCGGGTACACTGGTGCGCCCGAATTCGTCCGTCATGATATGGCCTCTCTCCGTGCGCACTCCCACCTGCTCCAGACCCATATCTTCCGTGTTGCCCGCCACGCCTACCGCTGACAGCACCTGGTCAACTTCAACGACGCGCGTAGATGACTTAGATTTGATCGTTACGGCCAACCCGGAATTCGTCTGCTCCACTTTCTGGACACCCGTTCCGGTCATGACCGACATCCCTGCTCGCTTGAAAGAGCGGGCCAGCTGCTTCGAAACATCCGCATCTTCCACCGGAACAAGGCGGTCAAGCAGCTCGACCAAGGTCACTTTAGTCCCCATGTGGTGATAGAAATAGGCAAATTCAACCCCAATGGCACCAGCCCCGGCGACCAGCAGTCGGGCAGGCCTGCGCTTTTGCAGCAGAGCTCCACGGTAGTCAATGATGTTTTTGCCATCTATCGGCAGCGACCCTATGGCGCGCGCGCGGGCTCCGGTGGCCAGTATGATGTGGGTCGCCGTTACGCTGCGATTGCGACCGATAGATTTGCCATCCATGTCTACAGAGGGCCTGACGGACAGCCGGCCGCGATCTTGCAGTCTTGCATGGCCCAGGATCACCTCAACGCCGTTCTTCCGCATCAGGTACTGCACCCCCTTGTTCATTTTGCTGGCCACCTTGCGGCTGCGGTCAATGACTTTGGGGAAGTCCGCAGTTACGGTGCCCTCCAGGCTAAGCCCGTAGTCGGCCAGGTGCGACGCGTACGAGGCCATTTCCGCGCTCTTCAGCAGTGCCTTGGTGGGAATACAGCCCACATTCAGGCATACGCCGCCCAGCTTATCTCTTTCAACAATTGCCGTCTTAAAGCCCAGCTGCGTCGCACGGATGGCGGTTTCATAGCCGCCCGGCCCGGAGCCGACAACGACGAGATCAAATTGGTCAGCCATAGCAGGTTCTCCTAATGTGTTCCAAGTTGAGGCCAATAAACGAATCACTCGGCCAGCCGGTCCATCGGCACCCGATGGTCACTCAACAACGATGCGAGTTACGCCATCCGGTGCGCCCAGCGCCATACTGGAGACTTCATCGGCAAATTCAAGCGATCTGAAATGAATCAGCCCGTTGGTGGACTGCACCGGATTGCGATAGGTTACGCGCTTGGGATAAAGCTCACCATCAACCGGGACGAATTCGGCAAAGTAGAGGCCCTCAGCCAACCGGCCGGAAGGCAGCCTGCGTTCATAGCTGAGCACCCGTCCGAGCGCAGGGTCGATGATCCACTGTTCCCTGCGGTCCGCATCCCGCAGTACCAGGCCATCAGCCGTCTCCACCAGGTCCCATGCTTTCTTCCCATCAGGCCTAATGAGCCCCAGCATAAGACGCATGGCTTCCGCCACGTTGAACATTGCTGGCAGAAGATCCTCCGTTCCCACGGTCACCGAGCGCTCAAGCCGGTTGTAGAGGAAGAAACTGTCGGGCGTTACCAGGAGGCGCGCCGCCTCAATGCCCAGTCCCGGGACCGCAAGGGATACCAGCATGGAATCGTTGGCCCGGTGCTTGAGTCGCATCGCGGCACCGCCGGTATAGAGCGGTGATCGGATGGAAAGATCTCCCGCAGCTGTCAGGGCCGCCGGCAGGGTCGGCAGATCAAGGCGTTGGAGAATCAAAGGTACAGTCCACAGTTCCACATCGGGGGCGGTGTCCACCGTGGTCCGGCCGGGTCCAGCGCAGGCCTGAAGCAGCATGAACGGCAACAGTGTCGCAAGTGCGTGACGCGCCATCATTGAGGCTGCTGAGGTCCATGGCCCCATGACAGCTTTGAACGCAGCGTATGGAGGTAGTGACTGCCGGGCAGTGTTACCAGACGGATATTGTGGTCTGCCTTGCGCACCGTGATTGGCAGATCCAAGGTAACCTCTGGACGATTGCGGCCATCCAGGGCCAACTGGCAGGTGTCGGGGTCGGAATGGACACGGATTTCAATTACCGACGAGGCTGGCAGGACCACCGGGCGCACGGTGAGACTGTGCGGCGCAATGGGGCTGATAATCAGCACCCCGCTGCCTGGCATTACTATGGGTCCCCCCACGGCAAGTGAGTAGGCGGTGGACCCGGTCGGAGTAGCCACTATGAGGCCATCACCCCAATAACGGTTCAGTGGCGTGCCGTTAACCGATACATCCACGGCGATCAGCTCAGTGGAGCCGGACCGGGAAATCACCACATCATTCAAAGCCCACCCGACATCAGGATGATCCACGGAAATGACCGTTCGCTCCTGCAGCGAAAACCGGCCCGCCTCCAACCTGCCGATGGCCTCAATCACATTTGCCGCATCAGTTTCGGTCAGAAATCCGAGGCGACCGATATTGATGCCCAGGATGGGTCTGCCGGTGGCCTTGACGGAGTGCGCGGTGTTGAGAAGCGTGCCATCTCCCCCAATCGAAAGGATAATGTCACTGCGCACCGCCAGATCCGGTGTGCTGCGCCGCTGCGCCTCCTCCGCCGCAAGCAATTGGCGACCGGCAAGTGCCCTGGCCAGCGGCTCGTGCAGAAACCATTCGATTTCGTGCGCCCCAAAGTAGTCAATCAGGCGCGCGATACAATCCCAGAGCTGCTCCTTGCGGATGTTACCCGCAATACCATAGGTCATTCGACCCTCACATTATCCCGATTCTTACTACCTTTCCCCAAGTCAGCCGCACTGCCCATGTCCAGACATATTGTGATCGTCGGCAACGGGATTACCGGAATCACCGCCGCCCGATTTGTACGAAAGTTAAGCGGGAGCCGCATTACCATTATCTCCAGCGAGACCGATCACTTCTACGCGCGAACCGCGCTGATGTACATCTACATGGGGCATATGCGGTATCAGGAGACCAAGCCCTATGAGGACCAGTTCTGGCAGGCAAACGGGCTGGACCTCGTACGGGGATATGTATCTTCCGTCGATACGAAGGCCCGAGTCGTACATGTGGCCGATGGCCCTGACATAGCTTATGACGCGCTCTTGCTGGCAACCGGATCCAAATCCAACAGGTTCGGCTGGCCGGGTCAGGATCTGCCCGGCGTGCAGGGGCTCTACGGCATACCGGATCTGGCACGCATGGAGCGGTACACGCGCGACATTGATAGGGCCGTGGTCGTAGGAGGCGGCCTCATCGGGATTGAAATGGCCGAAATGCTGCACTCCCGCCAGATTCCGGTGACTTTTCTTGTGCGGGAGAACAGCTACATGGAATACCTGCTGCCGGCTGAAGAATCCGCCATGATCAACGACGAAATCCGCCGGCACCATGTTGATCTGAAGTTGGCTACAGAGCTGAAAGCCATCCGGGGAAACACCCGCGCCGAGGCCGTGGAAACCAGTCGCGATGAAGTCATCAACTGCCAGTTTGTGGGGCTTACCGCCGGTGTTCACCCCAATATTGCCATGGCACGAGCCTCCGGTCTGGAAACAGCACGGGGCATACTGGTTAATGAGTACTTTGAGACAAGCGTACCTGATGTGTACGCGGCGGGAGATTGTGCGGAATTCCGCACGGACGGCATCGGCAGCCGCCGGGTGGAGCAGCTCTGGTACACCGGGCGAGCGCATGGCAAAACGGTAGCACATACGCTGTGCGGCCGGCGCAGGCCGTACCGCCGGGGCGTGTTCTTTAATTCCGCCAAGTTCTTCACGATTGAATATCAGACGTACGGCGATATTCCGGCCCGCCCCAGTCCCGATGTGCAAAGCTGGTGCGTCCGACACGGCGGGCGGCTGCTGCGCATCAACTATAAGACCTCCACACGCCGGATCACCGGACTCAACGCCATGGGGCTGCGACTTCGCCACGATGTGTGCGAGCACTGGATTCGGCAGGGCCGCACGATTGATCAGGTCCTCAGCTCTCTCGGGAAAATCCGGTTCGATGCTGAATTTGACCGGTTCCCGGCAATCCTCAACACTCATGAACACTGAAAACAGTCTTCAACTGACCGCAAGGGCCGGACAATTCAGCTGGTCGGAGCGCGGCGGGCTCGCCGTAATCGGATTGGGCTTACTGTGCCTGCTGGTCGCCTTCTTTGGGGCAGGCAGCGTCGCCCCCGGACTCATGCTGGCCTTATCCATGGGCGGACTCTGCCTGGGCGGGGCAATGGTGTTCAGGAAAATGGCGCGCAATCCGGCCGGCATTGATAACAATGGCGTGTGGTTTTCCGGCACCACGGCACGCGGCATGGCCGGATGGATTATGGCAGTCGTGTTCACCGGATTCTACATATTGCTTTACTGGTCCTCCGATGCGCTGGTGCACCTGGTGCGCATGACCGATGGCCTCAGCTATCTGATGCGCGGAGCCCCGGCCGACCAGTGGTTCCTGTACGGCTTCTTCTATACGATGGCCGTGCTGATCATGGGTGCGCGAATGCTGGTGAAGTATCGGAACATTCCGTATCAGCTGATTCGGACGGTTTCGGTGATGTTCTTCCAGTTGGGGTTCGCCTTTATTCTGCCTGGACTGCTTCGCAGCCTGAATCAGCCGGAATTCTACTTCAGCTATTTTTGGCCGCTCAAGTATGACTACCTTTGGCCCGGCAATGTGAATTATCTGACGGACGCATCCGGTCTGGGCGTGTTCATGGTATTCTGGGGGCTGGTACTGAGCCTGGTCGCCACACCGGTGCTCACGTACTTCTACGGCAAGCGCTGGTACTGCTCCTGGGTCTGCGGCTGCGGCGGGCTGGCGGAAACCGCCGGTGATCCCTTCAGGCATCTGTCTGACAAATCAGTGGGTGCGTGGAAGGTTGAGCGATGGATGGTGCACAGTGTGCTGGTGGTGATCGTGGCTACCACGGTACTGTTGTGGACCAATGCAGCCTGGCAGGGGAGTGTCCTCGGTGGGATGTCCCAGAGATTTGCCCAGTGGTACGGATTCTTTATCGGTTTGGTGTTTTCCGGTGTCGTGGGGGTGGGATTCTATCCCATTATGGGGTCACGTGTATGGTGCCGGTTCGGCTGTCCGATGGCCGCTATCCTAGGGCTGCTGCAGAAGTACTTTTCGCGCTTCAGGATCACCACCAACGGCGGCCAGTGCATCTCGTGCGGGAACTGCTCCACATACTGTGAAATGGGCATTGATGTACGCTGGTATGCGCAGCGCGGCCAGAATATAGTCCGCGCCTCGTGCGTGGGCTGCGGTATGTGTGCAGCGGTATGCCCAAGGGGTGTCCTGCGTCTGGAAAACGGCCCGCGGGCCGGTCGTTACAACGGTCCGGTGCTGATCCATCACGACCAGGTATCCATCCAACTGGATGAAGACTGGATTGCCGACCGGCCGCTGATGCCGTCGATGCAGGAGGACCTCCCGATCCTTACCGATGAGGATGTGCCGGCGTGAGGCGCTGTGAGGTAGGTTTACGCTCCAGCATAATCGTTACGGGGCCATCATTGATCAGGCGCACCTTCATCATGGCCCCGAATACCCCTTGGGCTACCGGCTTTTGGAGCTCGGCGGAAAGGGCGGCGAGAAAGCGCTCGTAGAGCTGTCGGGCCTTCCTGGGTCGTGCGGCATGTGTAAATGACGGTCGGTGACCTCTGGCCGCGTCGCCGTACAGGGTGAACTGCGACACAACCAATGCCTCACCCCCGGTCCGGATAAGGGAGGTGTTCATGTTGCCGGTATCGTCCGGGAAAATGCGCATATGTGCACACTTGCGGGCGAGCCAGTCGGCTTCACCGGTGCCATCGTCGCGGTGAACTCCCAGAAGAATCAGCAGGCCGGGTCCGATTGCGCCGGTAACGATATCGTCCGCCATCACGGAGGCCTCAAGTACGCGCTGCACCAAGGCTATCATGCCGGGGGACTCAGGAAGCGGATAAACGCATGTGCCGCTTTGCCGCGGTGACTGATGGCATTCTTTTCATGCGGGGTCAACTGCGCAAAACAACGGCTGTGCCCCTTGGGAATAAAGACGGACTCGTAGCCGAATCCCCCGGAGGTCAATTCCCGAACAGCAATGTGCCCCGGGCAGATACCCTCAAACAAATGCGTGTGGGGCAGCCGCCCGGATGAACCTGCATATGCCATTACGGTCACGAAGTTGGCTGCCCGCTGCTCCTGGCCGTTCAACGCTCGGAGCAGCTTCGCCCGGTTGGCCCGGTCATCGCGGTTGGGACCGGCAAAACGCGCAGACGAAACCCCGGGGTGTCCCTGGAGAGCTTCAACAAAAAGCCCCGTATCATCCGCCAAGGTGGACAATCCGCAGAAGTCATTTATCGCCTGTGCCTTCAGCCGGGCGTTCTCGGCGAGGGTCGTGCCGGTTTCGGCCACCTCAGGGGCCTCGGAGAACATTGACAGATCCAGTATTTCCACGGGGAGCTTGTGCAGCAGCATGCGCAGCTCCCGGGCCTTGAATGGATTACCGGTGGCCAGCACCAGCTTTTTGATCGGAAACTCCGCCATGTTGCCGGATAATCTGCGTAGGTGAAACCTTCGGGCGGAGCCATTGTTACAGATTTGCTACCATTTATTCACTTCAAGATTTGCGGAGGCAGTTTCCTGGCCAGTCATATAGGAGTTGGTGTCAAGGTTCGCGAGAAGGAGAACATTGACCGTGCGCTTCGCCGGTTCAAGCGCAGTGTGAATCGCAGTCGCATCCTGCGGCTGTACCGGCAGAACATGGCTTTCAGCAAGCCCTCAGAGGAGCGCAGGATTGCTAAGGAGAAGGCATCACGCAATGCCCGCCGCCATAACAGGCGTTATTAGGCCGGGGTGTCGGGTCCTGCCCCGACAGGCGCACTCTTGAGGCGGCATGGCCTCTTGCGGCTGCCCCCTCAGAACGGCAGCAGCGCGTTGGCAACCACTTCATCCTGCTCAACCTGGTGCACCTTGCCGCTGCCGGTCGCAGGACTGGCACTGGGCAGCCGCCCGGCATACTGGATGGTGAACAACTCGCCCGGGTACAATGAACGCAGAATGCTTTGCAGCTCCGGTCGGACATAGGTCCAGGCCCCCATATTGGCCGGTTCTTCCTGTGCCCAGCAGTAGGTGCAGTCTGGACTGTATCGGCCCAGCTCTTCGCTGAGTGCGGCCCGGGGCAGCGGGTAGTACTGCTCAAGGCGAACCAGCGCAATGGCGGCCGCCGAATCGGGATCCTTCCTGAGGCCGGCGACCAGGTCATAGTAGATCTTGCCGCTGCAAATGACCACGCGCCGGATGCCCTCCGGCGGCTGGTCCGCCCCGATTACGGGCTGAAATCCCCCGCTGGTAAGTTCCTCCGGGGAGGAGACCGCGTCCGGATGACGCAGCAGGCTCTTTGGGGTCATCAGGATGAGCGGCTTCTTCTGACTCCACAACGCCTGCCGCCTGAGCGCATGAAAGTAATTCGCCGGCGTGCTCAGGTTGCACACCATCATGTTGCCCTCCGCGCACAACTGCAGAAACCGCTCAAGCCGGGCGGATGAATGCTCAGGCCCCTGGCCCTCATACCCGTGGGGCAGCAGGGCAACCAGGCTGCTGGTTTGTCCCCATTTTTCCTCCGCAGCCGACAGAAACTGATCAAACACGATTTGTGCTCCGTTGGCAAAATCACCAAACTGAGCCTCCCAGACCACCAGCGCCTCCTGATTGGCCACCGAGTAGCCGTACTCAAAGGCGCACACCGCGTACTCGGACAGCAGGCTGTCAAAAATGTGCAGTCGGGCCTGACCCGGCGTGATGTGATTCAGCGGGATGTACTCCTGGTTGGTCTGTTGATCGTAGACCACCGCATGGCGCTGGCTGAAGGTGGCGCGGCGGGAGTCCTGACCGCTCTGCCGTACGGTGATACCCTCCTGCAGAAGGGATCCGAATGCCAGGGCCTCCGCGAAAGCCCAGTCCATGCGGTTCCGGGTCCTGAGCGTTTCATCGCGCCGCCTGAACTGTCGCATCAGCTTCGGATGCACATTGAATCCCTCGGGCGTGCGAAGCAGCGACTCCAGCACATCCTCCAGGCGTTCCCAGGGCACACGCGTATCGGCCTGTTCCAGGCTGATATCCCGCGTGGTCTGGAAGCGCTCCAGGAAATCGACCGGATCTTTTTCCTTCAGGTCCTGAGTCTTCAGAAAAGCCTGCTGCAGCAGCTGTTGAAAATCATCCAGCATCTGTTCGGCCTCCTCCGGCTTCATGTCGCCGCGATTCAGCAGTGACTCGGTGTAGAGCTTACGAGGGGACCGCTTCTGCTGAATGGCCCGGTACAGCACCGGGTTCGTATAGGTCGGTTCGTCGCCTTCATTGTGCCCGTGCTGCCGGTAGCACAGCATGTCAATCACCACATCCTTGTTGAAGACCTGCCGATAATCAAGTGCCAGGCGTGCTACACGAACGCATGCTTCAGGATCATCGCCGTTAACATGAAAAATGGGTGCTTCAATCATGCGGGCGACATCAGTTGCGTACGTTGAACTGCGTGCTTCACTGGGTCCGGTGGTGAACCCGATCTGGTTGTTGATCACAATGTGGATGGTGCCGCCGGTGTGGTAGCCGCGAAGCTGGCTGCAGTTCAGTGTTTCGGTTACCACGCCCTGGCCGGCAAAGGCGGCATCGCCGTGAATCAGCAGTGGAATAATCGCGTCGGCGACATCGCCGCCCGGCACATCGGTGGCTCCGCTGTCGGTGAGAACGTCCTGTTTGGCCCGGACCATCCCTTCCACAATGGGGCTGACCGATTCTAGGTGACTCGGGTTTGAGGCGAGCGTCAATTGAATGGTATTGTCCGTCGGGCTCGTGTAGGACCCCTTGGTTCCCAGGTGGTACTTTACATCCCCCGAGCCGTAGATGGTCTCCGGATTGATGCTGCCCTCAAACTCGGAGAAGATGTTCTCGTACGACTTGCCCATCACATTGGCCAGGATATTGAGCCGGCCGCGGTGCGCCATGCCGATGACGATTTCATGGACCTCCTGGTCCGCGGCATCCCCGATGATGGCATCCAGCATCGGTACGATACTCTCTCCACCTTCCAGCGAAAAGCGTTTGTGTCCGATGTAGCGTGTGTGCAAAAACCGCTCAAAGGCTTCCGCCGCATTCAGTTTGCGCAGGATGCGGCGCTTATCGTCAAGTGTGAGCACATCGGCATTGCGGAGCGGCTCAATCCTGTCCTGGAGCCAGCGCCGTTCCGCCGGTTTGGAGATGTGCATATAGGCCACGCCAATCCGGCGCATGTAGGTCTCGCGCAGAATGCTGAGGATTTCCCGCAACGGCAGCACATCCTTGCCGCCGAGGCCGCCGGTGACAAATTCACGGTCCAGATCCCAAACGGTCAGTCCGTATTGTGACGGATCCAGTTCCGGATGGTACTCCCACTCGTAGCCCAGCGGGTTGATATCGGCCTGGAGATGGCCGAGGACGCGAAAGACCCGGATCATCATCATGACCTGGGCCTGCTTTACGATCATTTCGGTTTCCTCGCCCCCTTTCAGGGCGTTCCCCAACTGAGGCGTGGAGTCAGACGTGTGCACATACGGCGGGTGGGGAATATTGAGGTCACTGAATACGGACGCATAGAAGTCCCTGCCGGCATCGCCGGTGCCCTGGATCAGCTTCGTCAGATGGGCCAGAAAAGCGCCGCTTTCGGCCCCCTGAATCACCCGGTGGTCGTAGGTGGAGGTGATGGTCATCACCGGTGCCAGGCCGACCTTGCTTGCGGTCAGTCCGGGCAGGGACTCATATTCCGGCGGGTACCCGATGGCCCCGATGCCTACAATAAGCCCCTGAGTGGGCATCAGGCGCGGTACGCTTAGGCTGGTGCCGATCATGCCGGGATTGGTCAGGGTCACATTGGTCCACTGAAAGTCCTCAAGGGTAAGCTGATTGCTCCGGGATCGCCGGATCAGGTCGTTGTAACGGCCGAGCAGCTCCGCAAAATTCAGCTGCTGGGCCTCCTTGATATTGGGCACCACCAGAGATCGCCGGCCGCGCCGCTCCACGTCAATCGCCAGTCCGAAATTGATCGCCTCCGCCTTTACATGCTGCGGCGTATCTCCGCTTCTGCGGAAGCTGCTGTACATATTGGGGAATTTGCGCAGCGCCTGAACAATCGCGTACGCGATGATGTGGGTAAACGAAACTTTCAGGCCACCAATGCCGCGCTGGTGCTGATTGATCAGGAGCCGGTTTTCGGTCAGCAGTTTGACTGACAGGCTGCGTACGGAAGTAGCGGTCGGAATGGAGAGGCTGGCCTCCATGTTTTCGACCAGTCTGGCCCCGGGCCCTCGAATGGGCTTTACGTCTGCTCCGACCGGTGCCGCACCATCTCCGGAAGGTGCCGGGGGCCGAGGTGTCGGCTCGGTGATGGCAGCGTGTCCCGGGCTGTAGTCGGCAAAAAAATCGCGCCAGCTCGGACTTACGCTCTTCGGATCATCAAGGAACCGCTTGTGCAGCTCCTCAACATATCCGGTATTGAAACCCAGTACACTCACGGTCTTGAAAAGTCAGTTTAACAGTGGGAGCAGTCCCGGAAAGTTAACCTATTCGCCGCACCTATGCCCAAATCACGGCCGGCCGGCGGCTGCTGTTGCCCCCTAATCTGCGGATCAGCCATCCCAGCTATAAACACGATCCGGCCGCAGTGGATTCAAGGCGGCAACGGGGTTACAGCCAGCCCTTGGACCTGTACCACGCCACAGTTGCTGCAACCCCACTGCGTAGCGGCACTTTCTGGTGATAGCCGAAATCGCGGCCGGCTTTCGCGGATGAACAGATCTTAGCCGCATGCAGGATTTCCGCGGCCTTTTCACGATTAAGCGGCGGATACCGGCCAAGCATGCGTCCCAGCAGTTCACTGGCCGCCCCCAAAAAGGGGACCAGCGTTCGGGGAAGGTATACAGGAAAGGCCCTGCGCTGGAGGGTGGTCGTGGCCGCGCGACGCAGTTCGGACCAGGATACCCGCTGATCACTGCCGAGAAAATACGTTTCGCCCGATGCGGCGGGGGACTCTGCGGCATCAATGATGCCGCGGACAAGGTCCGACGCATGGACCAGCGATAGGCCCCGGTCGCCGCGCAGCATGGGACAGATTCCGCGATTAACCGATTGGAAAAAAGTGTAGATATCCCGATCACGCGGTCCGTAGACCGACGAAGGGCGGATCATGGTTACCGGCAGCCGCAAGCCGTACTGTTTCCAAACCGCATCCTCCATCGCGGCTTTGCTCTGACCGTACCGGGAAACCGGATCGCGCGGCGTGGACTCATCGGCCGTCCGGCCGGATGTGCGCCCGACGACCGCCAGGGTGCTGGTAATCAGGACTCGGCGTACCGATGGATTGGCCAGCTCAACGGCCCTGAGCAGATTCAGTGTGGCGGTTACGTTGCCCTCATACAAGGCATCCCAGGTCGGGGCACGCGTAACCCCGCCCAAGTGGTATACATAATCCACATCTGCTACAGCCTCCGCAATGGCCGACTGATCCATGAGCGTGGCGCGCACCGGCACGATATCCTGTCCGGCGAGCCACTTGGGCTTGGAGCGGATCAGGCATCGGACTTCCTTGTAACCCCGACGCAACAGGGCTTCCGTCAGGTGACTGCCGATAAACCCGGTGCCTCCGGTGACAAAGGCGGTCTTTCTGGCTGAGGACATTATCGGCGGCAGGCTGGCATGACGGAAAAGGTACGATCTGCGGGCTGGTTCATGGAGGCTCTTCCATCAGAATGCATGTCCGAACCGGAAATAGGCCACCCAGCTGCTGAATCCGTTGGGCAGCAGTCCCTGCTCCGGCACCGCTGGGTCATATACGCGCCAGGCCACATCCACCCGGGCGATCAGATACGGCCAGCCAATTCGGAGCCCCAGCCCGCTGCCCAGGCCGGTTTCCCTGAAGACGCGTCGCAGAAGAAACCGCCCGGTGGGGCTGTCTTGATCCGTCGCAGGAAAGCCGGGATGTCTGGGGCCGAACCAAACGTTGCCAGCATCGGTGAAAAGCGCAAATATCCAATCAGCCCCAAGCCGGCTGCGCAATACGGTCTGACGCAGCTCAATGCTGGACTCAAGCTTGATGTCCCCTCCGAGCAGGTTGGTGGCGGCCGCTCCCCGGGCCGCCGGATCACTGAAGCTGGCGGTACCCGGCCCCAGCTGCCGCAGCCGCCAGCCGCGCACGCTGGATGCGCCCCCGCTGTAGAAACGGCGGTCAAACGGTACCACCGTTGAACCGCCCACCGGCTGCGCCCACCCCCCTACGAATTTAAGCGCCAATACCCCGGAGGTGCCCATCTGGTAGTATTTGCGGAAATCACCCACAATTCTGAAATACTGCCGGTAGTTCACACGCGAACTGGTGCCGCTGAGCAGCTGCAGGCTGCCTTCGGTGACCGAAGGGGTGGACACATAACGGTCCAGCATATACGGAAGGTTGCCGCCGATTTCGATGGCCGCCTCATAGCTGTAGCCCGCGTCGCGGCGGAGCGGGTTGGCGGTTTCCGAGCGGAATGTGTAGCGGATCGCGTTGTTGATCTGGGGCTGCGTATAGTCTTCAAGAATCTGTGCGCGCTGCACGGGGTCAACCACCTGCAGCGTATCTGCAAAGATGCGATCAAGAAACCGGGTCTGAAACCCCTGAAGGGTGTCGGGCTGGCTCAGACTCAAGTCAAACAAATCCACGGTGGAGGTGATCGTAGGCGTATGGCGGAACTCCTGCCGAATGCGTGCGGATCCGCGACCGCGAATGATGAGTCTTACGTCTTCACGGCGGGCCGTCAGATAGCTGACACTGAATATGGAGCGGGTCTGGAACAGGCCCGCTCCCGTATCCGCGTAGCGGAAGGGCCAAACCAGGTAGGGCAGGGTCATCGTGGCGGACACTTCCGCCACGGCGGAGGAGAAAAAGGTGGTGTCCACATCGGTCGCGACGGATCCTGTCCCGGAAAGCCGCAGGCCCTCTCCATTACCGAACAGATTGGCATTCTCATAGGTCACGCCGAGCCCGGCACCAAGCTCGTTGCCCACACCTCCCAGGACTCCGCTGCTCTGGAGCACAAAGGTTTCCAGCCGAAACTGGTGTCGGGGCCGTACGCGTACCGTGATTCTGTGGGGCAGTCGGCCGCCGGCAGGGGACAGAGAGGCGATATCGGTCAGCGTAAAGACCCCCGTCGCTTCCAGCCGACGTTTCGTGGTCAGCAGCTGCCCCTGATTGAACCAATGCCCCGGATACGCCTGCAGTGCCCTCAGCAGCAGCGACTGTTTCAGGCGGGGGTCTCCCTCGATGTGGAACGTAATCAGCCCGCCATCGGAATCCGGCAGCTGAAGCGTATCGGCGCGGGTCGCGGCCGCGTCGTCCGGTCCGTCAACCACGAAGTGCACCGGGCCGAACCGAAATCTGGGGCCCGGACTGATCCGAAATTCAACGTCAAAGGAATCTCCGGGGGCAGGGGTGACAATAGCGGCAATGGAATCCCGCGTAACGGCCGCATACCCAATGTCGCGCAGATTCGTCAGCAGATACCGTCGCTCATCGAGCAGTTCAAGCTCAGAAAACCGCCGGCGGGCAGCCCCTTCATCGGAAATCAGGGCAGACCGGGTCAGCAGCTGTGTGCGATGTTCAGCCGTGAGGCTGTCCAATCCCGAATAGGACACACGCCGGACCATGGTCGGGGGGCCCGCTTTGATTGCAATGGTGATGTCGGCTCCCTGTCCGTCAGCGGTCGTGTCCACACGGGCCTCCACATCCGCCTGCCGGAAGCCTTCGCGCTGATAGAACAGCCGTAGCTGCTGAACATCCGAGGCGAGGACTTCCAGGTCAAGCCGGGCTGGCGGCTCACCGAGATCCATCAGGGCCCGCCCCAGCCGCCGCCCGAAGGTATTGGCTTCACCGGCCTGATACAGCCAGCGCCACCAGGTGAATCCGCGAATGCCCAAAAAACGTCGGTTGGGAACAGTTCGGACGCGACTTTGAAGCCGCTCCGCAGAAAACTGGAGATCACCGGAGAACCGCACATCTTCAACCAGAATTCCCGCTTCCGCAGTTTGTCCAGTGCACGGGTGCTCCCCGATCAGGAAGGCAACACAGACGATCGCGGTCAGCCACCGCCTGCCCCGCGCACTATTCGTCCAGGAAGTAGAAGTCGTCGTCAGCTGTGGGATAATCCGGCCAGATTTCCATCATACTTTCATACGGCTCCCCCTCGTCTTCAAGCTCCTCCAGATTCTCAATGACTTCGTGCGGCGCACCCGAGCGATCGGCATAGTCGATCAACTCTTCCTGGGTGGCCGGCCACGGCGCGTCGTCCAGCCACGAGGCCAGCTCAAGCGTCCAGTATCCCATCTTTTGCGTAATTCAAGTGATCAAAACTGATTCCAGCGCAAGAATACTACAAACTCGGCTGCGAGTTTACGCAAAAACACACCAATGTGCCGCTAATCCATGGATGCGACCAGCACATCGGAATTAGCGTCGTTGATCAGCTGCCTGAACTCCTCTGGAGGCAGGTTGATGATGAAGTGTCTGGGGTTGAAGGTACGGTCCTCCAGATCACGTACCTCATAATGCAGATGGGGACCCGCGGAAAAGCCCGTGTTGCCGGTAAGCGCAATTTCTTCGCCTCGTCGGACGCGCCGGCCTTCGGCGATACCCGGTGCAATCTGACTCAAATGGGCATACAGTGTGCGGAAACCAGCTTCCCTGTGTTCCAGCACGATATAATGGCCGTACCCGGTAGGAGAATAGTCAACAACATGAACCACGCCATCTCCGGCGGCAAACACCGGGGTACCCGTCGGCGTTGTGAAATCAATGCCCAGATGGGGACGCCGGACTTTGGAGATCGGATGAATCCGCATACCGTAGTGGGAAACCATCCGCCCGTAGGTAGGCTTTATGGTCGGCAATTCCGACATGGCTTTCTGTCGTGACCGCGCCAGCCGGTTCAATTCCCGGTAGCTGGCATTCTGTAGGGAAATGCGACGTTCCAACGCATCCAGCATGGAGGCCGAATGCCGCAGAAGACGGGCCGCAGGCTGGCGGAAACGGTCAAACTCCGCGTACGGGTCAACGCCGCCGGTACCCACCTGAAGGATGTCATCGGAAACCTCATCCGCCTGCAGAATAACCCGATACAGCTCACGATCATTTTCAGCAAGCTCGTCCAGCGCTATTCCGAACTGATCAATACGCTCCTGGGACGCGGCCAGTTGGTCCCGGAGAGCCTGGTTTTCAGACTTGTACGCCAGCTCCGTCGGCGACACAGAAAGCAGATTCATGGTGACAGCCAGCCCGAAAGCCGCGGCCAGACATACCGCTGTAAGCACCATAATCTGTCTCCACCACCGGCGGGGACTCCGCCTGAAACCAAGCGATTCCGGATCAAAGTAAAGCTTCCTCATGCCCCAAGGCCTTTCAGCTCAGTATTACGCGCAAGAGCGCAGCGTACTGCGTTCTTCCTTACCCCAAAAGCTCCGAACCGTTGCAATATAGCACAAAGAAAGCTAATCTGCTGCATTTCTGCGGAATTATCCGAAAAGCCGCGGCGGGTTGACTCAGGGCACTTCAATAGACTCCAGGATGCGCTGAATCACCGTGTCGGACTCCATATCCTCCGCTTCTGCCTCATAGGAGATCATAACGCGGTGACGCAGGACATCGAGCGCGACGGAGCGTACATCTTCGGGGGTCACATAGGCCCGGTGAGACAAAAATGCGTGCGCCCGGGCAGCCAGGTTAAGATTGATGGTGGCTCTGGGCGAAGCACCAAAATCAATAAAGGGTGCGAGCCGGGCCAGATTGTATTGCTGCGGGTCACGGGTGGCCAGCACGAGGTCCACGATATAGTTTTCCACACGCTCGTCCATGTAGAGCTCGTTCAACACCGGCCGCGCCATCAGGATATGGTCGGGGTTAACGACTCTTCGCACATCAGTGTTCGGATCCGTTCGGGCCATGCGGCGCATAATGGTCAGTTCTTCGTCCCGCGACGGATAGCTGACCCGGATCTTGAGCATAAAACGGTCCACTTGGGCTTCGGGCAGCGGATAGGTGCCTTCCTGCTCTATGGGATTCTGGGTGGCCAGTACCAGGAACGGCTCCTGAAGCGCAAATGTGGTGTCCCCGATAGTGATCTGCCGCTCCTGCATGCTTTCCAGCAGTGCGCTTTGCACTTTTGCGGGAGAGCGGTTGATTTCGTCTGCCAGAATGATGTTGGAGAACAACGGGCCCTTCTTGATCGAGAAGCTGCCCTCCTTCTGGTTGTAAATCAGCGTGCCGAGAAGGTCCGCCGGCAGCAGGTCCGGGGTAAACTGAATCCGCTGGAAGGCCGTGCCGATGGTGCGGGCCAACGAGCTTACCGTCAGCGTCTTTGCCAGACCCGGCACCCCTTCCAGCAGGACATGCCCGGAGGCCAGCAGACCGATCAGCAGGCGCTCCACCATATACTGCTGGCCGACAATCACAACTTTGAGTTCGGCCCGTATATCATCCAGGAATGCGGAATGGGCCCGCACCTGCTCGCTCACGCGAGACATGTCGAACGACATCAGCTGAAGATTGGTCTGTTCAAACGGCCCAAGTACGCGTACAGACTGACCATGTTCACTCCAGCCGGTCTCCAGGCGTAATCGGGTGTCCGCGCAGGAAAGCCCCGGCTGGAAGTCGCCGTTTGCCCTGAAGCTGCAACTCGCGGATTTCCAATGCCGCCGCACCGCAGGCCACCGCCAGGCGCGTATCTGCGGCCACTACCGTGCCGGGCTCACCGGTGCCTTCGCACACGCGCGTATTGAGCACCTTGACCAGACGGCCCTGCCACATTGTCCAAGCCCCCGGGCGCGGGGAGAGCCCTCGGCAGTGGTTATGCAGCACCTGCGCGGACAAATGCCAGTTGATGCGGCAGTCATGGCGGAATATTTTGGGTGCCGCGGTGGCGGCTGCGGGGTTCTGCAGCACCCTGCCGGCGCGGTCCGACGCAATGCGGCGAACCGTTTCCAGCACCGCGCGTGCCCCAAGGCGGGACAATCGGTCATGCAGCTCTCCGGCAGTCTCGTTCGCGTCAATGTGGGTGGACCACTGCAGGATCATGTTCCCGGTGTCAACCCGCTCGGCCAGAAAAAATGTGGTTACCCCGGTGGTCTGCTCCCCGGCCATGAGCGCCCTGTTGATGGGGGCGGCCCCCCGGTACCTCGGCAGCAGCGAAGCATGCAGATTGAAAGCTCCAAGCCTGGCTTCGCGGAAGACCGCCCGCGGCAGAATCCTGAATGCCACCACCACCTGGATATCACAGGCCAATCGGCACACCTCGCGCGCAAAGTCGGCATCCTTTACATCTTCCGGCTGCAGCACACGGCCAATTCCCAAGTCATGTGCGGCCGTGCGGATGGCGGTAGGCGCTGACCTGCGCCCGCGCCCGCGCCGACGATCCGGGCCGGTGACGATGGCTGCAGGTGTGAAGCCGTTTTCGCAGAGCACCTGCAGGGAGGGAACGGCAAATGCCGGCGTGCCCATAAAGAGCACGCGAGGCGCATCAGTCAAGGCGGGTGCGGTCATCCCACATCGGCACGACAAGTTCATAGTCCCCAAATCCGGTCCGATCCACAAAGACAAACTGGCGGCCGATACTGTAGTAGTACCACATTTCCCAAGGCCGGTTGTTGTAGCTGTAGACCTGCCGCTGGACATCTTCCGGGGGACCATGCAGCACAAAGACCTGCCCCCGATCCGTCAGCCACCCCGGCGCATTGCGTCCGAAATGGCGATTGGCGTAATTGATGCGGTAATAGTGCTCCTCCATGCGCTCATTGCGGTCAGTGCCGGGCGTGGGATCCTGTTTGCGCCAGAATTCCTGGAACAGCAGCAGGCGTTCCGCTTCCGTGGGGGCCCGTCGGATGGCCCCAATTTCGCGCCCCGACGCAACATAGGCCAATTGCGCAATGGCTTCGTCCAGATTGTACAGCGAGGTGTCCAGGCCGGACCAGCGCGCGGCCACGAGCTGCGAGACCGAAGCCATCCTGCGACCTGCACCATCCAAAAGTGAGACCATCAACTGATATCGGCCGCGCTCCAGCCTGTCGGTCGGTACTGCGCTGACGCGGTGGTGGCGTCCGATGGCCACATGGACCGTATCCGACACAGCAAACACCGGCGGAATGCCCGGGCGCAGTCGCAACTCTTCGGTCAGAACAATCGTCTGATCCGCATCCGCGTACACCTCGTAGTGGAACGGCAGTTGCGTCGCATTCGGGGCAATATCCTGGGACAGGCGGGGCGTGAGCGACTGCCCCTCAGCCTTTACATCATCCAGCAGCACGATATCACTCAGCCCCAGCGGGGCATCAAAGCGCCGCACCCTGGAGGCGATTTCCAGAAAGAAATTCCTGCGCGAAACCAGGTCGGACAGTTGGACCGCGATCAGATAGGATCCCGGATCCAACAGCAGGGTGTGCGTGGTCAGATCAAACCGGGAGGCGGACCGGGTTTCCGCGTGTACCGGGATGGTCAGGGACTGCTCCCAGACCGGAGCCTGGATCACCGATAGCGGGCGGCCCTGTTCATCCAGCAGGCTGACTTCCGCCCGAATGGAGTAGCTGGCGGCGAATCCGTCGGGGCCGCTTGTAAATTCCAGTTTGGAAAACGGCACCTGAACATACAGATCCAGCCGCCCGGACGCGGGATTCGCGTCATTGCGCAGGCTCACGGCTACGGCCTCAAATTCCGCTCTGGACTGCGCCCATTGTGCACGGGCCATCGGGGGAATAAACGCACAAAGCACAATTGCGCCAGCGACGCACAGCCATCCGGTCCGGCGCACGGTCTTCAGTGTGATCATAGAGAAAGTGCCTGTACGAATTGCTGGCGGTCAAAGACCTGCAGATCCTCCAACCGCTCACCGATACCAATGTACTTCACGGGAATGTTGAATTCGTTGGAGATGCCGATGATTACGCCGCCTTTGGCGGTGCCGTCAAGTTTCGTCATCACCAGTCCGGTTACCTGGACGCTGCGCGTAAACTCCTCTGCCTGGCGGATTGCATTCTGGCCGATCGACGCGTCCAGCACGAGGAGTACCTCATGGGGTGCCCCTTTGACCTGGCGCCCCATGACGCGCCGGATCTTGGCCAGCTCATCCATGAGGCCGCTCTTGGTGTGGAGGCGTCCGGCGGTGTCAATGATGGCGACATCCATATCGCGCTTGGCGGCAGCCTGGACCGTGTCAAAAGCCACAGCTGCCGGATCCGCGCCGTGCTTTTGCCTGATCAGGGGTACATCCGCCCGTTCGGCCCAGACCTGCAGCTGTTCAATGGCGGCGGCCCGAAACGTGTCCGCGGCCCCGATCAGCACCGATCGCCCCGCCTGCCGGTAGCGCCATGCGATCTTGCCGATAGTGGTGGTTTTGCCGACACCGTTGACTCCCACCACCATGACCACATGGGGTTTGTTCGGCAGTGGAGCATCAAAATCCGCCGGGCGGCCCGGCTCGCGCGCAAGCAGGAGATGGGCGATTTCGTCCCTGATCAGGCTGCGGAGTTCTTCCGGGGAGAGATACCGGTCACGCGCGACCCGCTCCCGAATACGGTCAATGATGTTAAGCGTCGTGGCAACCCCCACATCACTGGTAATGAGGGCCTCTTCAAGGTCATCAAGTACATCTTCGTCGATCGTCCGGCGCCCGCGGACCAGCCTGTTCAGCTTGGTCATCAGGCCCGTGCGGGTCCTGGAGAGCCCTTCCTCAAGCCGCTCCTGATCCTTCCTTCTGAATCGGTCAAACAGTCCCATCAGCACGAGCAATGGCTATGAATCGCAAAATATAGGTGCCCAGAGACAGCACAATCAGTCCTGAGCCGGTCCAAAGGAAGAAATCCATCACCACCGCATCCGCCCGAAGCAGGCCCATTACGAACGTAATGGCAACTGCGAATACCGTGACTTTTCCAAGTGTATTGCTCACATGAACGGATCCGACCTGTCGGTGAAGCCACACGCTTCCTGCGATCAGCAGCATATCACGCGCCACCACCAGCACGATAAACCAGACCGGTAACAGGCCCTTAAATGCAAGAATCAGACCAACACCTGCTGCGGCGATCTTGTCACAGACCGGATCCAGTACTTTGCCCCATTCGGTGACCGTACCGGACCAGCGTGCGATGGCTCCGTCCAGCCAGTCGGTCATGGCGGCCAGTAGAATGAGTCCCAGGCTCCAGACCACCGGGCCCTCTGCCAGGATCACCCCCATACAGCCAGCGGCGGCCGGCAGCCGCGAGAGGCTCAGCACATTGGAAACAGTCCAGAAACGGCCGAGATCGGGCATGCAATTGAGACGTTAGCAGTTGGGTTTTACCCCATGTTGGGCCAAAAGATACAGGCCCTGCTGACCCTGCCCCGATTGAATGCGTTAAAATCAGGGTGTTCAGTCAACACTCCCCATGGTCACAGCTGATCTGCAGGTGCTGCTGCGCGACCGGATTGTGCTTCTTGACGGAGCCATGGGCACTACGATACAGGCCCATAATCTGGAGGAGGCTGATTATCACTGTGAGGAGACCCGCGGAGTCGGGCGGCCGCTGAAGGGAAACCTGGATCTGCTTTCGCTGTCAAGGCCGCAACTGGTGCGAAAGATTCATGAAACCTTTCTGGCGGCCGGCTCGGATATTATCAGCACCAACACTTTTACCGCCACCGGCATTGCCCAGGCCGACTACAGCACGGACCATCTCGTCTATCGGATGAATGTGGTCGCGGCGGAGCTGGCGCGGGCCGCCGTAGATGCTGTGACCGGCCGCAGGTGCTTCGTGGCGGGGGTGATGGGGCCCATGAACAGGACGCTTTCCATTTCACCGGTGGCCGGGGATGCCGCCGCCCGGGGCATGACCTTCACCGAAGCCGCGGACGCTTATAAAGAGCAGGTGCGCGGCCTTCTGGATGGTGGGGCTGACCTGCTGCTGATTGAGACGGTATTTGACACATTGAATGCTAAGGCCGCCATATGCGCGGTTATTGAGGAGGCTGCGCGGCGGGGCGAATCGGTACCCGTGATGATCAGCGGCACCGCTGCCGATCTGAGCGGGCGCACCCTGAGCGGACAGACCATTGAAGCTTTTTGGATTTCGATTGCGCATACGCCCGGTCTGGTATCGGTGGGGTTGAACTGTGCACTGGGGTCAGATCACATGCGACCGTTCATTACAGATCTGGCCCGGTGCGCGTCAGTGCCGGTGAGCATACACCCCAATGCCGGTCTGCCAAATGCCTTCGGAGGCTATGATGAGACCCCCGGATTCATGGCCGCAAAGCTGGCTGCCTACGCCGAGGAGGGACTGCTGAATATCGCAGGCGGCTGTTGCGGGACCACGCCGGACCATATACGGGCCATTCGGGCCGCAGTGCAGGACATTCCGCCGCGCCGCATGCCGGTGTTCGACCCTACCCTCAGGCTCGCGGGGCTTGAGCCGCTGGTGTTTCGTGAAGAGCTGAATTTTGTCAACATCGGAGAGCGCACCAATGTGTCTGGATCCCGCCGGTTCGCCCGTCTGATTCGGGAGGAAAAATACGAGACCGCGCTGGAGGTCGCGCAGAGCCAGGTGGAAAACGGTGCACAGATGATTGACATCAACATGGACGATGCCATGCTGGATGCCGAGACCGCCATGGAGCGTTTCCTGAATCTGATCGCTTCGGAGCCGGCGATTGCGCGCGTGCCGATCGTGATTGACTCTTCCAAGTGGTCGGTGATCCGACGGGGCCTGCAGTGTGTCCAAGGCAAGGCGGTCATCAACTCAATTTCGCTGAAGGAGGGGGAGCAGGTGTTTGTGGAGCAGGCGCGTGAAGCCCGCCTGTTCGGTGCCGCGGTAATTGTCATGGCGTTTGACGAGCAGGGGCAGGCTGACACCGTTGAGCGGCGTACGCAGGTATGTGCGCGCGCCTACGGGATTCTGACGCAGCAGGTGGGGTTCCCGGCGGAGGACATTATCTTTGATCCGAATATTTTTGCGGTAGCCACCGGCATTGCCGAGCATGACTCCTATGCGGTGGACTTTATGACAACCGTCAGATGGATCAAGGCCAACCTGCCGGGCGCACGCGTGTCCGGCGGCGTGAGCAACGTTTCGTTTTCGTTTCGGGGCAACAATGTGGTGCGGGAAGCGATGCATACGGCCTTTTTGTATCACGCGATCCGGGCGGGCCTGGATATGGGCATTGTAAATGCCGGGCAGATTGAAGTGTATGAGGCCGTTGATGCCGACCTGCTTACCTGCGTTGAGGATGTGCTGCTTAACCGTGATCCGGAGGCTACCGTACGCCTGACCGGCTATGCCGAGGCTATGCGGTCCGGGCGTGAAGCCGGCGGGCCGCCGGCTCCCGCACCTTGGGGTGGCCCGGTTGATGAGCGCCTGGCGAGGGCGCTGGTCCAGGGAATTACCACCCACATTGAGCACGACATAACGGAGGCCAGGCAGCAATACCCCTCACCGCTGCATATCATAGAAGGTCCGCTGATGGACGGGATGGGGACGGTGGGGGATCTGTTCGGGGCGGGTAAAATGTTTCTGCCCCAGGTGGTCAAGAGCGCTCGTGTGATGAAAAAAGCGGTTGCGCTGCTGATGCCGCACATCCTGGCCGAGGAGAAATCCCTGAGTGGGTCGGCAGCCAAGAAACGTGTGCTGCTGGCCACCGTCAAGGGAGATGTGCACGATATCGGGAAGAATATTGTCGGGATTGTCCTTCAGTGCAACGGGTATGAGATTATTGATCTGGGTGTGATGGTCCCGCCGGAAACCATCCTCCGGGAAGCGCACCGCCGGGATGCGGATCTGGTCGGGCTCAGTGGACTGATTACGCCCTCGCTGGATGAAATGGTGCATGTGGCCCGCGAAATGCAGCGCAAACAACTGACGCTGCCTCTGCTCATCGGAGGTGCTACTACCAGTGCCCTGCACACGGCAGTCAGAATCGCACCCGAGTATGAGGCCCCCGTACTCCATGTACTGGATGCCTCACGATGTGCCGCGGTGGTGGGTCGCCTGTTCTCCGGCAGCCAGCGCAGTCACCTGCTGGCCGAGACACATGATCTGCAGGAAAAGCTGCGTGCGCGTTATCGTCGCGCCCGCAGGCGCAAGGCTTATCTGTCCATTGAGCAGGCGCGTGCCAATGCGCACCGCGTACCGCGGGCTTCTCCGAGGCAGCGTCCGGCTCGTCCCGGGCGACATCTGTTCCCGGATTTTCCGATCGGCCGGCTGCGAGGCTACATCGACTGGGGTCCGTTCTATATCGCTTGGGAGCTCAAGGGGCGTGTGCCCGCCATCTTTGATGATCCCGTTAAGGGTGCGCAGGCCCGTCAGTTGTATGAGGATGCCAACGATCTCCTGGATCGGCTTGAGCAGGAAGATTCCTGCACGGCCCGGGGGGTATGCGGCTTGTGGCCAGCGGCGCGGGATGGAGACGATATTACGGTGTTTGCCGACGAGTCACGCGCCCGACCCCTGGCGATGCTGCACACACTTCGGCAGCAGGCGGTGAAGACCCGGGGGCGGCCCAATCGGGCGCTGGCAGACTACATTGCCCGTGAGGGCGACTATGTGGGGGCTTTTGCCGTAACGGTGGACACCGGTGGGATCACAGCGGCATTCCGGGCCGCCCAGGATGATTATCAAGCCATTATGACGAGTGCGCTGGCGGACCGGTTGGTGGAGGCGTTTGCCGAATGGATGCACCGGCATGTGCGGACCCGACTGTGGGGCTATGCGCCGCAGGAGAACCTGACAAGCCTGGACCTGATTGCTGAGCGTTATACCGGTATCCGGCCCGCACCCGGCTATCCGGCCTGTCCCGACCACACCGAGAAACGGACGTTGTGGGATCTGATGGAGGTGGAGGAAACCGCTGGCATCCGCCTGACGGAGAATCTGGCGATGGTTCCGGCGGCCTCCGTGTGCGGCCTGTACATTGCACATCCTGAAGCGTCGTATTTTGATCTGGGACTTATCGGGCACGACCAAGTGCAGGATTACGCCGCACGGAAGGGCTGCAGTGTGCAGACCTGCGAATACTGGCTTGGATCCCGCCTCAATTACGAACCTGACTGACTCCAAATGCTGACCCTTGACCGTGCATACCGGGTGGATGCCCTGCGTCCCGACCGGGCCCGTGCTCTGGTGCAGATTGTCGCCATCTGCCTGTTTGCCATCGCTACTGCAGCGGGCGCAAAAATACACCTGTATCTATGGGAAGTGCCGCTGACGCTGCAGACGGTGTTTGTCTACGGAAGCGGGTTGTTTCTGGGCACGCGCAATGCGTGCCTATCCATGCTGCTCTACCTGGGGCTGGGGCTTTTTCTGCCGGTGTTTGCCGGGCAGGGGCACGGGCTGGCTTACGTGATGGGTGCGGTCAGCGGGGGGTATCTGCTGGGTATGCCGCTGGCTGCCCTGGTGATCGGTTACCTTTCGGGCCGGTGGACCTCCTATGTCGGCAGTATCCTGTCCACTTTCGCCGGTTCCCTGGTTCTGTTCACCTGCGGTGTCATATGGCTTCATTACGCCGCCGGTCATGCCACCTGGTGGCAATCGCTGGATGCGGGCTGGCTGCGCTTTGTGGGCTTTGACGCGATCAAGGTACTGCTGGCTTCGGGCGGCTATGCCGCATTGCGCCGATTCCTGTAAGGAGCGTACCTGGGATGTCGTGGCACCGGCTGTCGGCTGTCCTGGTCCTGGTGCTGCCTGTTTATTCCGCTGCGGCGCAGTCAGGTATTCTGGACCGTGCGATAGTCCGCACGGAAGTGATGGCGGGGCTGGAGGCTTTGTACGATATGGAGTTTGCACGCTCCCGAGCGCAATTCAACGAAGTGGCCGGGCTGTTCCCGGACCATCCGATCGGCCCGTTCCTGGAGGGGCTTTCGTTATGGTGGGAGATTCTGCTGAATCTGTCGGACACCTCCAATGACGAGGCTTTTTACAGGGTCATGACGGAGGTTATCCGGCGCAGTGATGAGGTGCTGGATCGGCAGCCGCATAACTTTGATGCGATGTTCTTCAAGGGAATGGCCTTGGGATTCCGGGGTCGGCTGCGCTCAAACCGACGCGATTGGATCCGGGCTGCCGCTGACGGACACCGTGCCATGAAGTATGTGCTGGAAGTGGCTGACAGCGATACAACCAACCATGACTATGTATTCGGGCGGGGACTGTATGACTATTATGCGGCACTGATCCCGGCGCGTTACTCTTTTGCCCGGGCGATCACGACGTTTCTGCCGCCCGGTGATCGCGCACGCGGACTGGCCGAATTGCAGCGTACGGCAAGTCAGGGCTACTTCATGCGGACAGAGGCTCTGTACTTTCTGGTGCAGATCAATTATCTCTACGAGCGGGACTTTACGGCGAGTGTGGATTTTGTCACCGAATTGCGCTCCAGACACCCGGACAATCCGTTCTTCCATACGCTGGAAGGCCGTATTTACGTCAGTTGGGGTGTCTGGCCATCCGTGGTGCAGGTATTCACCGCGGTTCTGGACCGCTTTACCGACCGCCTACCGGGCTATAATGCGTCCATGGCGGAACAGGCGTTGTATTATCTGGCCCGCGCCCGCATGGAAGCGGGTGAGCCGACCGAGGCGCTGTCTTATCTGCTTTCTCTGGAGGCACTCATGGCCGGGTCCGGGATCGACTCCTATTTCAAGGCTGCCGGGTGTCTTCTGCAGGGAATGGCCCACGATGTACTGGGCCGGAGGGAGCGGGCGGTGTCGCGTTATGAGGAGGTACTCAGGATGCCGGACCGGGGCCATCTGCACGAGCGGGCCGGAGAGTATCTGAGATCACCCTACCGCCGGTACGCGCCCGGTCAGGCGCATTAACCCTGCTCATCCGCTGTCGGGCCGTAGCTGGGCGGAAGCGGCACATCCAGCATGCGCAGATAGACGGTCAGCTGCCCGCGGTGGTGGGCCAGATGGCTGATACAGTAGATGCGCTGTGCACGGGCACGAGGCATGCGCAGGAACACGACATCGCCGTGCCTGAGGGTCCATTCCGCGGCCAATGTATCGTCGGAGGTGTTTGCGATGGACTCGTTAAGCTCGCCCAGACGGGTCTCAAAGGCCTCCATGAGCTCCTTTTGGGTGGAGGCCTGCGTCTTGGGCCAAGGCTTGGACGTATCCACCATATCCTGGTTAAGCGTGGCTTTGTGCCACCCGAAGAGATCCACAATGTGACAGGCGAGTTCCCGAAGGGACCAGGATTTGGCATGCGGTTTCCAGTTGAAGTGTTCTTCGGGGACTCGCTCCAGCAGGCGCCGGGTGGCGGAGATTTCGTGGTCCATATCGCCAAAGGCGAGATTCCGCACATCAAGGGGATTGTCAGTCATGGTTCATTCAGCATGTTCACGGCAGCCTAATAATAGCAAAATACGTTTCAGGGATGCCCGGTCCCGATGCCGGGACGCTCTGTTCCAGCCGAGCATTACGGTGGGCCATGGGTGAGGCGAATGTCCTGAAAGGTGGGGGAGGCGTACACGACTGAGGCGAGCGCCACGCTCGGCATTCGGGACAGCCGGAGTTAACATCAGCTCCAGTCCGGGCAGCAGCCGTAGGAGCTGGCCTACAGCATTGCGGACAGCGAACCCGCAGAGCTGCAGATGGCCAGGTTCAAGGCATTGCCGGATCTTTATCCAGATCGGTGAGTCAGGTCAGCAGTGAATCTAATGTTCGGCTGAGCAGTCCGCAATGCTCGATGAAATGAGTCCGAATAGTTGTAGCGGAACGCGTCTGTCAGTTGAAACCGAGCGGTTGCGTGCGCATTAAAGCTTGCGTATGTTTGGGTAACCAGGAAGCCGCGACTTTGTTTCCGGAAGGGCAGTCGGCAAGGCCTCGTGGTCAGTGTGCTTAGACCGAATTGCATGCACGGAATCGCCGGGACTTTACGGAAAATATGATGGATGCCTGGCTTGTTCCCATCAGTGCAGCCGTTGTAATCACTCTGGTTGTTCTGATCGTAAAGTTTGCGAGATGGGCAGGGAGTGTAAACACGAGCATTGAGACGCTCAAGGATGTTACCGTTGAGCTTCGATCCGACATGAAGGATTTGGCCACAGAGTTTCGCACGGAGATGCGGGAGTTCCGCACGGAGATGCGGGAGTTCCGCGCGGATTTAAGGGATGTTCGCACGGAAATGAATGATTTGGCCACAGAGTTCCGCACGGAGATGAAGGAATTGGCCACAGAGTTTCGCACGGAGATGCGGGAGTTTCGCACGGAGATGCGGGAATTCCGCACGGAGTTGACGGAGATTCGCACGGAGATGAGTGAGGTCCGCACGGAGATCCGCACGGAGATGAGTGCGGTCCGCATGGAGATTAGTGAGGTCCGCACGGAGATCCGCACGGAGATGAGTGAGGTCCGCATGGAGATTAGTGAGGTCCGCGGGGATAATCAGGGCATCAGAACCAACCTGTATGCTGTGATGCAGAATCTGAGTTTACCGGTCACGATGACCGAAAGTCCGGTAAAACTCACGGAGTATGGAGAATCTATAGCGCAGGAATTTGACGCTCCCACATGGGCGATTACGGCAGCGGAACAGTTGAGATTATCAACCGAGGGCATGCCGGAATGGAAGCTCTATGAGCAGTGCGTCCAATTTGTTCAAGATCAGATGAATATCGAGGCTACGGCAGACAGGATGAAAGAAGTGGCCTACAACAAGGGCATTGAGGTCGCGAAAGTCCACACCGTGCTCTCGGTGGTTTTGCGTGACAGATTGCTGGCCCTCCGAGCCGAGGATACTGCGGTTGAAAGTGCGCCGGCCGGCGAAAGCTGACCGGCGAGCGTGATTCCGCTGCTCAAGCCGGGATTGCGCGGTACACTTGCAGAAGACTGGTCGCGCCAAATCTGTCCCTGCCGCAATGGGTCCCCGCGGTCCGATTGGCTTGCACCGGTGCCCATTCCGTAATGGCGGACCTGTTTCGCCATCGGCGCACGCCAGGCAATCCGGCATGCCCGCTTACTGCTAACACCACGTTTGGGCCCGTGGCTGGGTTCTCTTCGGAAACTGAAGGCGTAACATCCCATACCGTTGTGCATTGCCCTGCTGCCCTCCGCGGCAGGCCGGGCAACCGCAAAACAATTGCCCGCAGCTGCCTAACTTAGAGCGTCTGGAACATACAATTGCATAATGAGCCGCCTCCTGATTGTATTGCTGGTACCGCTGGCGGCCTGCAACGGGCCGGAGTCCGCCTCCGTGACACCGGAGTATTTTCTTTACCAGGACCAGACCCACAATAAGTTCAGTGCGAGTATCCCGCCGGTGCTGATGGTGCCGGACGGCGCTGTAGTTGAGGTGTACACCAAAGAGGCCTCCGATGGGCAATTCTTCCCGGAGTCCACCGCTGAAGATGTGCTGTCACTGGATTTTGAGCCCATACACCCGCTTACCGGCCCGGTGTATGTGGAAGACGCGGAAGTGGGGGATGTGCTGGCTGTCACCCTGCACGAAATCGAAATCGGCGCGTTCGGCTGGACCGCCATTACACCGGGATTCGGATTCCTGGCGGATGAATTCACCGAGCCGTACCTGCAGACGTTCTCCTTTGAAAAAGGGCAGACCTATGTCACCGGCCCTGGTGGAGCCCGCATAAAGCTGGAGCCGTTTCCTGGCGTGATGGGCGTGGCACCGGCGACGGATTCACTGCTGTCCACCATACCTCCGCGCCGGAATGGAGGTAATATGGATGATCCACACTTGGTTGCAGGGACTACGGTCTATTTTCCGGTCCTGGTTCCCGGCGCACTGTTCTCAATTGGGGATGCGCATGCGGCCCAGGGACTGGGTGAGGTCTGTGGCACGGCGATTGAGGCCCCCATGCGGATAGTCTACGAGGTCAACATAATCAGGGATAAGCCGTACCTCATTGAGCCCCAATACGAAACATCTGAGTACTACGCGGTCACCGGATTCGGCGTGACCATTGACGAGGCGGCGCGCAAGGCGACCCGATACATGCTGGACTATTTGGTGGCCGAACGCGCGATGAGCCGGCCGGAGGCATATGTACTCAGCTCACTGGCGGCGGATTTACACATCGCGGAGACGGTGGATGTACCCCATATGCTGGTAACGATGCACTTGCCCAAGTATCTCTTTGCGCCGTAGATCACTGGAGAATTATATGAAGCGACTGATAGTCTCACTGGCTGTGCTGTTGTCGGTGACCGCCGTGCACGCCCAGTCTGGACGGGAGCCGGTAACGGCCGGGGATCTGTTGAAGATCAAGCAGCTGGGGAGCATTGCGGTGTCTCCGGACGGCCGCTATGTGGCGTATGCGGTACGGTCCATAGTGCCTGACCCGGATAAGGCCTACAAATACCGCTCCCAGATATGGATTGCCCCGGTGTCGGGCCGGGAGGTCCCCTGGCAGCTGACATACGGAGAGGGCGGGGCTACTTCGCCGACCTGGAATCCTGATGGAGAGCACATTACGTTTGTGCG
This sequence comes from Bacteroidota bacterium, assembly GCA_028873925.1. Taxonomy (GTDB): domain Bacteria; phylum Bacteroidota; class Rhodothermia; order Rhodothermales; family Bin80; genus JAPPNA01. The sequence continues at coordinate 29,670 of JAPPNA010000037.1, read as the reverse complement.
CACCCTGGATGACAGCGCCCGACTGTTTGAGATCGCAGTTTATGGTGGAGAGGCCCGGGAAATTCTGAACTATGAACATTCTCCGTCACAGCCGATCTGGTCTCCTGATGGTCGCTACATCCTATTCTCCTCTTCTCTGACCGGCCAGGAATTGCGGGAGCTGACCGGACAGCCGCCTGTCTGGTCGGACGAGCGGCCGGGGCGCGGGTCGGACGATCATACGCGGGCAGATCCGGATCCGGATGGGTCACTGGAGGCCGTGCGTGCCTGGCTGCACGCCAACGCGGAAGATGCCAATCCGCGCCTGTTTACCAGGCTCAACCTCCAGGGGGAGCTGGCACTGGCACCCGAACCCCGGTACCGCCATTTTTTTGTGGCTGACATGGAAGCGCCGGATGGACCGGAGGTACATAGGGTCACCGGAGGGCACTACAGCTATGGCGATGCTACTTGGCTGCCCGACAGCCGACAGTTAATCGTCAGCGGATATCCGGAATCCACGCTGCATCCTGACCGCATACAGGACAGGGAACTGTTTTTGGTCGATGTGCCGGATGGCAAGAGGCAGCGGCTGCTGGACGTTGAGGGGTATCGGCTGAGTTCACCGGTGTTGTCGACCGATGGTAATCAGATTGCCTTTCTGGCCCGTGATCTTGAGGACCCCGGCTATGCGCAGACCGAGATCGGACTGTTTGCCTTGGATGGCCGCAGCGCACCGGCCATGATTACCCTGGATTTTGACCGCAGCGCTAGCAGTGTGCAATGGTCCCATGATGGCTGGTTCTTGTATTTCACGGCACCTTCCGAAGGGGGCTTTCCGCTGTTCAGGGTGGAGGTAACCGAAGCGGTTCAGCGTCCATCCGGTCCAGAGGACGCATTGGCAGATACGTTGGCTGCCGACAGCCTGGCGGCACCCGCCCGGGATGTGTTCTCCCGCGAAGAACTGGTCCGTCAAGACTTCCCAGTCCGACAGATGACCGATGTTGAACAGGGAATCCGCGATTATCAGATCACATCGGCCAGTGCGTACATGGTGGTTACCGACACGCGCAATCCCTACGAGCTCTACAGCTCCACGATGGACTTTCAAAGTCCGCAACAGCTGAGTACCCACAACTCCGCGTGGCTTAACAGTAAAGCCGTCAGCGTTCCGACATCGCACACGCTGCGGGTCGACACCCTTGAGATTCCATACTGGATCATCCGCCCCACATTCCAGGTGCCGGGCCGGACGTATCCGCTGATGGTGGCCATTCACGGGGGCCCTGCCAGTATGTGGGGGCCGGGGGAAGCCACCATGTGGCATGAATTTCAGTTTTTTGCCTCCAAGGGCTACGGCATTGTCTACAGCAATCCGCGAGGGTCCGGTGGCTACGGGACAGCTTGGCGCAGGGCCAATTATGAGGATTGGGGGGTCGGTCCGGCCGGTGATGTGCTGGCGGCGGCCGGTGAGGTTGTACAGCGGCAGCGATGGGTGGACGCGGATCGGCAGGTAGTCACCGGCGGGTCCTACGCCGGGTATCTGACCGCCTGGATCGTGGGGCAGGACCATCGTTTCAAGGCGGCGGTGGCGCAGCGGGGCGTATATGATCTGGAGACCTTCTTTGGCGAAGGGAATGCCTGGCGGCTGGTGCCCAACCATTTCGGGGGCTTTCCCTGGGAGCGCGGGCCGCTGCTGCGGGCAAATTCACCGATCACATTCGTGGATCTGATCCAGACCCCCCTGCTGATCATGCATGCCGACAATGATCTGAGGACAGGTGTAATTCAGAGTGAAGTGCTGTACAAAAGCCTGAAGGCACTGGGCAGGCCCGTTGAGTATGTCCGCTATCCGAACGCGGGGCATGATCTGTCCCGGTCCGGCAATCCGAAACAGCGAATGGACCGGCTGCTGCGTATCTGGGAGTTCATGGAGCGTTATGTGGGTGCGGACCGCTGAGCAGGATGAGGGTCCGTCTGCAGTCGGAATGGCGGGGTTTCCTGCGCGGTTGTGCCAGGCTGAACCCGCAGACGGCCACCGTACTGATACTGTACGGGGTTTTCGTATTGGTGCATTTTCGGCTCGGCGGGCGCGGTTTTTTTCTGACGCATGTGGCACCGGATGCCAGCGGTCTGCTGTCTTGGGTATGGTGGTTTGCGGTGCAGGGGGTGACGGGCTTCCTGCTGCCGGCGCTGGTGCTGTGTGTCGTGTTCCGGCAGCGTCCGGCTGCGGTCGGCCTGGGCCTGGGTGACTGGCGGCTCGCACTGATCATCTGCGCTTTGTACATACCTCTGGTGATTGTCGGGACCTGGTTCCTGTCGGACAGTGCGGAATTTCAGGCATCATATCCTCATCTGCGGGATGCGACGTTAAGCTGGCGCGTGTTCGTATTGTATCATGGTGCCTTTCTCATGTACTGGCTGGGCTGGGAGTATCTGTGGCGCGGGTTCGTGTTGTTCGGGACTGCGCACACCTTCGGTCTGCACGCCCTGTTCATCCAGGCGGTGCCCTTTGCATTGCTGCATGTGCACAAGCCGCTGCCGGAGCTTGTGCTGTCCATGGTGGGCGGACTGGCGCTGGGTGTCCTGGTCTGGCGCTGCCGAAGCTTTTGGATTGCAGTGCCGATACATGCTGTACAGATGCTGGTGTTGGATTTATGGTGCACCCTGCGTGTGCGGAACGATATTGACGGGATTGGATTGGAGGCCTTGGGGCGGCTGCTGCGGGGCATGCACGGCGGATAGCGTCCCCCGGACCATCAGACCCCGCGCATGATGACCGCTGTTGATCCGATAGATAGTGATGCGGTTTAAGTCATCTACTGTACCGGACGGATGAAGATCAATCTCTGGAGCGGGCCGCGCAATGTGTCTACGGCGCTTATGTACGCGTTTGCCCAGCGCGGGGACACGCGTGTTACCGACGAGCCCTTGTATGCGCATTATCTGCACCTTACCGGGGCGCAGCATCCCGGCCGCAAAGAAATTCTGGCGGCCATGGACAGTAACGGCGAGCGTGTGGTGCGCGATGTGCTGCTGGCCGCGCAGGATAGGCCCGTACTGTTCGTCAAGAATATGGCCCATCATTTTCTGTGTTTGTCGTGGGACTTTCTCGGCAAGATGACCAATGTGATGCTGATCCGCGATCCGGAGCAGATGCTGCCTTCGCTGATCAATCAGGTGCCGAAGCCGCAACTGGCGGATACGGCCTTGGCGCGTCAGACGGAGATTTTCGACTACCTCAAGGCGCGGGGGCGGTCGCCGTGCGTGCTTGATGCTAAGGAACTGCTCTTGAATCCTGAGCATGTGCTGCGGCAGTTGTGTACGCATGTGGGTCTGGAGTTCGATGCCGCGATGCTGAGCTGGCCCGCCGGGGGTCGGCCGGAGGATGGCATCTGGGCGCCTCACTGGTACCATGTAATTCGGACGACGACCGGGTTCGGTCCTTACCGACCTAAGACATCTCCCTTTCCCGCCTTCCTAAGGCCGCTTCTGGAGGAATGCAGACCTCACTATGCGTACCTGTACGAGCATGCGCTGAAGTGCTGAAAACTGCTGCCGAATAAGCCTCATGCATATCAGTCTGCCGGATGCCCGCAACGATTCGATCCTCGTATACGTCAAGGATCGGCTTTTTCCCCGCTCGGAAGCCGGTGTGTCGGTGTTTGATAGCGTCGTTCAGGGGGGTGATGCGGTTTGGGAGGGAATCCGTGTGTATGACGGACGGGTTTTCCAGCTTGAGGCGCATCTGGATCGGCTCGCCGATTCGGCCCGTGCAATGGGATTTACGCAGATACCCACCCGGGCGGTAATCACCGAAGCGCTGTTTGAGACGTTGAAGGCCAATGGTATGCGGGACGACACGCATGTACGCCTGACGCTCACGCGCGGCGAGAAGACCACCTCTGGCATGGATCCCCGACTGAACATGTTCGGGCCCACGCTTATCGTCCTGGCTGAGTGGAAGAAACCGGTTTATGCGACAGGGGGCATCAAACTGATTACCTCTTCGGTGCGCCGCAATACGCCCCAGTGTCTGGACTCCAAGATCCATCACAATAACCTGATCAACAACATTCTGGCGAAGATCCAGGCCAATCTGGCCGGAGTGGACGATGCCATCATGCTCGATGTGCACGGATTTGTGTCGGAAACCAACGCGACCAATGTGTTCATTGTTAAGCGGGGCCAGGTACTGACTCCGAACGCAGACAGCTGCCTGCCGGGGATCACGCGGGCAAAAGTGCTGGAGCTCGCCCGCGCGGCGAAGTTTGTAGCCGTTGAGCGCAATATTTCCATTGCCGAGGTGCACAGTGCGGACGAGGTTTTTACCACCGGAACTATGGGCGAGCTTTCTCCTGTTCTGGAGGTGGACGGGCGGGTGATCGGAGAGGGAATAGCGGGCCCGATCACCTGCCGACTGAGGGACATATACTTGGAGAAAACCCGAACCGAAGGAACGCCGCTTCCGTTCTGATCCGGCGGTCAGAGCCAATCCAAAGCAGATGGAGTCCAATCGGTAATCGGGCTGCACATGCAGCTATGCTTGGCAGTCGGGCATTGGTTTGTCGCAAAACCCGAGGTGCCAGCCCTAGTTGCATATCCCGAAGCTGCGGGCCGCATTGTTTGTGGCGTGATAAATTGGCACCCCTCAGACTAAGTGGCGGGCTGACATCTATTCAGTGGGACCCTGCGCAACTGAATGGAACGTGTTTTCATGCCCGTTTTGCGCTATCTTGCGACCTATATTTGATATCAGATGGGTGAGTGCCTCACAAAACAGACAGTCCTGCCTCCGGTTAGAGTTGGCTGGCACATAGCTCAGCCTTGCGGTGGCCACATACAAGCCGATGTTATTGCAACCGTAGCAATTCGGCCGTTCATGCCATGTTCAAATTGCCCTCTAGAGCCTGCTTGGAGGCCGGACAAGCGTGCTCCGCTTGCCCGGCAGCGAAGGGAGCGCATCTGAAACCATGAATGGGAGTGACTCCGCCCCAGTCATTATCAGCGTTCTAAATGGAGAGGAGCCGTTGAGCGAAGCGTCACTTTCGGAGTGGATTCACCAGCAACATGGGCTAAGATGAGCATTGTGATTTTCTTGGTGATAGTGGTCTGGGCCATAGTCAGGATGTTGATGGGCGGCCAGCCCAAGCCGGAGCTGAGGAAAAAGGCAGACCGGATAACCGGCAACACCCCCGGATTGCCAGCTCGCTCTTCGGTCGGCCCCGCGGCTACACGGACCAGAAAAAAGGCCCCCGCCAGGTCAAAAGGAGAATTGATCCAAGAGTGGGATCCCAGCCAACTACAGGAATCTTTAGGGACAAATTGGTGGCTTCCGGTCGAGCCATCTGCCAGCGTAATAAACCTAGATCTGGAGCGCATGTGTGCGTTGGCGGTCAGAATTGGGACAGCCCAAGGTGATCCGTGGACAGTTAGGGTTAACGCGTTTAAGTGTGAACACAGCGGCGCAGTTGAGAAAGCCGCCAGTACGATAGAGATAGCAGCTCCGTCATTGCTGCAGTGGTTCGGGACTGACACATCCAGAACGGTTATTGTGCCTGCGCTGCGTTCTTCCGAGACTCGTGCTGAACGTTCATCCAGCAATTCCCGGCTGGCTAGGGCTATCGCAAAAGGAGCCGGAGCAAATCTGGACATCAAATGCCTCAAGAAGAACCCGCACCAGAAGCTGCACCACCAGCCATCTGCCCAGGCTAGGGACTCCGTGCTAAGTACCGCGGACTATCGGGCGGGTAGATTATTCTACGAGGCCGTAATTATGGTGGACGACATCATCACGAGAGTTGCCACCATGGCCGCTATAGCTGCTGCGATCCGGCGTACTAACCCGGACATCATTATCTATGGCTTTGCCCTCGGAAGGCATATGCGCCCGGAATGGCTGTGCGTACCCTTTGACAAGGCCAACAGCCGAATACCAAGTACATTAGGGCGTATCTGGGACAATTCCTGAACAAATGGACCATTTCACGGAGGCGCAGCCGCCGATCGCCATGATGCGCTTACCCGGCATCGGTCAGAAGAAGACGCTCAAGTACGCTCAAGAGTGCGGGGATTCGGAAAGCGCTTTCTTTTCCGTAGCGTGCGGGGAAATGGGGAAATCAAAAGAGGCGGCGGCTACTGCTTGGATGGAAGCGGGCCGGACGATTGTGCAATGCCGCCAACTGGGAATACGCCCCATCGCATCCACCAACAGCGATGGCCAATATCCGCGGCAACTGGATGTGTTGCGCAGGACAGGGCCTAATGGCAGAATCAAGGATGAAAGACCCCCGGTGATCTACGTCAAGGGCGACATAGAGGCGCTTCGCCATCCAGGCAGGACTGTGGCGATAGTCGGGACGCGAAACCCGACCGAGCATGGCATGGATTCGGCCCGGAGACTCGGCGGTTATGCGGCCCAAGAGGGTATTTCGGTGGTAAGCGGCTTAGCCTATGGGTGTGATCAGCAGGCGCACGAAGGGTGCACAGAAGAAGGCGGTACCGCCATTGCCATCCTTGCTCATGGTTTTGACTACATTTATCCGCGTGACAATCAATATCTCGCCAATACAATTCTGGATTGCGGCGGGTGCTGGGTAAGCGAATACCCTCCGGGTACGAAAGCTGGCAGATGGTCCTTTATTGCCCGCGATCATCTTCAAAGCGCTCTGTCCGACCTGATCATTGTGATCCAAACCGGGACTAAAGGAGGAACTATGCACACCGTGGGTTTTGCAGAAGTGCAAGGCAGGCCCATCGCCTGTCTACGTCCCAACCGAGCCGAAGCAAACTATCCAGAGGTACAGGGAAACTGGGCACTCCTAAATAATGGACGCGCGTACGAGCTCGCCAAGCCCAGTGATCTGCAGAAAATCCTGAATCCGATTCCATCATCTGGAGATGGGGCGGCCTTGGAAGGATCACAATTTTCACTCTTTGACGGGCATTCGGGCAGCTGATGACGTTGCTGTTCGACTTTGACCAAGTACTAGTGGATACTGTACGAATTTCCGGGTTGCGTACGGCAAGAGACTGGGCGACTTACAGGCGAGAGCTGGCTCAGCTCCGCCCCGTTGATGGGATCAGTGAGTTGTTGACCTTATCAAAAGCTCGCGGACATAAATTGGCGATTGTGACTCAGAGTCCCGGTTTTGCGCCGACTCTCTTTGCCCGGAAGGAAAATTGGCCTATAGATGCCATCGTAGGATGGCATGACTATCGAAGGCGAAAACCGGATCCGAAGTGCCTCCTGGTGGCTCTGCGTAAGTTACAGGCGACACCTGCGGAGTCTTATCATATTGGTGATCTTCCGGCCGATACCGAGGCCGCAAGAAGAGCAGGCATTGGGGCAATCGCTGCCGCATGGGCAGCACCTGACAAAGCAGCACTGCGAGCATCGCGGCCGGATCACTTTTTTGAAACGGTTGAGGAATTGTCCGAATTCATTGCCGATTTGTAGTCAGCGCTGGTCCGTTCAATACGATTCTTGGTGGCACATCAGGCTGCACGGCCCAACCAGGCGGAGAATCCGTACACTCCGATCAGACACAGGCCCCGTCGCAGGTGATGGTTACTGCACGCGCTCAGGTACGGCCTTGGGTTTGAAGAGCGAAAGCAGACCAACCGACGCGAATGGTGCCAGAAGTGTAGAAGCAAACAGGCCAGCGGTAACAGTGACCGCAAGACCGGTCCAGAAATCACTTTCGTCTGGAAATACAAGCAGCGGCAGCATGGCGGCCGCACTCGTCAGTGTAGTGGTCCACATCGGGCGCAGCCGCTCTCGGACAGCCATGCGTGCCAGGATGGATGACCTGCCGTACGGCCGAAGCACGCGCAGCTGTCGAAACCGATCCGTCAGTAGAATACTGTCATTAACGGCAATGCCCACCAATAGCACGGTCCCTATAAAGGCCCCCTCAACAAAACTTGCCCCGGTGGACAGAAAACCGACGCAAACGCCCACAGCTGCGAGCGGTACGCTAAGCATCACGACCAGCGGCAGGCACCAGGATTCAAAAATCGCAGCGGTAACCAGGAAAACAAGTATGATTGTAGCCAGGAATACCCAGCTGAAAGCTCGTTTGGTTTCGTCGTCAAAGAACCAGTTGGACCCGTATTCCAGCCGATAGCCGGGGGGTACAGGGAATGACTCAACAGACTCCTCCATGAATCTGCGCCTCATATCAAAGGGGCCCCGGTAGTCAACACTGACATGCCGGACGTACTGCTGGTTTTCGCGTTCGATGTTGGCGGGCATTTCGACGATTTCATAATCCGCCAGTCCTGCGAGCCGCAGTATGGAGCTGTCCGGGACCACGAGCGGACGCTGTGTGATGCGATCGATATCAATTTCTGTCGCACCGCTGACGATTATCCGGATCGGGACCCGGGAATCTCCCGCAATATCGGCGTGCCAGAATGGCCTTGTGGTCTCAAAGTACGGCTGGAGTCGGTAGGTGATGAAATTTGCTGCGGCACCGGCGCGTGCGGTCGCGTCCCCATCCCAGCGGAACCGCAGGACCTGACGGGCCTGGTTGCGGATCCACGACTGGCGCGAGCCGTTCAGATCCACACCCATGACACGCCGGCTTTTCCGCTTTACGAACCGGCTGAAGCGGTGGGCCAATGCATCCAGCTCTTCGTAGTTGGGGCCGTACATGCGTACGCGCGATCCGCTGAAGCCTCCGCCCCCGCCGCTGTAGTAGCCGGTTTGAGGGATGATCTCCCCAACGGATACCGACATTCCCCCCAGCAGAATGGCCCTTCCTACTAGGCCCATCTGCAGCAGATACGGCTCCGGCTGCTCAAGAGAACCTTCCTTGAATTCAATCTGCAGACTTGCACTGGATTCAGTGATCCTTACATCGGTGCGGTACACGGATTCGGAAGCCAGCGCCATGTCTTCAAAGGTGGAAATCAATGAGTCACTGCGCTCAATGGTATTGCCCTTCGCAAAGCCAAGCCTCACGCCGATACTGGTCCGTTCGGGGTACGACCAGGGTTTGTAAAAGGATGCGTTACGGAAAAACGGACGTAGGACCCCCCCGGTGAGCGGGTCAATCCACACACGGGCGGCTTGGACAGGTGGCGAGCCCAGGGAAAAATTGTACACATTGGCAAATCGCCCCTTGACCGGATTCGACCAGCCCCGCCTAGGCTCTTCTATCCGCTGTGGCAGTTTCCATATCGGCACCCCCAGAATCAGCAGCATCAGGGCAACGGTAAGCTTCGGAAAGCGGGCTGCCACCCGGTAAGGTGCCGCTACGGCCCGGCGCAGCCAGCGACGCTCCAGTGTTTCAGCTGCAGGCGGTAGAAAACGCACCACTACCGGCACAAATACCACCGCGCTGGCCAGGGATATCAGCAGCGTGAGGCTCACCAGGATTCCGAATGGAAGAAAGAGGTCGCGTAAATCACCGCTGAGATATACCAGCGGGAGCATGACAGCCATCGTACTAAGCGTTCCGCCCAACAGCGGCAGCCAGACCGCCTCCAAAGCGGCTTTGGTCCGCGCGATCTGAAGCTGAAGTCCCTTGAGGCCGCGTGCCGCCAGTTTCCGCTGTTGCAGCTGAAGCTGTTCAACAACAACTACGCTGTTATCCACCAGCAGCCCGAAAACCAGCACCAGTCCGGCCAGCGTGATCACATTCAGCGACAGATCAAACAGTCGGAAAAGAGCCAATGCGGGTGCCAGGGCTACCGCCACACTGAACAGTACAATCGCGGTCGCGCGTACGCTCTTGAGCATAAAGAGCAGTACCAGCATGACCAGGATGAGTCCGATCCCACCACGCAAAGCCAGATCACTGAGCAGTTCACGCACATTCTCGGTGCGATCCATTGCCACAATCAGGCGGCCGCCTTCAGGAAGTGACTCCCGGATTTCCTCAACGCGGTCATGAACGGCCCGGGCTACGTCAATCATGTGTGAGCCGCGGGTGCGTTCCAGATCCAAAGCCACCGTATTGAGTCCGTCAATCCGGCGGATACTCGTGCGGGGTGCCGGGCCCAATTCAAGGGTAGCCACCTGATCGAGCCGTACCGGCAGCTCTCCGGGCCGGCTTCTGCTCACGATTATGGCTCCCAGGCGTGCCACGTCCAATTCGGGATGGCTGATCAGCAGATGACCGCGTCCGCGGGCATTCATGCGGCCGAATACATGATCCCGCAACGCCTGGGAAATCTGGCTGCGGACCTCGCTGTAGTCTATACCGTAAGCGTCAAGGCGGGCTGGCAGCAGCGTAATGAGCAGTTCCCGCTTGGTGCCGCCGGTCACTTCAACCAAGTCAATTCCCGGCAGGCTCTCAAACTCGGGCTTGAGGCTTTCGTCCGCCAGTTTTCGCAATTCGTCCGGGCTGTAGGGCCCCAGCAGACTTAAGGTCATGAACCCCTGCACATCCCGAAACGCCTCGGGAATCTGCTTGGTCAGCCGCGGTGTTACGCCCTCCGGCAACTGATCTCGCAGCAGGGTAATGCGATCCCCCACCTGCGTGGCGAAGTTGCTCAAGTCTACCGCATCATCCACCTGGATCTGAACATGCGAGCTGTTTTCCGACGAAATGCTGTTGATTTCGACTATGCCCGGCACATTCTGAATCTCGCGCTCAATAGGTGCAGTCACATAGCGCTCCACCTGCTGTGGAGATGCGCCTGCCCAGTTGGCCCCGATACTGACGCGGGGAAGTTCCGTATTGGGCGAGTACTCTATCGGGATGTCCACCGCCGCCCAGATACCCGCCAGTACCACGGCTACGCACCACGACATAACGGCAATCGGCCGCTTCAGGAGTCCCGCCCCTTTGCTGAACATGATGCGATTCGTCTGGAATACATAGCAATTTAGCCGCCATGATCCCAAACTGTTCTCCAGAAGAGGCGGTTCCATTCAGAATTCACGCAATGAACGCTGCGATATTGGAACAGAATTTGCGCCACACTCTTTGATTCAACTCGGTTCCACTTCCCCACAACCTGGCTGCGCTGATGTCCCGTAACAAACCGCGAAGAATCAGACCTTGGCAGATATTTGGCGTGATTTTGGCGATGGCCATTGGCGGGTTGGTCCTGTATGGACTGTGGCCGGTGATCACCGGCGAGTCAGCAAAGGACGAACGCGAGGTGCCCGAAGAGCCCGAAGCGGCGCGTTCGCCGGTGCAGGTCCAGGTATTGGAACGGGCGGAATTTCCGCTGCGTGCGGAGGCCACCGGCAGTCTGGCTCCCTGGCGCAGGGCGGATATCAGTGCTGAAACCGGTGGTCGTATTGTGGAACGCCCGATTGAGGAGGGACAGTGGGTAACGGCCGGTCAGGTGCTGGTGCGTCTGGACGATCGAGAGCAGCGTATCCGACTGGCTGAAGCGGAAGCCACACTGCTGCAGGCGAGAGCGGATCACGCCGTCGGACTCAGCGGCAGCGGTGAATTTTCAGAGGCGGATACTACGGCGCTTTCGGAAGCGCGCTGGCAGTACAGAGAGGCGCAGGCTGCTCTTGAGGCTGGCAATCTTCTACCCTCCGAACTCGCGGCTGCTCGGCGGCGGTTTGAAGCCTTTGATCTTCTGGCTGGCAATCAGCGCGAGGCCGTACTAGCGGTAACCACAAATCTCACACAGGGCGAACAGCAGGTGGAACAGGCAAGGCTGCAGTTGGAGCGCACGCAGGTTGTGGCTCCGTTTAGCGGACGTATTGCCGACCTTATGGACCGTTCAACGGGGAGGTACTTGGAGGAAGGGCAGAATGTAGGCGCAGGAACCAAGCTGCTGACCCTGTTGGATGACAGGCGCATGAAGGTAGCGGTTGATGTGCTGGAAGCGGACCTCGTTCATATCAGCCAGGGGGCAACTGCCAATGTGGTGGTGCCCAGCTTCAGTGATGAAGTGCTCCAGGGCCGGGTGCATGCGGTTAATCCGAGAGTGGAAGAGGGGTCCGGCGTAGGGCGCGTCACCGTAGCTCTTGCAAATCCGGGTGGACAGTTGGTTTCCGGAATGTACGCGGATGTAGCATTGGAAATGCAGCGTCTGCAGGACCGGATGGTAGTTCCCAAGGACGCGGTAATTGTCCGGCAGGGGCGTGATGTAGTTTTTCTCGTCAAGAATAATCGTTCCTATTGGATGTATGTGGATGTGGGTGAGCGGTCGGGTGACTTTGTGGAGATTATTCGCGGTGATCCCCCCAGCATCGTGGAGCCCGGTGATACCATCGTGGTGATTGGCAATTATGCCCTGGCCCACGATGTACCCGTTGAAGTAACCGACGTGTTGGAACTGGGATTGCAGTAGATGTTGAGGCATAAGCGGTCATGAAAACGCTTATTTCAGTGTGCCTGAGCCGGCCGGTATCCGTGGCGGCGTTCTTTATCCTGCTGATGGTGCTGGCCGCGGTAGCCTATGTGCGGCTGCCTGTTTCTCTGCTGCCCGATCTGCGGTATCCGGGTCTGGTCGTGTGGACCAGCTATCCGGACGTACCTCCGGACAGGGTTGAGCGGGCCGTAACGGAGCGGGTTGAACAGGCTGTAGCCGGCACTGCCGGCCTGACGCGTGTCACCTCGCGCACTCTTCTCGGCGGCAGCCTGGTCCACATGCAGTTCGGCTGGAACGCCAACCTGAACCTGGCCCTGCTGGATGTGCGTGAGAATATGGACCGCCTGGGAGATGCCTTCCCCAGAGAAGCCACCCGACCGGCCGTACTGCACCTGGACCCGGGTGAACGCCCCATTATGGTGATTGCGCTCCGATATTCCGGTGAGCAGGATGCGGGTCGACCGGAAGATCTGATGGAGCTCAAACGCATGGGGCGGGACATCATCGCCCGCCGCCTGGAGCAGCTCACGGATGTCGCCCGTGTGCAGGTAACGGGCGGATTTGAGCGTCGGATTGAGATAGAAACGGACCCGGATCAATTGCTGGCTTATGGCATAAGCCTGGGCGATATCGCCCGTCAGCTGGATGGGTCAAACACTTCCCTGCAGGGCGGTGTGATCCGGCGCGGCCCGTTTCGGTATCCGGTGGAAGTAAGCGGTGAATTCAAGAACACAGCCGACATTGCGGAAACCGTCATTCCCAGTAGAAGTCCGACCCCCATTCGGCTGCGGGATGTGGCTCAGGTGCATGATGCGGTGGCGGATCGGCGCGGGCTGGTGCGGCTGGATGGGGTCGAAACACTTCTGCTGCTTATTGAGCGAAGGGCGGATGCGAATGTCGTTCGGGCGGTGGAGGAAATCCGAACGGTGCTGGCCGAACTTGAAGAGGAGCACGAACGCATCAATCTGGATGTGATTGTTGACGAAAGCGAGTTCATCAAGGCAGCCATTGGCGGCGTTACGCAGGCCGTTATGTTGGGCGGTCTGCTCGCAATTCTGGTGCTGTTTGCCTTTCTCCGACGCTTGCGGGCACTCTTGGCGGCAGCCATTGCCGTGCCGCTTTCCTTAGGCGTTACATTGGTTCTGTTTGAACCGTTCGATGTGACCTTCAACCTGATTTCTCTCAGCGGTCTTGCCTTGGGAGCAGGCATGCTCGTTGACAATGCCATTGTGGTCATTGAGAACATTGCTCGATTACGGGAGCAGGGACAGCGTCCACTGGAAGCTGCGCGGAACGGAGCTTCTGAAGTGGCCGGGGCCATTACGGCCAGCACGCTGACGACCATCGCGGTATTCCTGCCGATCACGCTGGTGGAAGGTCTGGCAGGCCGTTTATTCCGCGACCAGTCCCTGGCGGTAGTCTGTTCGCTGATGGCCTCCCTGCTTGTCGCACTGACCGCGGTGCCCTTGATCGTGTCCCGCGAAGGCAGGTCCGGCAGGTGCCGAACGGTCGGTTCTCCGCGGGGCGGCCGGCTGTTGGCCGGTTATGAGCGGGCGCTTGCGTGGAGTCTGGATCATCGCTGGGCGGTCATGATGTGTTGTGCGCTGGTGCTGATGGGAGCCGGGCTGCTGATTGCTAATCTGCCCCGTGAGGTGATTCCGAAGACGGAGCAGGGTCGTGTGGAGGCGCGCATAACGCTGCCTACGGATGCGGACCTGCCGCTGGTGGCCGCGCGTGCGGCCGAGGTTGAAGCGCAGGCAAAAGCTCGGGGCTGGGCAGATCGTGTGCTTGCGGACCTAGGGGAGCGGGATCAGGCCCGGCTGGACCTGGATCCGCGTCCGCCGTACGAGGGTGACATTACCCTGCTGCTAGCCCCCGGGCAGAACGCGGACAATGTGCTGCCGCAGGTGCAGGCGCTGGAGTTGCCGGATGATGTTGAAATCAAGGTTCAGCGCGTGGAGACCCAACTGGAACAGCTCCTTACTACGGGCGATGCGGATCTGCTGATTGACCTGGTTAGCGAGGAAAGGAGGGATGCCGAGTCGGTGGTAGATAATGTGCTGCGGCTGCTGGTACAGCGCTCCGAACTGGCCAATGTGCGTCGGACCGATGCGGCCTCGGTGCCCACCTATCAACTGGCTTTCAAACGGGATGTTATGAATCGTTACGGGGTAAGCGCCCAAGTGCTGACCTCCTATCTGGAGGCCGGAGCACGCGGAAGCGAGGCTACCACCCTGAAAACAGTCAATGAGGAAGTCCCCATTGTGCTGCGGTCCCGACACATTGATTCAATTGAGCGACTGTTGGCTGAGCTGATCCCCGCGCGCGATGGGCTGATGCCGATCTCCGCCTTTGTGACTGCGAACTCGGTGTCTCTGCCAGCGGCTTTGGTGCGGGTTGAGCAGGCATCGGTGATTCGTCTGACGGCGGATGTCGCAGAGGGCCACGACCTGAGGACTGCGCTCAGTGCGGTAAACAGTGTGATGGAGAGCACACTGCCTATTACCGTGCGCAGCCGCATCGGGGGTGCGGCGGAGGTCTTTCAGCAGAGCCTGTTAGGGGTGGCGCTGAGTCTGGCATTAAGTCTGCTGCTGGTTTATCTAATACTGGCCGCTCAGTTTGAGAATCTGGTGCAGCCGCTGATTATTCTGGTCGCGGTGCCGCTGGCGGCGGCCGGAGTGTCTTTTGTTCTTGGGATCACCGGTCAGACTATCAACCTTATGAGCCTGATGGGATGTGTGGTTCTGGTGGGCATTGTGGTCAATGACGCCATCATCAAGACGGACTTTATCAACCAGCGTCGTGCTGCCGGTATGCCGATTCGTGAAGCCATTCTGGCTGCGGGTCGGGACCGTGTGCGGCCCATTCTGATGACGACTATCACTACGGTTTTGGGTCTGATGCCGCTCGCGCTGGGATTTGGTCAGGGGGCCGAGTTGCGCACTCCGCTGGCGATTGCCATTGTGGGCGGGCTGACCAGTGCAACCGTGCTCACGCTGTTTATTGTTCCGGTTCTGTATGCCATTGTGGTACGAAGCCGTTGAATCGGGCGCGGGTTCTGCGGTGCAGACCGGACCTGCAGTTTGGCGGTTTGTGTGGACCGCCGGTCATGCGGAGAGACGCAATGGATCCCTAATAAGACCCCAATAAGACCCCAATAAGACCCCAATAAGACCCCAATAAGACCCCCAATAAGACCCCCAACGGCCCTTAATACGACCCCCAAGGTCCCTAATAAGCCCCCTATCGGTCCCTCTGAGGCCTTATTGATCCCCAAGCGTGCCCGATGAGTGCATCCATCGTGCCGCTCGACCCCGTCCGGTAACGGTCACCAAGCCACGATTCTTCAATTCCGTAAGGGCTCGCTTAACTTGGCGCTCGCTGTCGTGCAATGCCATCTCGGCACAAATCTCGCGAAGCGGCAGGCCGTTTTCAGACTCATGCAGCAGTGTGAGAATGACTTTCTGACGTGCGATATGTGCGGGGCCGCGCCGTCGGGGTGGCACGGATCGTCCGTGTCGGAAACAGACAATCAAGCTGCCGCTGCGCTCTTCTATCTCGGGGTGCGGTATACCGGCTGCCAACGATAGTTCAGCCATTTTCAGTGTGCCTCTTCCCCATTCCTCAATTATCCCACGCCGGTAGAATGTGCGCGCTATCAGCGGATTCCATGGCCTTGACTCGTGCGGCTCAAAAAGTTCACTCGGAGTTAGGCCAAAGCGCAGCGGTCCTGCAGAGGAAACTTCAAGGCGATCATCGTAAATGGCAAGCCCCATTGAGCCCCATCCCAAGGCATAGTCCCTGTGACACAGCCCATTCGCGATGGCTTCTCTTGTAGCGAGCGGCGGGTACAACGGCTCGTCTATACGTTTCATGCTGTTTCGATCAAAGCGACTGGCAATCGGGAGAGTTTCCCTGAGAAAGGCCTCCGCTTGTGAGAGGATGAAAAATGCGTTACCAATGAACTGACGATTGTCTGAGAACTCGCTTCTGTCAAGACCCGTGAATCGCGCCACACGGAGCCGACATTGAGGCAGTTCATATTCAATACGGTGAGGTTTTCCGAAAAGTACGGCTGCCGCACGCACAAGCACGCCCTCCCGGATCAGCCCGAGTCCTCGCAGCATATCCTCCGGATTCTGCCCAAGCGAGTCATTAAGGCGGCCAATCTGCGCGGCCAATGTTACAGTCCTGCGAATCTCATGCAAATCCAGATCCTCAATCGTCCATCCGGTGGCGGGCTGGTTTTCCCAGCGTTGTTGCTGGTGGACCCGCTCAAAAAGCATTTTATTGTACTCTTCGGCGGACATTGTCACCGTGGTGTTGCCGACCCTCCGGTAGGCTTTACCCTTGTACTGGTACGGTTGAGCGGTGCCGGGGCTTACGCTGATGGCGATGACATCAAGGCCGCTGGAAGCGCGAATCCTGTTGATTGCCGGATAGGCAGGTGGGCTGATCATTTGAATCTCCGCGCTCACATCCTGTAGGGTCTGATCACTGACCTGCTGGCCCGCCACTTTCCCCTCAGGGGTTACGCCAAACAGCACAACTCCGCCGCGATGATTGAGCATCGCACAAAGGGTGGCTGTTCCCTCGCGACGCCGGCCAGTTGACTGCTTGAATTCGAGCGTTTCGGATTCGTGGCCCGATGCAAGCCTCGTTATATCCTCAAGGGTCATCGCAGGTCCTCCAGATTGGGCTGTTTGCCGCAGGTACGATATCCACAAGATGTTTTGTGTCTGCAAGGAATAATCCGGCGGAAGAACGGCCCCAACAAACTATCCGAAGGTAGCCGTCTGAAATCAAGGGCAATCATGAGTTATACGGCTCTCAGCGTACGGCAGTCCCGGCAGGGTCAGAACTCTGTGTGGAAAGCCGTTGATCCGTAAGGTGAGGAATGCGCGCTTACAACAAACTTAAGGCAGTCGCAGGAAGAACGAAAGGCTGGCTGTTCCTGGGAGGATTCTTCCACAGCATTTGCCAACGATTCCAGTGGGTCCAAGGTTTTGCGCCGGATATTCAGATTGATGTTCCCCACCTAATGAGATTGATGATCCCCGCCCGGCGCGCGCCTGATTCAGCCCAAGAGCGGCGGCAAATGCGAGCCCCGGGAAATTCATGATCTGAAGGCTCAGTTCAACGATCGGGATGGCGCGATCACTATCCTGGCAGGGTGGCTGTGCCGTAGGTGTAGCACAATCAGACCTGCAACGCATTCAAAGATGGTTATGAATCGTTGATTGCATGTCTGTCGTGTCCCGGGAACTAAGGCAATCCAGGCGATAGCATGCAGGCCCATATCGGGGATTCCAGGAATTGCCGGCGACATTCCTTGGATTCCGTTAGGGCAGAGTAGATCCGGCAGGCAACCCCTCAAGGGGTGTGCGCTAAGCTCAAGCCGGCCGGCCGCTTTGGCAGCGTCATGCGATATCCAGGATCTTGTGGGTCTGCAGACTCAGCCGCCATTGGGGTCGGGCAAGACAGTACCGCAGGGCATCTCGGGTATTGATCGATACTTGCGGGCCATCCATCGGCTGCAGGAAGAAGTGATCAAACGCGAGATGCTCAAACTGCTCCGGCATGGCATCCGGCTGCGGAAACACCAGTTTCAACTCGTTACCGGACTTAAGCACCAGCCGCGCATGGGCTTTGGGGCTCACGCAAAGCCAGTCAATGCCCGCCGGAGCCACAATCGTGCCGTTGGTTTCTATGCCGACCTGGAATCCATTTGCATGCAATGCCTCTATCAGCGGCGGATCCAGCTGCAGTAGCGGTTCGCCGCCGGTACAAACCACATAGGGTCGTACCTGCGGCGCGGCGGAATTCGGCCATGTGCTCGCAACGGCCCGCGCAAGCGTGGCCGGCGTTTTGAAACGCCCGCCGCCCGGACCATCCAGTCCCACAAAGTCCGTGTCACAGAAGCTGCAGATCGCTTCCTCACGGTCTTTTTCATGACCGGACCACAGGTTGCATCCTGCAAAGCGCAGGAACACCGCCGGCCTGCCGGTCATGGCACCCTCGCCCTGCAGGGTATAATAGAGCTCCTTTACGGCGTAAGCCATGCCAGCCACTTGTCGTCGGGAGTCAGATGATCAAGCACCGCCAGCGTCAGCCGACTGGCCGTTACCGGTTTTCCCTGGTCATCCTTCGTATCAATTTGCCAGACCTGGATCTTGCGCCCGACAAACAGGGGGCGGGCCATCGCGGTTACCCGGCCGCTCCGTACCGCGCGGAGGTGGTTCGCATTGACCTCAATGCCGACACAGTAGTGACTTCTCAGATCCACGGATAAGGCCCCCGCCACGCTGCCGACAGTCTCCGCCAGTACCACCGAGGCACCGCCATGCAGCAGCCCCAGGGGCTGGATCGTGCGCTCGTCCACCGGCATGGATGCCACAAGATAGTCAGGCCCGACCTCCTCAAAGATTATCCCCAGGTGATCCACCATGGTGTTGCGGCCACGCCTGTTGAGCTGGTCACAAGTGGCCTTCTGCTTCCAAATAGGGGTCATATTCAAAGTTTGGTTTCCGCAGCCTTATACCCGCGAATTTGCATGTTTTTTCCGCCAGTACCGGGCGAGTCCGTACCAGCTGCCGCCGGGCTGCCCCATAATCTTGTATGGGGCCATCAGATCGGGCGGAACAACGGCATGTGCGTGACGCATTTCCGCTTCATGAAACCGGGCCGCACGCTCACGGTCATCGCCATCCTGCGCCAGGGAAGCCGCTACCGAGGCACTCCACGCGTGCAGTCGGCGGTGCATGGCCGCCAGATGCGCCCCGATGGCATTCACCGGGCCGAAATGTGTCAGGAAAAGCTGCTTTGCCCCCTGCGAGGCGAGCAGTTCAAGGGACTGATCCCAGTGCTCGATGTCAATGTCCGGCGGCGGAGCCACAGGAATAATCAGCGGAGCCTCCAGTACGCGCATGCCTGCCGCATCGCCCGCAAACAGTGTGTCGGTCAGCCGGTCATGCCAGGCCATATGGTGAGAGGCATGACCGGGGGTGTACAGGGCATGCAGCCGGCGTTCGCCCAGGATGATCTCGGTGGCGTGCGCTGCAGATTCGACCTGGGCGGCAGGGATCGGAAGTATCGGCCCCCATAATGCATCAAGGCGCGCGCCATAGATGCGCTGCGCACTGCGGATCAGTCGGTCCGGACGGATCAGGTGTGGTGCGCCAATCGGGTGCACCACAATCCGAATATGAGGATGGCGCTGCACCAGTAGGCCGCAGGCCCCCGCATGGTCCAGATGGATGTGGGTCAGCAGCACATGCGTTACGCGCTCAAGTCCGCCCAGCGGAGCGATAGCAGCCGATAAGGGATCCAGGGTGGAAGCGGGTCCCGGGTCAACCAGAATCAGTCCCGAGCGGGTTTCAAGTATGCCGCATGCGATCAGGTTGGGTACGCCGCGAAACTGCACATCCGCGTACCAGCTGCGATCGTCCAGGCGTACCAGGAAGGGGCTGTCCAAAAGGTCGGTGCACGGCATGGTCAGACGCGCCATTATACCACATGCACAGGTGGCTTGTGTCCGCGGGCCTGAACAGAATCACCCCATCGGGGTTAGTGGACTCGGCGATCCTAACACCATCAAACCAACGTCAGTATTCCATGCTGTTTTTTGATCCGCTTTACCTGATCATGATCGCGCCGGCGCTGATTCTGTCCATGTGGGCCAGCGCCAAGACAAAGGGGGCATTCCGCAAGTATGGGCGGGTGTCGGTACGCCTGACTGGCGCGCAAGCCGCGCGCGTGATGCTGGACCAGGCCGGACTCGTCAATGTGGCAATCAACCGGGGCAGAGGGTTCCTTTCGGATCACTATAATCCGGCTACACGCAGTCTGAGCCTGTCACCCGATGTGTACGACAAGAATTCGGTAGCGGCCATCGGCGTTGCCTGTCACGAAGCCGGGCATGCAGTGCAGCATGCCAGTGCGTACCCGTTTCTTCAGCTGCGATCCACCTTGGTGCCCACCGCCAATATCGGATCCACGCTGGGGTACCTCGTCATAATCGGCGGATTCATCCTGCAGATGCAGGGCTTGCTGTGGGTGGGTATACTGCTTTTTTCGGCCACGGTGCTGTTTCAGCTCGTTACGCTGCCGGTGGAGTTTGACGCGAGCAACCGCGCGAAGGCGTGGCTGTCCGAAAACCGCGTCGTTAGTCCGCAACAGCGGCAGGGTGTCGACGCGGTGCTGAACGCGGCCGCATGGACGTATGTAGCTGCGGCCGCATCCAGCCTCATGACACTGCTCTATTTCGTGCTTCGGGCCGGCGGCAGCAATGATTGACGGGAGGATTGGAAGGAATTGATCGTCCGCGTATCGGATCTGGACTAATGATCCGCCCGAACCGCCGGCGTAGCATTCGCAAAGCATGAATCCTTCGGAGCTGGCGGCGGTGCAGGCCATGCTGAAGGATGCGGAAGCGATTGCGCAAAGTTACTTTGGGCGCGTCAAGCCGCAGTGGAAATCCTCGCAGTCTTACGTGACCGAAGCGGATTTTGCCGTGCAGGACTGCATCATTGACTGGCTGAATGCCAATCATCCTGACGATGGCATCATTGCGGAAGAGCGGGCGCTGCGCCGGGAGCCGGTGCGCGGGGGTCGCCACTGGATCATTGATCCGATTGATGGTACGGCATCATTTGTCCGGGGATTTGCCACCTGGGGCATTGGGCTGGCCCTGGTGGAGGAATTTGAGCCGCTGGCCGGATTCTTTGCCTGCCCGGCTGCCGGGGAGCGGTACTGGGCCGTGAGGGGTCATGGGACCTGGCGCAACGGTAAGGCTGTACATGTGCGTAGGCCTGCTCCGCTCGGTAAAGAAACAGTGCTACTGGCATTTTCTCGAATCCATCGCACGGGTCTGCTGGAGCGCAGTTTTCCCGGCAAAGTTCGGAGTCTGGGCTCTACGATTGCCCATGCCGCTTACGCGGCCGCAGGTTGTGGTGATGCTGCGCTGCTGGCCCGATCCATGATTTGGGATCTGGCACCGGGGTTGATTCTCCTTCGGGAGGCCGGAGGTGTCATACGTTACCTGCACGGCCGTCAGATTAGCCTCCGGGATATTATGGAGGGCGGACCTACGGTTCAGCCGCTGCTGTGCGGACATCCCGGGACGCTGGATGCCCTGGAAAGGCATTTGATCAGTGACCGTTGAGCGGTATGCGGCACGCCTGTTCACCTGCCACCGACAGAATGCCATCGCGCACGGTCGCTATCTCACTAAGACGAGGTACTTTCGACTGACTGCCGACCGCCGATCGGGTGCGTCGCAGCCAGTCGTGAAAGGTTCCGACGGGTACGGTAATGAGCTCCGGGGGGGCAAAGGCTCGCGCTTCACGCCGAATCGCATAATGACGATTGGTGCGGATCAGGTGGGAGTCGAGCGTCCGGATAAAGTGCTGAGGATCCAGTGGGGGCTGGTCAAATTCGATGAGCCATTCCATGGCTGGCATCCGATCGGCATCCGGCGCGCGTGTCGTCACATGGTACTCACGCAGGTGCGCACTTGCGGCTGAACAGGCTTCAGTCATACTTTGCTGCACTTCCTCACCGAACACGGCCTCACCGTAAAGGTCAAGCATGTCCGAGGTGCGGCCGGCGACCACAATCTTGTGAGGCGACAGGTGCGTAAATCGTATGACATCGCCCAGGACGTAAGCCCACAGTCCACTGCATGTGGTCAGCACCGGAACGTAGCGCTCATTGAACTCCACCTCTTCAATCGCGTACCGGGTAGGTTGGGGGGCATGGAGTTCATGCAGGCGGATAAATTCAAAAAATACGCCGTTATTCAGATGCAGCAGCATGGAGGTATCCCCAAGCATGGTCTGGAGCGAGAAGAATCCTTCCGAGGCACCGTAGACTTCAAGAAAATCCATATCGGAACGACCAATCTGCTGTTCAAGCAGGGTCCGATATGAGCTCAGCGCCACCCCTCCAGAGATGTACAGCTGCAGATTTGGCCAGATTTCGCCGATGGTGCTGACCTTGCGTTCATGTTGCGCATTGTAGCGGTCAATCATAATCTGGAACAGCACCACGGCCCAACTCGGAGCCATGGCTACCAGGCGGACATCCAGGCCGATGGCACGCTCTGCGATGGCGTGAAGCTTGCGGTCCCAATCAGGTTCCCGGATTATGGCGGTAGGCAGGGCCTGCAGCAATCCGTACAACTTGGGGGCGAACAGGGATTGCAGTCCGCTTACTTCGCCGATAATCGTGCCGGGATAGGCCGAATCCTCTTCTATGTATCCGGGCAGGGCCAGGTGCTTTCCGGTAAACAGTCGGATATTGCCCGTATTGAAGAAATACGACAGGGCAATCTCCAGTGTGAACCTTCGATTCATTCGAAGCATATCCTGCGAGACCGGGATAATCTTGCCGGCTGAAGTCGTCCCGCTGGACACCGCGAAGTGTTGCGTTTTTCCCGGCCAAAGGATATCCGAGCAGCCGGCACGGACCTGGTTTATGTCCTCGCGCAGGGTATCATAGGAGCACAGCGGAACGCGATCCTGGTAGGCACGCACAAGCTCGGGCCTGCCTGCCAGCGATTCAAATCCGAATTGCCTTCCCCATTCCGTGTTGGATGCCCGTCGGAGCAACCGCCGCAGCAGACGCTGCTGAATCCTGCCGGGCGGCTGCCGGTTATGAGATGGCAGCGTATAGAGCAAACCTGGTACCTTCAACGCTTTATAAGGGTCAGTACCGTTGTTCATGATGCGCGATTCCGTAAACTCGTCGTACCGGGTGTGATCTATCAGGAATTTGTCAAGTCTAACGATTCAATGGCCAATTCCCGCCATCTGATTATCAGTTGCCGCGGACAACGGATTGATTGCGGGGCAGGGCCGGTGGTGATGGGCATCCTGAATGTAACGCCGGATTCATTTTACGATGGCGGACGCTATATGAAGGTTGCCGATGCGGTCCGGCGCGCGCGAGCAATGGCCATGGCGGGTGCGCAGATTATTGACATTGGCGGTGCCTCCTCAAGACCCGCAGGGCGAATATACGGCAAGGGCGCTGAATTGCTTACCGAAGAGGAGGAAGCCCGCCGCGTACTCCCCGTCGTAAGGGCTGTTGCCGATGCTGTCCCCCAAGTCGTCCTGTCCATAGATACGTATCGGCTGCCGGTGGCCGAGGCGGCACTGGATGCCGGAGCGCATATGCTAAATGATATCACCGGTCTGCGGGCAGCCCCCGGGCTGGCCGCACTGGCCGGTGCGGCAGAGGCACCGCTGGTTGTCATGCATGCCATCGGATTGCCGGGATCGATGCCGCACGAGCACGCTTACGCGTGCGTGGAAGAAACCGTGTACCGATTTCTGGATGGTGCTGTGGAGCAGGCCAGGGCCACTGGAGTAAGAGATGTTATCGTAGACCCAGGCTTTGGATTTGGCAAATCTTTCCACGATAACCTCCGTCTACTGAACAGGCTCAATCATCTGGCTCCGCTGAACTGTCCCGTTATGGTCGGTATCTCCCGCAAAAGCACTATCGGCGCGGCAATTGCGACGGGCGATGAGCCTGCACCCGTTCAGGACCGCCTCGGCGGCACGCTGGGGGCGACCGCGGTCGCGGTATTGCGCGGGGCCCATATTGTGCGCACCCATGATGTGAAGCCCACCGTGGATATGCTGCGTGTCCTGGATCTGATCGTTCGTCAAGACCACCCCGAGCACGCGTGACCCTGTTTGGTATCATACCGGTAAGGCTGCTGGATTTCATTGAAATCCTGCTGGTGGCCTACATCCTGTACAAATTGTACATGATGATCCGGGGTACGCTCGCGGTTTCCATATTTGCCGGGCTGCTGGGGCTTTATCTGGTCCAGTTCCTCGTCAATGCGACCGGGATGAAGATTCTGCAGGCGACTTTCGGGGCGCTAAGCGACATCTATGTGCTGGCCGTGGTGATCATCTTTCAGCCTGAAATCCGCCGGGCACTTCAGATTTTCGGCGAGAATCCACTTTTCAGGCAGGTCTTTACGCCCATGGCCTACGAACAGAAGTCCGTGGTGGAGGCGATTCGCGAGGCGGTGGAGGCTGTGGCCGGCTTCAGTGAGCGGCGCGTAGGGGCCTTGCTGGTCTTCAAGCGGTATGCCGGTTTGCGGACCTATATTGAGACGGGCGAGGCCTTCAATACCAGTCTGACCCGGGAGCTGCTGGAGTGGATTTTTGATACGCACAACCTGCTTCATGACGGGGCGGTGATCATTGCGGAGGGGAGGGTGCAGGCGGCCCGCTGTATTCTGCCCATATCCAAAAACCAGCGCGTCGGGCCGACTCACGGACTCCGACATCGGGCGGCGGTGGGCCTGACCGAAGAAACCGATGCCTTTGTGGTGGTCGTTTCAGAGGAGACCGGTCGAATATCCGTCGTGGAGCAGGGCAGCATGATTTCCAATGTGACGGTAAGTGAGCTGCGCGGGCATTTGTCTGAAGCGCTCGGTCTTACGCGCGTATCCGCGGCGGCGCTGGCATCATCAGAGGACTAGGTGATGCTCGGCACTGAGCGGATTTTTACTCGAAGGCGGGCGGCCCTGGTAGCGGATCTTCGCGCCAAGGGGATCCGCAATGATCGGGTACTGGAGGCGATCGGCCACATTGCGCGCGAAAAATTTATTGAGCCTGGCCTTCGGGATCACGCATACGAGGATAAGGCCTTGCCCATCGGGTTGAAGCAAACCATCTCGCAGCCTTTCACGGTCGCCTATCAGACTGAACTGCTGGATCCAAAGGTAGGTGAGACTGTGCTGGAAGTCGGGACCGGCAGTGGCTATCAGGCGGCCGTACTTTGCGAAATGGGGGCCCGCGTATACTCGGTGGAGCGACACTATGCCCTGTCGGTCCGCTCACAGAAACTGCTCCATTCCCTGGGCTACCGCGCGTTCCTGCGCGTGGGCGATGGTGCGGCGGGGTGGGAGAACTGCGCTCCGTTTGACGGAATTCTGGTAACCTGCGCTGCGGTGGAGATCCCGCATGCGCTGTTGCATCAGCTCAAGGTCCCGGGCGGGCGGCTGATCATTCCGGTCGGGGATCGCAGCGGCCAGACCATGACCCGGTGGGAGCGCACCGGTCTGGATCAGTTTGAAAAATCTGAGTTGGGACTGTTCCGGTTTGTGCCGCTGGTTTCGGAGCGCGCGGTCAGGCAATAACGGTGCGTCCGCCCCGGCTGTAGGCTTCAACGAGTGCTTTTCGGGCATCCTCCCGCAGGGCTATGGCATCGGTATGGCGCTCATTGAGTACGGCAATGCCGATGGTAACGCCCCCGTCCAGATTCACATTATCCTCGGCGATGGCTGCGCGCACCTGTGCATGCCAGACCTCCAGACTGGCCCGGCGGCCATCGGTAAACACGCCGAAGAGGAGCTCTCCGAATTTCTCAACGCGATGTGACATCGCCGAGCGTTTGAGACTTGCCACCATGCTGCCTTCCACCTGCCGAATCAGGCCGCGACCCAGTTTGGACACCGATTCGGCATTGTTGAGCATGACCAGAGCCAGTGCCAGCTCCTGACCTCGCACCCGGGCCCTGGCGATTTCTTCAGAAATGATTTCGTGCCTTGGCCTCAGCGGGTCTTCGCGATAGAAGAGCAGATTGAGCGTCTGTGCGAAGAGGTCGATCAGGTCCGCTGTTTTGGGATGCATCAGTCCGTATTCGTCGACGGTGTCGATGAGCAGGACAATGGATGTGGCTCCGATGCGGGTGATAGCCACGCGCTTGATCATGCCAGCGTTGAACGAATAGGTCAGGTATCTGGCGGGCAGGTCGGTGGCATTGACCGATCGAACGATCATGCGTTGTGAGCTGGACAGCAGCGGCACCTGACAATGGAAGCGGTCTCCACGGGCCTTGGCCCAGTCAAGGCCTGCCGTACCCAGAATGGTGAATTCCTGGCCATCTTCGGTAAGTTGGCGGAGTGCCCCAACAGCGTGGCCGCCGATAGCCGCCCGGAATCCCTCCAAAATACCATTCAGGGCCCGCGAGTCTTCCGGGTTGGGCAGGGAGCTGAACCGGGTTTTGCTTTCGGCTGTCGGGTCTGCATACGCACCATGGCGGTCGTTTGTGTCTGCCTCCGGGTCGGCGGTCCCTTCCTCCGAGGCGTATTTTTCGGCATTCGGCTGGCTGCCATCGTCCGCCTCCTGATCGGCCGAAATCGCTGCAACCGGCCGGATGCTGACAATGCCTTCAAATTCCTCGTCAATTTCTTCTTCCTGTGAATCCTTAGCCACCAGAGACTTCGGACGGGGCTGTTTTCTTCTGAAACCGCCGTAAGTCCAGGCTACGACAACGGTCAGCACGAGTGCTGCGGCCGGCAGATACCAGTGCCACTGCTCAGGGCCCGGGTTGTAGACCAGGGTCACAGCTGCGGCCAGAACGGCCAAGATGGTGGTCATTATTCGGAGCATGCGGCACGGAAGTCGTAGGGATTCGCAATCATCAAATCAGGCAGCATACAGAATAACCGTTGAATCTATGCATCCTGCGGCAAATTGTGTGCGGTCTTCGGGCATGATCGCGCGCTACCGGACAACCAGCGAATCCGGGAGATCGTTACGCTGCTCATCCGGGTTCGCCAGAGGGCCGGTCAGCGGCAGGTCAAAGCAGGTCAGAAACGGCGCGATGGTGGAAAACCAGAACTCCTGCTGAAATTCTACAAAATCTTCATCAAACTGCCGCGTTGGGGAGCGGTGGCCGCTGACTTCCAAGTAGAATATCCGAGGCCAGTCGGGGAACTGATCCTGAGCATCCTTGAGAAGTCGGAAGGAGTCCTGAGCCGCCTCCATGAATCCCGTATCGGTCCCCACCACCTGATAGATTGAAACGGTGTTGTCAAAATTCATCCAGATCCCCGGCTTATCGGGCTTATTATGAGCTGGAAGAACCATCACCGATTCCAGAGGCAATGCCTGAAACACGCGCAGCGGGTTTCGGTTCGACCGAACGGCTGAATGCAGGGTACAATCGAATTCCGGTCCGGTTGTCATATTTTGGCCGAATAGAATTGAGGAGAACCCCCAGATGGACGCAACCCTGCTGTTTGATGGTCACGAGTTCACGCTGCCGGTCCATGTCGGTACCGAGCATGAGGTCGGCATAGATATTAGCGCTCTGCGCAGGGAATCCGGCGCGATAACGTTGGACCCGGGCTATGGCAACACGGGGTCCTGCACGAGCTCCATTACGTTCATTGACGGGGAGCAGGGCATTCTGCGATACCGCGGCTATGCCATTGAGGATCTGGCGGCCCGGTCCACATTCATAGAGGTCATGTATCTGCTTGTGTACGGTGCGCTGCCGGACCCGTACCAGCTGAGCGATTTTGCGGAGCGGCTGCGCATGCACACGCTGCTGCATGAGGACATGAAAAAGCTCTATGAGGGATTCCCGCCGAGTGCGCAGCCGATGGCGGTGCTGTCCGCCATGGTCGCGTCGCTTTCCACATACTACTCGGATACGGAAGAGGACACGGAGCTCAACATCATCCGGCTTCTGGCCAAACTCAAGACCATAGCCGCCTTTGCCTTCAAGAAGTCCATCGGGCAGCCGTTCGTGTACCCGCGGAATGATCTGGAATTTGTGGCGGATTTTCTGCACATGATGTTTGCGGTGCCTTCGGAGCCCTGTGAAGTGTCGGATGTGGTCCACCGTGCGCTGGACATGCTGCTGATTCTGCATGCGGATCATGAGCAGAACTGCAGTACTTCCACGGTCCGTATGGTCGGCAGCAGCGGTGCGGATTTGTACAGCACGATTTCCTCCGGTGTGAGCGCGTTATCCGGTCCCCTTCACGGGGGGGCCAACATGGCGGTGATTGAGATGCTTGAGGCGATCCGGGCTGATGGGGCCAATTACCGCAAGTATGTCAACAGGGCCAAAGACAGAAACGACCCATTCAGACTGATGGGATTTGGTCATCGGGTATACAAGAACTTTGATCCCAGATCAATTCTGATCAAAGAGGCCTGCGACCGGGTGCTGACGCAGTTGAATCGGCAGGATCCGCTTTTGGATATTGCCAGGAATCTGGAGCGTGTTGCATTGGAGGACGAGTACTTTATTGCCCGCGGGCTTTACCCGAATCTGGATTTTTACAGCGGCATTGTATACCGCGCGATTGGACTGCCCACCAGTATGTTCACTGTTCTGTTCGCACTCGGTCGTCTGCCCGGCTGGATAGCCCACTGGAAGGAGATGCGCGCGTCCGGCGGTCGTCTGCACCGCCCCCGTCAGCTGTATACGGGCGAGAACCTGCGGTCGTATCCGCATTAGTAATGCACATCTGAGAACTGCATTGCCGGTCAGCTCCTCCGATTTGGCCGGATGCCCCGGGCTCCGGGAGTGGGGAGAGGCATACTGGGGCGAAATAATCAATGGCTGACCGACAAATTTTATGGCACGGGCGGATCTGCTAGTGTCTTTGGTTAAAGCGAGCGCTGCGGGTGACCAAGAGGGTGTCAGGAGTGTCACTGAGGCCATCATCGCAGACGAGCGAGCCAAGAATCACCATGTGCTTGCGGACCGCCTCCTGCGAGCAGCTTCCAACGGTGCACGGCAAACAAAAGCGGCCTACATGGGCCGGGAGAATTCCCTGTGGCGCCGATTTGCAACTGAGCTGGTCCCGCATCGGCACCTGGAAGATCTGGTTTTGTCGGCAGGGAATGCGCAAGCGTGCAGAGATCTGATAGAAGAGCAGCACCGTGCTTCGGTACTGCGCGCACATTCACTGGAGCCGCGACATCGCGTTCTTCTGATCGGGCCGCCCGGTAATGGTAAGACAGCACTGGCGGAAGCAATTGCTGAATCGTTGTCCGTGTCGTTTATCGTGGTGCGTTATGAGGCTATGATCGGAAGCTATCTCGGAGAAACGGCGGGCCGCCTCAAGCACATCATAGACTACGCCCGAACGACACCGAGCGTGCTGTTTTTTGACGAATTTGACGCGATTGCGAAAGAGCGGGGCGATACCCACGAGACGGGCGAAATCAAGCGGGTGGTCACATCGCTGCTGATGCAGGTTGATGGGCTTCCGAGTTACACGGTGACTGTTGCGGCAACCAATCATCCCGAGTTACTCGATCGCGCTGTCTGGCGGCGATTTCAGCTGCGTCTGGTGCTCCCGGCTCCCTCCGAAAAGGAATTGGCTGGCTATTTGGCGAGGTTTGAGCGCCGTTCTGGAGTCGGTTGGGGCATGGCATCGGTCGATCTGGCCAGGAGGCTTTTCCCGGTCAGTTATGCGGAGGCCGAGGAGTTCTGTCTTGATGTGAGGAGGCGGTTGGTCCTTGCGCAGGGGATGGCGCGGTCCAGCCCGGTTGTTTCTGATGTGCTTAAGCCCTTTTTATTCACCACGGCATCGCCCTGACCTTCTGAGGCGGCATCGGATCA
>JAPPNA010000036.1 GCA_028873925.1 Bacteroidota bacterium | reverse complement strand
CAACCCTGATCCAGCCTGCTCTTCGGTGAGCCCAGCCGAGGTACGCCCAAGTCACGCCCATCGCCGCTCCGCAGCGGTTCCGCAGGCCAGAAGTACGCTAAACACGGGTATAGCCGGCCTTCTGATCCCCGAAATTGCCCCAAATCTGTTGGCCGGTATCCGACCCAATACCAACCTGAGACCGCATATTGCTCGCATTATAGCTCTAGTCCAGATGATATAATCGGGACAGGGCAGACCTACCTCCATCTCCAACGCAGTTGCGTTGCACTTCCGCAATGTAAAAGAATATCACCTCAGTCCCACTCGTGGCACACTGGATGATGGCCCAATTCGGACATGGCCGCCTCGCAGACTTCTGGACTGCCCAACCGCCACGCCGCCAATTGTTGTCATCCAGGAGACCTCCCGGCAGGATCCCGGCTCAAGCTTGCCTCCGGCGGCGGTCCGCAGGCAGTACAAGGTTGGCGGACGCTCCCTATTGTAGGAATGGGTTGTACGCACGCTCATTGCCAATCGTAGTCGGCGGTCCATGCCCAGAGTAGACCACGGTGTTATCCGGCAATACCAGGAGCTTCTGATAGATTGAGGCCATGAGCGTGGTCATATTGCCCCCAGGCAGATCCGTCCGTCCGACGGACTGGCAAAACAACACATCACCCGCCAGTATGAATCCGCTTGCCTCGTCGTGGAAACAGACCGATCCGGGGGCATGACCGGGAGTTTCCAGGACAGACCACGATGTGCGGCCAAACTTAATGATGTCGCCCTCCCTAATCCAGCATTTGGGCTTCGGCGGCTGCTCGATGGATGTGCCGAACATCAGGGCCTGAGCCTTGGCTGAAGCCATCAGAAGTCTTGAACTCCGATGCGCGGTCCAGGGCAGATTGAACTCGCGCGCAAGCGCCGCGCACCCCAGTATATGATCAATGTGGGCATGTGTAAGCAGCAGATGGCGCACGCGCAGGTTTTTTCGCGACACATACTCAGCCACCTCGGCCACCTCCTCCGGCGCGACACAACTGGCATCAACAATTGCAGCCTCCCCGTCGCTGTGACCGACGTAACAGTTCGTAGCATACGGGCTGAAAGTGAACGACTCAATCTGTGTCATCGGCCGGATTTCTTGCGCTCAG
Organism: Bacteroidota bacterium; assembly: GCA_028873925.1. Taxonomy (GTDB): domain Bacteria; phylum Bacteroidota; class Rhodothermia; order Rhodothermales; family Bin80; genus JAPPNA01. The sequence goes on along the minus strand of JAPPNA010000036.1, from coordinate 7,232 downwards.
GAGCTCCTACAACGATTACAAACTCTCCACGGATTCGTGGCTCAGCTGCATAGTGTGCAGCCAGTTCCCCTATACTACCTCCGCGGGATTCCTCAAATTTCTTGGTCAGCTCCCGAGCCACCCTGGCTGTCCTGCCCTCCCCCACAGTTCGGGCCAGATCCTGGAGCGTTCGTACGAGTCGGTGCGGGCCCTCGTACAACACAAAGGTGCGGTGCTCATCAGCCAGCGCGGCAAGGCGGCTGCGGCGGCCCTTGCGGGCGGGCAGAAAGCCCTCAAAGACGAATCGCTCGCAGGGCAGCCCACTCGCTGTAAGCGCCGGAATCAGCGCCGTAGCTCCCGGCAGTGCCTCAACACGAATCCCGAGGTGCCGGCACAGCCGTACCAGGTAAAATCCGGGATCGCTCAGGGCCGGCGAGCCGGCATCGGTGACCAGCGCCACCGACTGCCCCGTCTGCATGCGCTCAATCAGGTTCGGCGCACGCCGGCGCTCATTGTGGTCGTGATAGCTGACCGTGGGCTTGTCAATCCCGTAATGCGCCAACAGCACGCCGGTGTGCCGGGTATCTTCGCAGGCAATCAGATCCACTTTGCGCAGCACATCCAACGCACGGAGCGTGATGTCGGCAAGATTGCCAATCGGAGTCGGCACCAGATACAGCATCACCGCTTCCAGAGCACCCACTGATGCCGAGGTATAACGCGCAAGTCAAACGCCACATACAGAAACAGCCCGAGTCCAATCAGCGCCATCACGATATTGGCCATCCACATGCCGACCCAGGGACTCAGCATACCCCGGTCTGCGAGTTTCTCCCCCTGCACCAAGGTCACCCAGTAAAACATGAACGCGGCCATCGCCATGATGCCCGCCACGCCCAGTCCACCGCGACGGATACTGAGGCCCAGCGGGGCACCAAAGAACATGAACACCAGACACGCCACGGCAATGGAGTACTTCTTGTGGACCTCCACCGCGTAGCGGCTGATCCAAGCTTGGTTTCGCTGTATTTTCCGCTGAAGTGTACCCGCGGCGGAGCGGGCGCTGCGGGCAGACTCCTGCGCAAAATCAAACACGCGGGCCTGCTGCCTGCGATCGAGATTCGCCAGTGCTAATCGCTCAGGTTGTATACCGTTCGGCATCCCTGACAAAGCCCCTGCTGATTCAACGCTGTCAGCGGGTGCGCCCTCAATTGACGGCACGGCCGCCATGATTTCACTCTTCGTTGATGCCAGCACAATTTCCAGCGAGTCCAGTGTGCGCCGCATCACCGACGTAGGTGTGGATCGGTCCGAACGGTTTCCGCTGGTCGGATCGCTCCGCTCAAAGGCAAACTCGGACAGATCCAGCCGCAGATGGAACCGCTCAAAGGCCACGCGCTCATAGCGCTCCGCCTGATGCCTGGTGGTCTTGAGCTGGTGGATCTCACCCTCCCACAACAGGAGGCTTACCGAACGGACCTCGGGAATCAGCTCACCGCGGGCCGCACGAATCGTCGCAACGCTGCGCCCCGCTTCGGAGTAGTCGTAAATCAGGACATCCCGAAGGGCATTTTCATCACGCTGGCGTACCATGATGCTGTAGTCGCTGAGTCCTTCGTAGAAAATACCGGGCTGAATATCAAAGCCGGGGCGCTTGCTGCGGATATCCATCCAGACATTGCGGGCCCGAAAATTCGATTCCGGCAACATTACATTATTGAAATACACCATCCCCCAAGTCACCAGCCCCGTGACCGCCAGCACCGGCCAGACTACCCGCCAAAGTGGAATGCCGCTGTTCTTGATCACCACCCAAGTGCGCCCTTCCGCGAGGTCACCAAATGCCATCAACGCCGACAACAGAGTGGCCATAGGCACGGCCAGAACCACCATATACGCCAGATTATACACGATCAGCTCCAGCACCGTCCCCAAGGGCAGCCCCCGGCCGGCCAGGTCCGGAAGAAACTTGATCAGAAACTGCATCACCAGCAGGAACAGCAGCGTAGTCAGCCAGGCCAAAAAGGGACCGGGCAGCCGGCGAAGCAGTAGCTGGTGGATCAGTTTCATCCTGCGGGTCGGATCAGGAGTCCGAGCCGTGAGTTAGAGATTGGTTAACATTTCCCCCTTCAGCCACGCGTATATGAACCGGATGCACGCAAATCGCATAATTGCCGCAGGTGTGTTCACCTTTGCGCTCATCTTGTACATTCTGACGGTTGCTCCGACGGCCAGTTTCTGGGATGCCGGGGAGTTTATCGCCATTGCACACGGTCTTCAGGTATCCCACCCGCCCGGTGCCCCATTTTACATGCTGGTCGGGCGACTGTTTTCCATGTTCGCCCCGCAGCCCATGGTGTCGCTGGCGGTCAACATGATGTCGGTGCTCAGCAGTGCACTGACGGTCATGCTCACCTATCTGATCATCGTTCGGCTGCTGCAGCACTTTATGAAGGATCGCCTGCTGATGTATCTGGGGGCTGTCGTGGGGGCCTGCACCTTCGCGGTTACGGACTCGTTCTGGTTCAATGCCGTTGAAGCCGAGGTGTATGCGATGTCCATGTTGTTTACGGCCCTGGTCGTTTGGCTGATCCTGCGTTGGAGCGAGCTGGCGAGCCGGGAACTTGCCCGGACCGGAGACAAATGGGGACTTGAGGCAAACCGACTGCTGATTCTGGTGGCGTACCTGTTCGGCCTGGCTATCGGTGTCCACCTGCTGAGTCTTCTGGCTTTGTTCTTCATTGTTCTGATCTTCTTCTTTGTGCAGTATGATCGCCCTGAATGGACTACCGCAGGCAAACCGGAATGGCGGTCCAGGCAGCGCTTGGGCGGGATTTTTCTGGCATTTTTGGTCGCGACCCTAGTCTTCGGGGCCATCTATCCGGGCATTGTTCAGCAACTGCCGGACTGGGCCGGGCAGACCGGTGCGCCGCTGGCCGCACTTTTCGGTGTCGCCGTTGTGACCGTGCTGCTGGTCTGGATCACCCAGGTCAGGAAATGGCAGGTGGCCAATCTGATGGCGTTGGTCCTGCTCATGGTGCTGACCGGATACTCCACATATGCGGTCATCTTTATCCGCAGCGCAGCCGATCCGCCCATTGACGAGAATGACCCCGAAACCCCGGAGGCCATCGTTTCCTATCTCAAGCGGGAGCAGTACGGCGACACGCCGCTGCTGCGCGGGGCTAATTTCAATGATCAGACCGGACAGTTTGACGAGCGTAATGTGAAGGCGTTTCCCCGGAGGTACTCCACCATGCCGAATCATTGGCGGGAGTACGCGCAATACAACTCGGATCTGGAGTATTTCCTCAAGTACCAGATCCAACACATGTATATCCGGTATTTCCTGTGGAATTTCTCCGGTCGTGAAAGCGACATTCAGGACGCGCGTGCGATTACGGGCTTTTCGTTCTTGGAAGGTCCGTATGAGACGTATCAGGCTACCCCCAGTGAGCGGGCGAGCCGGAACAGGTATTTTGCGCTACCCCTGCTGCTGGGGCTGTTCGGCATGATGTACCATTTTTCCAGGGACTGGCGCCGCGGCTTCAGTGTGCTAGTGCTGTTTCTGGTCACGGGGGTGGGCATTATTCTGTATCTCAATCAGACACCCATGCAGCCGCGTGAACGGGACTATGCCTATGTTGCCAGCTTTTTCGCCTTCTGCCTGTGGATTGGCATTGGTGCTACCGGATTTATCCAACTCGTCAGGGACCTGCTGGCGACCTATGCCGCTTCAGCGCGCCCGATCCTCACCGGTATCGTGGCGGCTGTGGTATTCCTGGCAGTACCGGGATGGATGACACTGGAGAATTTCGATGATCATGACCGGTCGGGACGCTACGTGGCACCCGAGTACGCCTACAACATGCTCATGAGCCTGGCTGATGATGCCGTGATTTTCACCAATGGCGACAATGATACCTTTCCGCTGTGGTACGCCCAGGAGGTGGAAGGTGTCAGGCGTGATGTGCGGGTGGTGAATCTGTCGCTGCTCAATACATCCTGGTATGTGCGTCAGCTCAAGAATCAGTATTCGCGTGAGTCGGAACCGCTGCCGATTTCGATGTCCCAAGAAGAGGTTCGCAGACTTGGGCCCAGGCTCTGGGAGCCCCGGGAAATCACCCTCCCGGTAGATAAGTCACTATTGATGCAGGAATCGGAAGTCTTTGGCGGTCAGGCCAATGTCTTGCGGCTTGACAGCAACCTTACCTGGACCATGGAGGGCCGCCCCTACTCAATGGATCCCAACACCAATCAACCGATCAATCTGGTTTACGGAGCTGATCTGGCCGCCCTGGATATTCTGCATACCAATGCTATCCAGGGATGGCAGCGTCCGATTTATTTTGCTGTTACGGTATCGCCGGATGGCCGGCTGAACCTGGAGAATTTCCTGCAGCTGGAGGGACAGGCCAATCGGGTGGTCCCGCTGCGCCATGACAGAGTACTGGGGAGAGTGGAACCGGCGATTGCCTTGGAGCGCCTGAAACATTTCAGGTTCACCAATCTGAATAATCCGAGGGTGTATTACGACGAAAACATCCGCCGCATGGTGGACAATTACCGCAGCGTATTCGGCCAAATCGCCCTTGCGTCTATTGAAGATGGTCACACCGAAGAGGGTGTAGCCGTGTTGGATACCATAATGTCCAAGATTCCGCTTGATGTCATTCCGGCCTCGGTTGCGTCGCACATGTCTCTGGCCCGCGGATACCGGGCTGCGGGTCTGTTGGATCGAAGCGTAGCCGTTCTGCAGGCGGCCGAGCCAAAACTGATCCATGATCTGACCACAGCTAACTCCGCACAGTTGTTGCGGTATCACGAGCAGTTTATTGAAGCCATGCGCACCATGTATCTGGAAGCCCGAGCCTATGAAGCGGCGGCCAATCTGGAAAACACCCTGGCCGAGGCCTTGGGCAGCGACAACCGGATTACGGCGCAACAGCTGCGCACGCGATTTGAGGGGCTGTCCTTTGTGCCCGCGGATTCTGATTCCGTGGCCGCGCTGCCGGACAGTTTGTGACTGATATGACCATGAGTTTCGCCTTCAAGGACACCGATTTTACTGAGATCGCTGAGGTGCTTCAGGCAGACGCGCGGCAGGATGGCGATATCGTTCGCTTCAGGCTCTCTGACCGCGAGAGTGGCCGCAGCATCCAGTTGGAAATTTCGATGCGGCTGGTTTTTCCGGATGCCATCCGGGGACACATTCCTGACAATCTGGTCACGGTAATGACGCGCAGCTCCCTGCTCCAGCTCCAGGGCTGCACCGGTTTCATCACGAGTGCAGAGTTGGGGGAGGTGATTTTTTTTGCCCGGCGCGGCGGCATCACCAACGGCATGGTGGTGGAGCGGCAGGCGGGCTGCTCGTTGTACGCCAATTTTGACAACCGTCTGCTGTCGTCCGACCTGACCGCGATTTCGCCGGAGCTGGTAATGAGCACGGTGGCCTTATCCATGACTGAGACATTGTTTGGAGATCTTTCCTGATCCGGCCCCGCCCGAGGGCATTCAGATCCACCAGGATCACCCCACCCTGCAGGTGGACTTGGCCCTTGTCCGTACGCTGGTTGACACCATCCTGCGCGGCGAACGGCGCGAGGCAGCCTCGTTGAATGTGATCCTGACTCAAGGACCGGTTGTCCGGAGACTCAATGAAGAATGGCTCAGTCACGCCTTTAACACCGATGTGCTGAGTTTCGCCCTCAATAATTCCGACCGCATTGATGGGGAGGTTTATGTGAGCCTGGATTACGCCCGGGCGCACTGCGAGCGATTTGAGGCTACTTTCCTGCAGGAGGCCTGCCGATATGTGGCGCACGGGCTGCTGCACCTGATCGGCTACGCGGACGCCACCGAACCCGACCGGGCGGCAATGCGTCGGCTGGAGGACAACTACCTGCGCGCGGCCGGCATTCTGCCCGTGCATCCCGAATAGTGTTTGCCCAAAAGAGCTTCTATGTCGGAACCTCAAAGATGCGGCGGCTGGCAGTCGGGCAAACTCGGAGGACCCTTATTATGCGCGGTGATACGGGTGTGGCGCAACCCGGTGATGCCTCCACGGGATGTCCGTAACGGACCCGCTCCGGCCGGAATTGTAGGGTCTGGTATGACGCAGGTCGGGCCGATTGTCAGATTCTGGATGGCCAGTTCTGCGTCTGGCAAACCGTGACTTATCCAGATTGGACCGCCTGCCGGGGGCAGTATCGCGTGTTCCTTTGGCGGCATGGGACCCGGCCAGGCAGGTGTGGTCTCTGTTACGGGGGTATGCCGGTGACCGGGGAGCCAGCCGTTTGGATGGCACTGGCCTCGCTGCTCGTGGCTCAGGATGACCCGGAGGGCAAAAAAGCCCCGCCTGAGCATGCCGTTGTGCGAGTGAAGTGATCACTCCAAGCGGAGGACAGGGCTGGCAGGCAGGGTCCCTCCGGGAGCGACCGCACGATGCAGATCCAATCCAGATCCTGGGCCTTTAACCACGCCAGATTCGCCGCTGTTGAGATGCCCGCATTCATCATTACGGTCACTATGCACCCGTTAAGGCGTGATAACGCGGATTTGAACCTCTTGGGTTCGGAAACAATGCTCCCAATGATCTCCGCCCGCAGCGGAAAGCCCGACGCATCCAACGCCAGAGTTACCAGTGGACAGTCGGAGCGTTTCTCCTTGCTGCGCCCGTAGCGCGGCAGCTTTCCACGCTCTTTGCCGTGATAGTAGACATTGGTCAGATCGCAAATCAGGATCGACCCCGCAAAGCTAAACAGCTGCTGCAACTGATCAAACAGCTCCTGCACAGAGCTTCACGGTGCGTATACAGGTGATCACCCTTCCGGTAGAGTGAATTCGCACAGGGCATCTCCAGGTCCAACAGATCCAGAATGGCACTCCGCACCAGCATCCAGTTGTAGGTGTGGGCCTCACTGTCCGGCGACATCATACGCCCGATCACCAGTGCCGCCGCAATGCGCACCCGGGTTTCACTGAAGCCGAGCTCACGCAGCAGATCCATAAAGCCCAGACGCACCCAAGGCCTGCAGACCCACCCGCTCACCGCCGACCGAGCGGACCGCCATGTGACGCATCTCATCGTTGATCACCAGGTCGCGGTCATCCAGGGGCGCATGGATGTCGTAGCCCTTTGCCTTAAGGCACCAAGCAATGTCTTCGGCACTCGTCCGAACATCTTCACTCTCCAGCGGCAGCAGCGGCTCGCCGTGCAAAATCGCGGCTACGCGGTCGGTCAGGTCGTGCCA
>JAPPNA010000162.1 GCA_028873925.1 Bacteroidota bacterium | reverse complement strand
AAATCTCCTGAGATCTCAGACCCCCGTCAAGACGTACTTTACCGTACGCTTACGTCCGAATCACGATTCTGGCACCGTCAGGGGAATCCAGCTGAACGGACGCAAATGAGTCCGTTATGGATGTTTCAATAGGCGCGAGTCCGACACAGCCTAGCAATGCGATCAGTTCACCCGCTGAATAAGAGCGATCCCAAGCGACCCACATAGTCTTCCAGTCGGTCCACTCCCTAGGCGTGTGCCTTAGTGCAGTCGTGCAAATCCGAGAGCAATTCGGATCTGAAGAGTCATACTGCATGCTGGCCTATACACTCGTAGCCGGAGTCTCATGGCAAGCGCAACCACCCTTCGGCACTCAGCACGGTGTCGGATCCTGACTCGATGTCTGCCGTGATCCCAAAGGTCGAGGCGATAGATGTGCCGAGTGATCCGTGCGCGCACCTGCTGCTCAGCCATCCCGCAGCCGACGATTCTAATCGCTGCGGAACTTCTGTTGCCAATGTCTGATCCCTCATGTGGCAGGACCAGCCGCCTCTGCTTTTCTCAATTCCGCCGTAGCAGGTTTCCTTGGGCCTTCGTTGCGGCCTGTCATGGTCGCCCGTTGCATCGCTGGCATAAATCAGTCGGTAGTGACCGGAACCAGCACGGCTATGCCAATCACATCCATCGGAAACGCTGGCTCCACCTCGTACATGATCCCTTTTATCCCACTTGCCGTTCGGACTCGGCGGTGGTCCTGCAAGAGCTCTTGGCCCCGCCCTTGCGCGATTCTCTTGAGAATTTGCCCATTGTTCCGATACCAGTCAAGTGCCTGCCTAATATGCAGAGATTTTTGGCCACTATGCATGTTGCGACTCGGCGTTATCCGCATGAATTCTTGGACCTCCAATGCACTTAGCACTTGCGCGGACTTATTGCCGGATTCATGAACCATTGTGAGGCATTCTTCCGCCAGCAACTGTTTGTGGGACATGTGTGCTTGACTCCCTGCCTGTTTTCTGACATGGATATGGCAACGCAGACGCAGCAGAAACAGATAAGTGAGCACACTGACATCGGACGTGAAAATCGCCGTTGATCTTGCACGCACAAAGTCACCATCCGCCTCCAGGCCCTGCTCTGTCACATAGTCGGCCAGAATCGCTACAAGCGGGTGAGCCCGATGTACATGAATGCAGCCTGCCGGTACGGGCATTTCAGCAGCAATCCGGGTATTTTCCGTCACGCCGATGGCTGTGAGCTGCTCGCGCAGTGAAGGAGGTAGATGCACGGTGGGCAGCCTTAAGGTGCCCTTGTGACCCTGCATTGGTGTGCCCAATTGTCTCGCCGTGACATGAAGCAAACGCTTTACGTCTTCCGGTCCGCCCAAGATGTCCACGACCTTTCGCCACTCATTGAGCACTTCTTTCGGTCGCAGCTTGCGCTGGGCAAAAATCGTTCGGCTGATCTTGGTGCTGGCTCGTTCCCATCCCGCATCCAATTCCGATTCAACCTCTCCAAAATCCAGTTCTTTCTGGTCCTGCTGCGTACTGCCCGCCCGGAGCAATACGGTCTTCATGATGGCCTCCACAACCGCGCTATTGTCACTGGGTATTGGAATAGCTACACCCAATTCCTTACGAATCTGCTTAGCCTTGCGCAGAATCACGCGAAGCACGGCACCGTCCACCGGATTGTCTTGGCCGTAGATCATTACAGTTCGCACGGTGCGGTTCATCTGTCCGAACCGGTCAACGCGACCTTCGCGCTGTTCATGCCGAGTGGGATTCCAGGTTAAGGCATAATGGATCACCGCGTCAAAGTAATTCTGCAGGTTGATTCCCTCGGACAGACAGTCCGTGGCTACCAAGACGGGCGTTACATCTGGGTCCAAGTCACCAAATGTCTCCACGCGCGCTTCACGCTCCTGCGGCGTTAGTTCTCCGGTGATCACTTCAACCCGGGTGCCGGCTGCGGGCAGCACGCGTTCAAGATTCTCTCCCACGTAATGGGCGGTAGCGATATAGCGGCAGAAGATCACAGGGCGGAATCCATCTCTGATTAATTCCCGGACCTGCCTGATCAGGAGCTTTAGTTTCGGATCCGTCCTGGGGCCTCGCAGGGAATCAGCCGTAGCAATGAGCTGGCTAAGTTGGGTGCTGGCACCCTCAGACTCAATTGTTCCTGCGGGTACCAATTCATTGGCGGTTACGAAGTCGTCCTCCTCCATATCCATGACCCTTGCTACTGCCGTCTGTTCCAACTTTTCAAGTGTTTCAGCAGCAGCGCGACCTTCTACAGCCTCCATTCGGGTTCTAAGTGCCATCGAAGCCGCTGCTGGACTTGACGAAATACAGCGCATTAGGGCCAACGCAGCCCACCATGACATCCGTTGCTCCAAATGTGTCCCAGATGCCGCCCCTGCCACCATAGTGCGAGCATACTTGAGAACATCCCAAAAGAGCTGTCCCCATTGACCGGTCAGCCGGTAGGTTGCTTCCCGACTCTCGCGCACTGGGAATTGAGCTGAATCGTTCCATTCAGCGATATCGCCCCGGCGCCTTTGGACAAAATGAGCACTCAGCTCTTCACGAAGGTGAATTCGCTCCGGCTGTGTGTTCAGATCTTGGAGTTCCTCAAACCGACTGTCCAGCAGTCCCAGCAAATTGTGAAAGGCCCGATCGTTTCCCGAATGGGGCGTAGCAGTAAGCAATATTAAGTGGCGTCCGCGTTCGGATTCTACCAGTTTGATCAATAGCTCGTGGCGCTGATGCCGGGAGCCATCGTAGGCGCGAACGCACGTATGTGCCTCATCGACGATCACAAAGTCAGGACAGACTCGCGCAAATTCGTCCCGGCGACGATTCGATTTGATGTAATCCAGCGATACGACCGTATGATCGTAAACTTCAAAAATGGACTCCCCAGCGGGCACATTCCGCTCCAGCCGACGCGCCGTTCCGGCGCTGACAATGTCTGCCTGAATGCTGAACTTTGTCTCCAATTCCTGCTGCCACTGGTCACACAAATGGGGCGGGCAGATTACCGCTGACTTAGTAATTTCACCGCGATCCAGCAGCTCGCGGGCAATCAGGCCCGCCTCTATCGTCTTGCCAATTCCGACATCGTCAGCAATCAAGAGCCGGATGGTATCCATCCTGAGCGCCATCATTAACGGGACCAGCTGATAAGCACGCGGTTCAAAATTCAGATGCCCAAAGCTCCTGAAAGGCCCAGCCCCGGCGCGGAGCTTCAGGCGGCAGGCGGTCATCAGGAGCCAAGTGGCCTCCAGCGTACCAGACTGATTGGGGTCCGGCAAGCTGAATGTGGCGGGCTTGGGAGGCTCGGGTTCAAGCGGCAGGTATATGAGCGTGGAATCTCTGTCGGTCCCACCCATCGGGCGCAGTTTGAGCAAATTCGGCCGCAACTCCGGTAGCACGACCCATTCCCGCCCTCGAGCACGCACCAGATCTCCCGGTCTATACGCGAGTGCCTTACCCATGTAAGGCACATACACTTGAGGGCCTGAATACCCAAGCAAACCGATCTATGGTCTTGGGCCAATCTTTTTTCCGGTGCGCAAACGATATGACGGTATACCCCGCAGCCGCAAGCGAGGCCCTGATCTCTGCGTCTTTCTTCCTTTTTTGCTCGCCAAAATGATGAATGCCATCTACGTACACAATGACTTGATGGTCAAAATATTGGAAGTCTGGGCGCGTCTTGTATCCTTTCAACAGCGGCTGGGCACGATCAGGCAGCACATAATCGTTGTCTGAGAGGAATCGGAGCCAGTCCCTTTCTAAATCGGAATCGCAGCGCTCAATCAGCGCGTCAAGTGATGGCGAACGGATCTCTATGTGACGGGTGCGTTCCTGCTTGGCGGCTGTTAGCTGGCACAGGATGGCTATGACCGCCTCGTGTTTCCGGTCAATCCTGTCGTGATCCAATTGGTTGTAATAGCTCAGGAGGCATTTGTAACATCCTGCCTCGCAGTTCTTCAACTGATCTGTAAGTGCCTTGTGGCTGCTCCACCGGTCTGCTTGAGCCTCGTAGTGGCAAATTTCAAGTGCCGCCCGGGCCACGCGCCCGAGCGCGCTGGCATCACGGGCAATACGATTCAGAACACCAGCCCCTCCCTCTGAGGCCTCATACAGCAGGATAGCCCTGCGATTAGAGGCATCCGGCAGCGGCTCCGCGGCTAACTCGGAATTCTCCAGTTGATAAACCTTCTCTATGCCGCGCTTAAACGCGTACTGCAGGGTTGTAACGGCCGTGTCGTCCAGTTCGGGCGAGGGTTTGATGATCAGCACATTCTTGGTGTCTTGGACATACGGGGTAATGCGCTCAGTGTAGGCGGTATTCTCTATCCGATCATCTTCCGCATCAGTCGGTGCCTGCTCATTTTTCGCCCATATGCCCGTGTTGGGATCCACATTGAAACCATAGATGGTTTTTGCCCGCCGTCGGCGCCAGCCGAGATTTACTCTCCAGAGAGTGGCTGTCGGCCCGAATTCCAACTCAATCAAAACCTCGCCATCCACCACATACTGGAAGGAGTCCACTAGAGGCGTGCCATCCTTGGTCGCAAATTTGTAGGTCGTGATCATTTCGTAGCCCTGACGCTGTCGCTCTTCAGCGTCAGAGGTGATTCGATTCACCCGCCGGGTGGACACCTGCTCAATTCTGAATAGATTTGAAATTATTCGAGCATCCGTCAGGCGACCTTCGCACCGCACGCAGCACTCGCTGTCTTTCTCCGCTCCAAAATGTCCGTACCCGCACCTTGAGCAAATGGCAACCTCTCGAACAGGGAGCATCCTTCTGGAAGACGCGTCTGCCACCTCATCAATGGATAACATGGCCTTCGCTACGCGGAACGTATTCCCCTCATGGTAGATGAATGACTGGGGGCCAAACTCCGCCAACCCAATAAATCTCGGTCTGTTCAGCACGGACTGTCTTGATCCGGTGAGTCTGCTGCCGGGGATGAAAGCCATAAGTGGCAGTCGTGGAAAGTTATACCCTGGGAGGAATCCCTGCGCCGCCAAATAGCGATATGTTGCAAAATCTGACTGCCTTCGATCAGTTGCAGAAAGCAGGAGCTTCTGCTGCCGGAAAGCTTCGTCGTGCTGGTTCTTGGCTCGATCACGATCGGTTGCATTTGCCGCAGGATTGCCAATTACCCTGTTGGCTACATCCATTTGTGTCGTCGTGGCCCGATAAAGTGACCGCCAGCGCTCAAACGACGTGTCAAAGCGCCTCCAGGCAGTCTGTACTGCGGAATTGACCCAGTCATTTGAATACCACGGGGCGGCTGTCGTCGTAAGATCGCTGTGGATGGTCTCAAGAATCCTGCCTGACCGCAGCATCGCCTGTTCGCGCACAAGGCTTCGATCCAACTGTGCATGGAGTTCCTGATACACGGGTTGTTGGTTATCCTCCAGGTCAAGTAAATCCTTTACAGTTGAGTCCAGCCTAACGCCCGTCTCCGCGAGCCACACCGCATGCAAATGGCTGCGGATGAGCTCCTCATTGGCCAGATCAATGGATGGCGGATTCACCTCCCCCGACACCATGCGCCGAGGATCCTGAAAGAAATATTGATCGTGCGGCGATCTGGCGGCACAGTAGGTAACCACCAGGGCAGGCTGACCACTTCGGCCGGCCCGGCCACCGCGCTGGACATAATTGGCCGGGGTCGGTGGCACATTCCGCATATACACCGTATTGAGCGTGGCGATATCCACACCCAATTCCATGGTTGGTGAGCAATAAAGCACCGGCAGTCCGTCCTTCTTGAGGCCCTGCCGGAATCGTTTCTCACGTTCTTCTCTATCCTCGGACTCAACCTGAGCCGTATGCTCTCTGGCGGCAATCCGATGGAGGAAATTGTTGTTGTCAGACAAGAGATTCGCTGTGTCCCGATAAAGTCTGCGGAAGAACAGGTTGGACCGTTGGGCATCCTCGTTCGATGGTAGGTGCCACTCCATCACGCTGCTGTTGATCTGATACCCTGACTGTCTGTTGGCCAGCGGTACCACTTCAATCAGGCCGTACCGTCCCAACGCGGTTAGCAAGGCGTTGATCACCTGGCTGTACTCGTCCTTGCTGAGGTTGCCGGTGAAGTACGGATTATCTTCCCCCCAGCGATCATCCGCATTAAGCTTGCGTCCGAACTCGGACCGACTGGACAGATACATATGGTCGCTCGGCCCCCTGCCCCGTCTTGATTCCGGCACCATAGTTCTGGCCCCCCAAACATTCTCGCCCTCTGAAAGCCCCCAAGGCTCCTTTAAGTCGTTATAACTCTGGTTGCGCAGTCTCTCAATGCGATTACGGTCAAGGTAGATTGTCTTGATGCACAGGGCCCGTCGCATCCGCTCCAATAGGTCATGCGCAATATTCTCACGGTTTGCAGCAGTTGCACTCGTCAGGAGCTCTGGCCCTTCGCCCCACACCTCTTCATCGCTGCAACAGGCTTTCAGCCCCAGGTATCGGATGCCAAGTAGGCCCAGCTGCTCAAGATTGGGGTTGTTGATGCGCCACCCGCGTTCCAGATCTCTGTAAATCCGGTACCCAAGCACATTCAACAGAGTCTGGCGCGTTCGTTCTCGCGCCGGGCCCCGAAGCTGAGTATTAGCAGCGAACTGATCGTTGGTCAGTCGGAGCTGATTAAGGACACCCAGAGCAATGGTTTCGTCCGAGAGTGATTGGCTTGGGGATTGTTTTACGGCCGCTATGAGGGCGCTCCGCAGCAGTAGCACCTGGATGAAGTCGTTGAAATGCCCGGCCTGCAGGCTGGCATCCTGACGGTTATCGGTAAAGGCCAAGAGCTTCTTCGCCTCATCATCCAGATCCCCCTCGATCAGCCGCTTAAGAACAGATAGCGTTAGTATCGTCGTGGCTGAGCTGCGGCCTTCGCCCGAAAGGCTTGAAAGCTTAGAAAGATCACTTCGCACATGCCCGGAATACACGGCACCACACTCACCGTTAAGGCAGAATCGGAACGGACCGGGGATATACCAGCCGGGAGTCCCTGATTCATCTGCCCCACCAAGGGTATCTACATGAATGGCGATGGGGCGGTATTTGCGGTAGTAATTCTTGAGTCGCCAAGCGCCATGGAATATCTCAACCCAGTCCTCCGGGTAGTTTCCCTCGACTACATCCGCCCGGAACACTCGTTCGGGGTCCAATAGCAGAAAGCCTGACTGAATGGTCTCATCATCGTTGGAACGCTCAGTAAGGTCCCGAGGATCAAGGGACTCGATCCGCTGGCCTTCTTTGGTGGCCCACACCGGGATATACTCCTGTCCGCACTCCCTGCAGAAGCATAGTGGAAACAATCTGCGCTTCCGCTCGCCATCATCAGGCACAAATCGCTGTCCAGAAAGGGTAAGGTGGCGATCCCCTGGTGGCTCCAGCGAAGTGAACACGCTCCATGCTCCGCTGATGAACTGGTGCAGCCGAAAAGCAAACAGGTTGCGACCACGCTCATTCTGCGAACGGGATGCTCTCAGCAGATATTCGCGCAGGTACTGCATGCAGGTATCAACTCTAAGTCCAGTAGATTCCGAGAGCTTTACCGCAGCCGCGTTAACCGAGAGCGGGCGTGATACGCGAATCAGTTTACCATCAACGATTTCTAACCCTAGCGTCCACTCCACCCAAGCCGTAAACGGGTCTCGCTTCAACCTGTTGTAGGACACTACCGCGGGTATGCTCCTCTCAATCAATGCCTTCAGTGCTGCTCCCGTCGGAACGCTGGACCTTTCCGTGACCGAAGTAAGGGTTTCGGTTATCACATGCTCCGGCTTAACGGTGGAGCCGAACAGCCGCGATGCTACGTTTGCAACAACCCTATTGCGTTCCGCAGGCCTCTCTTCACCGGATGACATCGTGGCGGATGTCCCCACGCATTGTAGGTCCATATTGAAGCGCTCCCGCACGCGCCGGACCAGCATGGCCACATCCGCTCCCTGTCGTCCTCGATAGATATGCAGCTCATCCAACACCAGAAAGCGCAGGCCCTGGGCGTGGTGCCGAATACGCTTGTCATTCGGCAGGAACCTGGTCATGATGAGTTCCAGCATGACATAGTTGGTTAGCAGAATGTCTGGAGGGTTTGCCGCTACCCAGTCTTTGTGGTCATCCGGGTCCTGTCCTGTGTACCGCGCAAAGGTCACAGGTGGCGTGTGGTCCTTATCACACTTGCCGAAGAATCGCTCCAGCTCTTCCAATTGGCTGTTGCAGAGGGCATTCATCGGATAAACAACAATGGCCGTGGTTTGTGGGCCACCTGATTGCTCCCGTTTCCTGCGAAGCACATCATTTACGATTGGGATAAAGTACGCCAACGACTTGCCTGAGCCGGTGCCGGTGGTAAGCACATAACTGCCCCCACTCTGCGCTACCTTGATGGCCGCAACCTGATGCTGGTAAAGTGTATAAGGCTCGCCGGCCTCCGCGAAGATCTCCGCACATGGAGGCTCAAGCAGGCCCTCTCCCACCAGCGCGTCCACCCTGCCCCCTGACTTGAAGTTGGGGTTGAGCTGAATGATGGGCGAGGGCCAAAAATTCTCCGCCGCATATTTTTCGTCCACAAATTTCTTAATGTCCTCGGCACGGATCTCGCAGAACGATCGCGTGAAGCGCCCGTACTCTTCAACCAGTTTCTTACGGAAGGCGAATACGTCCATTTACCCGATGGAGCCGGTGATGCCACGCTCGTAGTGCCCGGCGGCAGTCAAGCAGACACGGTAGCTTTCGGCCTTAATATGCTCCAGCAAGATCATGTTCGGGGCCATTCAACCGGGCATAATCTACAATAAATCGTAAGAATTGTGCGGGTTCTGAGCCCAGATCCACGCCGGGTATCCACTGGACCGCAAGGGCCGCTCAGGCAGCGTTGAATCCGATGCGGGTCATATGGGTAAGGTTCCTTCCTGTGCACAGCCGGTGATCATCAAGTACATGACGCGTCCAGAAGGGCGAATTCGTTGATGCTGCGCTTATGCGACATCCGCGTTTTGGTCGGAGGGTTCCACACAATTTCTGCTCAATTTTGACAACCCTGCCGATTGGATTACCGCCACGGAAACGCAGCCTCCAATATGTACCACACTTTGGGCGTTGTAGTCCCGGTTGCCCGAGCTGCTGGGTGATCGACACCGACTGAACAGCCAGCGAGGCGCGCCACCAAGGTACTACGGTCATGACGACTATTCCGATCCGCCGATCCAGGCCCTCTCGTATGTGGCCATCACTCCTGCAGACTGCAATCGGGTAGCAGCCGGGCCAGCCATCCTGTCCTGACTTGCTCCAAACTGCCTTCTGGCACCCACCTGGCGAATATCGTCCCCACCATCCGTCAGTGATTCGCCGATAGAACCGGACTCCGAATTCTGCACGAGGGTCTATGCGATTCTTGCTGTCCGGAGCCCGTAGCCAGTTCTGCCTTTCCCACGACCGGAAAAACGCAAGAATTGCGGGATGGTGGCGCAAGAACCCGCCCAGGCACCGACAGGTTCGGTGCAGATAGCCTTGGGTAATTCTACTCTGATGGGATGCCTGCCTGCTCGATCAATAGACGACCAATAAGCATTTCCAACGGCAGCAGATCCCCGGTTCGGTCAGCTGTTTTGAGAGCGGGAATGTACTCGGGGTGTCCCTTCAAACGCACCGGTAGAACAGGATCGCCGCTTACTCAGAATCCTGCGTGCAAGCAGATGACAAAGTAACACGCGGTTCTGGCAGTCCTGCCGTTGCCGTTGACAAACGGATGGATCCAAATGGTCCGCCACAACACGTATGCAGCCATACTCATCGGGCTGAATTCGGTCCAACGGCGATTGACGCGGTTAACCATGTCATACATGAGCGACGCGACCCGGAAATGCTGAGGCGGCATGTGTTCGCCGACACGTACATCAACAGGCCGATACTGGCCCGCATGCGCATGCCGTCATCCGATGGCGTGGAAATTCAGAGCCTTGATTTCAGTTTGCGACAGAAACGAGATCTGGATGGCTGCATTGACGAGAGATGTCAATCGATCGAGCTGCCTTAACCGATTCTCTGCATCTAATTTTCTATAGGCCGCATGACTTTCGTGCACCGCCTGCAAGCTCATGAACGATCATGGACTAATCGCCATGGATGCTATCATAATGTTTCGCCAACATTCCCCTTTCTTCAGATGTCGTCGCAGCCGTGAGCGCATACGATCTGCGTTGCGCCCGGTAGTCCGCCGGTGTCATCTTGCGGCCACCTTCAGCCAGCTTTTTCAGGAGTGCGATGTCCCTCCTGCCAGCCTCTGAGTCCCTCTTGCCTAGATCCGGTGATTTCATGGTTCCTCAACTGCTTAAAAGGTGGGGTACATGCAGCAGTCCAACGGCGGGTTCCTGGTCTGCGCGGGCGTTTTGGACTTAGCGGCCTCAAGCCCCCGTTCAGTTGTCGCTGCCCGCCAGTCAGAGCTGACCTGATGACGACATTGACGGGCTCTGCGCAGCCAGTTTCGCCAGGCCCCGGCACCGGCGGCGCAGAACTCCGAGAAGGACTCCGAAGGGTGCGAATCATCGCGGATAAGGAGCCAAATGCGTCCGCAGTGGGCTACGCACCGGCAGCTACGGGCCGTAGGTGCTGACCAACCACCTTCGCATTGAAGGGATAGGCACTGCTAAGTCAGCGTCGCGAGTCCACGCAAGTATGCCTTTCCTTAAGAATGCCTCAAACATCATCACGACCTCTTCTGGCGGATTCGCACTTTCCAGGACTGACCATACCTCATCCCGGGTGAAGGCCGCATCGGGCGGCCTTCCACGGAGAAAGCCAGCCAGAGCAGTGCGGTTCTTGCGTGACACCCCGTCCATGCGGCCATAATAGTATTGGTTCTTGCGCCGCACACCTTCTGATATCACGGCGCTAAGCCCTTGCGCTGTTAGAACCCCATTGGTAGCCCTCAGTAACTGACTGGCGGGCTCGGCAAAACTGACAATGTGTTGCGGCCAGCCATCGGTTTCGCTGGCAATAGCGTCAATCCATTCCGCAACTTCCCCCTTGGCCCGGCCTGCCTTGACCAGCCAATCTCGGATTACAGCCCTTTCAGCGTCTGCATTCAGCCGGGCCAGATTGACGAGGCAGTCTCCCCGCAGCCGGGAAATCCCCAACGTTTGAAAAGCCTGGCGGGTGGTACTGAGCCCACCAGCCAACAAGATCGCCGGTCGATTCCATTCACCATTGAGGATGGAATTCAGCGTGTAAAGGACCGTGCGCTGCTCCGCTTCCCAAGCGATGGTCTGTGCCTCATCAAGCACCAGGAGCACTCCACGCTTAAATCGTGATGCCGACTTAAGAACATGACGTACGGATTCCTTCGCGGGTCGGGTACTTGTCAGTCCAGCCTTCACACCCTGGAATCCTCCTTCAATATGGCTGCGGATGTGTCTCTTGAGCCTAACCCCAAGGCTGTCGGCCATCTCCACCGGATCACCCAGCGCACTTGGATTAATCGTCCCTACACGCCACCTGTCCTTCCGAGCCCGCGCCTTGAGAACATGCAGTAACGCCGTTTTGCCTGCACCGGGCGCGCCCTGGACGACAAAGATTGTCCCATTTCCTCGCTCACTTGCGCTGCGACGCAGTCTGTCAAATGACTCAATCACAGTTTGGCGGCCATGAAAATACCGCGCCTTCCCCCGGTCGTCCACATCAAAAATAATTTTGAGGTGATCCTTGGAGCGTGGAGAATCCGACCGGAGATCTATCTCGGTCATACTGCTGTCAGTTCAATCGGTTACAGCCACCCCAAATGCCATTCCTGCGCGCAAAGCTCCTACGGCAAATTGCCATCCTTCGTTCCCCTTCCGACCTTCCCTGAAACATGCAGGAGTGCCGGGGAATCTACGGCAGCCTTAGCCTCAAGGCACCATGTTTTAGATCACAAATGGCCGCATCGGGTCGCAACCATGACTTTGGCGCAACCTGCCATCCGGCAATTGTCCGCGGTTGTTTACGCTTAAGGAGGATGCCCAATAAGCCGTTTAACCCTCTTGGGGCGCAATTGGCCTTGCGCAAGATCGACAGCCAGCCAAAAGTTCCACCCGGGTTGACTCCTGCCTCACGCTCCCTTAACCCCACCCGTTACATCCGGGTCAGCCGAAGGCCACGCCTGTCCGGTATCTGTGTCAAAAAGGTGCACATCCTCAGGGCCGAGCCTGAAGTGTAGCGTGGTGCCGAGGTCGGTGGCCTCTTCCGCCTTGACGCGCGCAATGAATGGGTCCGTTCCGGTGCGCGCATGAATCAGTGTTTCAGCCCCCAAGTGCTCCACCAGCAGTCGTTCCGCACGGATATCAGCGTCTGACGCGTTTCCGATGAGCTTCAGACTTTCCGGCCGGATACCCGCAGTTACGGGCCGGACCTGATCATCCCCCCTGCCCTCTATGCGGATTCTGACGCTGCCGGACGAAGATTCAAAGATCTGATCAGCGCCGGTTAGGGTGCCCTCAATGAAATTCATGGCGGGATTGCCGATAAATCCTCCAACAAACAGGTTGGCAGGCCTGCGGTACAACGCAAGCGGCGCATCAATCTGCTGCACTACCCCATCCTTCATCACCACAATCCGGTCCCCCAAGGTCATGGCCTCCGTCTGGTCATGTGTTACATACACCATGGTCGCCGCCAGGTCCCGGTGCAGCCGGGCGATTTCAGCGCGCATCTGGACGCGGAGCTTAGCATCCAGATTTGATAACGGCTCATCAAACAGGAACACCTTAGGCTTGCGCACAATCGCGCGTCCGACCGCTACTCGCTGCTGCTGACCGCCGGAAAGCTGCTTCGGCTTCCGCTTGAGAATTTCGGTTAAGCCAAGGGTTTCCGCGGCTTGATGGACACGTTCCTGAATCTGCCTCTTAGAGTACTTCCTGAGCTTCAGGCCAAAGGCCATGTTGTCAAAGACGGACATATGAGGGTAGAGCGCATAGTTCTGGAATACCATGGCCACATCCCGATCCTTGGGCGGCATATCATTGACCACATCGCCATCAATCGCAATCGTGCCCGCGGTGACCGATTCCAGACCGGCGAGCATGCGCAATGTTGTGCTCTTGCCGCAGCCGGAGGGGCCCACCAGTACCATGAATTCCCCGTCGTTTACCGTGAAGCTGGCCTCTCGCACGGCCTCCTGTCCGTTTTCGTACGTCTTGCTCACATTCTTCAGCGTTACACTGGCCATCGCTGCGCTCCTGAACAGGTATCGCCCAAATATAGTACAAGGGTGCCGTTGAAATTTTCCGGTCGAATTGCCAGATGGCCCGTAAGGCTTCCCGCGTGACGATCTATGATGTCGCCCAACAGGCCGGTGTCGCTATATCCACCGTGTCCCGGGTGCTCAACGAGTCGCCGGATGTGGCGGCGGCCACTCGGGCGCATGTGCTGGAAACCATAGATGCGCTCAAGTACCGGCCTAATCGTGTGGCCAAATCGCTCGCCCAGCCCCGGTCCACAGTCATCGCCATTGCCATTCCCACCTTCACCACGCCGTTTCACAACGAGCTCCTGAAGGGCCTGCGTACCGTGCTGGCCGGCAGGGAACATGATCTGCTCCTATTCGATCTCGGCAGCAGCGATCCGCTGCAGCGGCTCCGCAGCAAGCTCAAAGGCGGTACCGTGGATGGCCTGATTCTGGCGGGCATTCCGGTGGATCCTCCACTGGCACGGGAGCTTAAGGCGTTACGCGCACCGGTCATCCTTATCGGCAATCACCATACGCAGTTCGATTCATTTTTCTGGGATGACACCGAAGGGGCCCGCATAGCGGCCACGCATTTGATAATGGCGGGGCATGTGCGGATCGGCATGATCCGTGCGTACACGGATGGCTATCTCCAGCTGCAGCGTATCCGGGGCTATCAGGACGCGTTAACGGCTCATGAGATAGACTTTGACCCGCAACTACTCCAGAGCGGTACGACCGCCAAACATGCCGGCTTCAGTGAGGAGCATGGCTTTGAAGCCATGCAGCGACTGCTTGAGTCCGAGCCCCGCCCAACCGGGGTACTGGCCAGCAGCGATGTCCAGGCCATTGGTGCCTGGAAGTCGATTCGGGATGCCGGACTGTCTGTGCCGCAAGACATTGCACTGGTCGGGTACGATGACATCAAAACCAGCTACTATATTGGGCTCAGCAGCGTGGATCAACGAATTGAAGGCACCGGACAGGCCGCAGCAGAGCGGCTGATGTACCGCCTTGACAATCCGGGCACAAAGGAGCGGGTGGACCAGAGAGTCACCCCGACCCTGCGTATCCGCTACTCCAGTAACCACCAGAGATGAGTCTATTCATTCAATATGCACACTGAACAAATCCGCACCCAACTCAGCCGGTCCCTTCGGGTGACGGACTTTCCGCAACTGGGCACCCGCTATCAGGGCAAGGTACGGGACACGTACACCCAGGAAGACCAGCTCATCCTGATTACGACGGACAGGATATCCGCTTTTGACTTTGTGCTGCGCCAAACCATCCCCTTTAAGGGACAGGTGCTGAACCAGTTGGCAGCCTACTTTTTTGAGGCGACACAGGACATCGTGCCGAATCATATCGTCGCGGTCCCGGATGCGAATGTAACGGTGGCCCGGAAACTGGACCCTTCACCGCTGGAATTTATCGTGCGCGGCTACTTGGTCGGACACGCCTGGCGCACATACCGGACCGGGGCGCGTGTGCTCTGTGGCAAGACACTTCCCGAGGGTCTGCGGCAGAATGAGCGTCTGCCCAAGCCCATCATGACACCGACGACCAAGGCGCATGAAGGCCACGATGAAGACATCACCCGTGACGAAGTTATTGCGCAGGGCCTTATGGACGCGGGTACATTTGATACCCTTGAGGCCATCTCACTATTGCTGTTTGAGCGCGGTACGGCAATGGCAGCCGCACAAGGCCTCATACTGGTGGACACTAAGTATGAATTCGGACGCACGGCAGATGGCCGGTACCTGCTTATTGATGAAGTCCATACCCCGGATTCCTCCCGCTATTTCTACAAGGAGCCTTATGAAGAGCTGCTGAGTCAGGGTAAATCCCAGCGCCAGCTCTCCAAGGAGTTCGTCCGGGAATGGTTGATGGATCACGGTTTTGCGGGGAAGGAAGGTCAGACCCTGCCCGATCTGAGCGATGAGGTCCGGATGGAGGTGTCAGCCCGGTACATTGAGCTGTTCGAAAAGGTTTCCGGCCGGTCATTCAACCCGGATACCCATCCGAACCCAAAGGATCGCATCCAGGGGGCCCTTGCGTCCTACGGCGCGTAGGTTACGGGGTGTTCGGTGTATGATCGCCGGTGATCCACTCCTGGCCTCCATCGGCCCAGTGTTCGCGTTTCCAGATCGGGATTCGGACCTTCAGGGAGTCTATGAGAAAGCGGGATGCCTCGTATGCGTCCTGCCGGTGTGCGCAGGAAACGCCCACCAGAACGCTGGCTTGGCTGACGGGGACCACGCCCAGCCGATGTATGAGACAGGCCTTAAGGACGGGCCATTCTGACGCGGCGTGCGCCAGGAGATCGCGCATGGCCTTCAGTGCCATCGGCTCGTAACTCTCATACTCCAGATGAACGGTTTGGCGGCCCCGGGTCCACTCGCGCGTCGTGCCGGCAAAAACAACTGCTGCTCCGGCCGAGGGAGACAGCAGAAAGTCATAGGCCGCCTGCACATCCAGGGGTGCCTGGGTCAGCAGTACCCGCCAATTGTCCGCTTGCTTATCCACCACTTACCGGAGTAATGACCGCCACTTCATCGCCGGGCCGCACCGGGTCTTCCGAACGGGCATATGCCTGATTCACCGCCAGCACCATGAGGCCGCGGTACGGCCCCAGTTGGGGATACTCCGCACACAGGGCATCCAAGAGCCCCCCGGCTGTCAGCGGCCCCGACACCATCACGCGCACCGACCGCGACTTCATGCGCTCTTTGAGAACGCTGAATAGCTGAACTTCAACGGCCGCAACACTCCGCTCAGTCATCCCTCCAGCGCAC
Source organism: Bacteroidota bacterium (assembly GCA_028873925.1). Lineage (GTDB taxonomy): Bacteria > Bacteroidota > Rhodothermia > Rhodothermales > Bin80 > JAPPNA01. The sequence continues at coordinate 50,763 of JAPPNA010000162.1, read as the reverse complement.
AGCCTCTACAGCATACAGTCGCGGCGTAACGGTGCGAAGCAGCGGACGTAGGCCTATCCCGAAAAACGTGCTCGTCCATTTTGCTCGCCTGACTATGGTCCAGCCGGCACGTTCCAGCAGCCAATCAAACTGCCAGTCCTCAAATTCATGAAAATGCTGGTCGAGCGGATCGTTCGGGTTGCGGTAGGCCGTTGCAAACCACAGTCGAAGCGGCACCGTGGCAAAGAGCCTGGGGGCTTCAATGGCGCGAAGCACATTTAACGGAGCCACCAGGTGCTCAAGTATTTCAAACGCCGTTACGGCATCCAGGCCGGACTGACGCACTCCGGACGGAGGGTCATCCAGATCTCCCTCCGTATTGCTGACTTCATAGCCTACAGCACGCATGCGCTCGGCCAACAGGTTGGGACCACCCAGGTCAAGAATGCGGGCGGGTGCGGGCATGGATTCCTGCAGAAAATCCAGTGTCCGCACAAATCTGCGTTCCAGGGTAGGTGTCAGCTTCTGCTGCAGCATGGGCGGTGCGGTCAGTTGAATCGGATCACGCGGATTGGATCAATACGGGATGCGTAACGGGCCGGAAAATAGGAAGAAGCCGTGCACAGTACCAGCGCAATCATGCCGACGAGCACAAAATCAGTCCAGCGTAGGGAAACAGGTGCCACCGAAATATAATATGCCTCGGCCGGCAGTGGAATGATGCCGAAACGCATTTGCAGCAGGCACAACACGAGCGCCAGCGAAATTCCGGCTGCCGTGCCCGCTCCGCCGATCAGCCCGCCCAGCAGCATATACAGGTGCCGGATGCCGCGCCTGGTGGTACCCATGGCGGTCAGGATGCCTATTTCGCGGGTTTTCTCCAGCACCACCATGAGCAGAATGCCCATAATATTGAAGGCGGCAACGACGATCAGGATGCCGATCACCAGCGGGATGATGGCTTCCTGCAGGCTCACCCACGCAAATAGCCCGCGATAGATCTCATAAATCGTTCGTGAGAGCACACCCAGCCCCAGTTCACCGTCCAGATCCCGAACTATGTCCGGGGCCTGCGCCGCATCATGGAGCATCACATCCAGGCGCGTGACCTCATCCGACGCATAGGCCAGGAACTGGCGTGCGGCATCGATATGGGTGAATACATACGTCTCGTCAAAATCCGCCAGGGAGGTTTCAAAAATACCCGTGACCGTTAGCTGCTTGAATCTGGGGCGTGCCCGAACCAGCTCAGCTGCCGACCCGCTGAGCGTTCGCGTGGAAAGCATGGTCACCGTTTCGCCAATCTCCAGTTGAAGGCGATCGGCCAAGCTGCGGCCCATAATCAGACGGGTGGCTCCGCTGGAGTCCTCTCCAAGTGCGCGGCTGCCATCAACTATGGCCCCCTGAAGGTATGTGGGCAGCATGTCTGTGCCCCACAGGTTGACCCCATCAATTTCCCGGGCGGACCTTCGCAGCAGCGCGAACTCGCTTACGACCGGCTGGACATAAGCTACCGCCTCGTGCCGGATGACATGGGCAGTCAGCGCTTCGGCCTGATCAAGGGGCTCGTTGCGCACATTCTCGATCTGGATGTGGGCTCCGAAACCGATGATCTTAGCTTCGATCTCCTCACTGAACCCGCGGACGATGGCCAAGGCCAGCAGCAGTGCAGCGACACCGATGGCGACCCCGCCTACGGCAATGATCAGAATAAAGCGCAGGAACCGGCGATCACCATCGCGGCCCTGTACCCCCCGCAAATAGCGCCAGGCGACGAAGGAATGAAACGAGGCCAAATTCGGGATTGAAGGGTGGATCAGGTAAGACGGATCGCCGGCACCAATGTTCTGTCGGACCCCGGCGAATTCAGCAAATCTGCAAAGTTGAACGCGAACATGGAGCGCCAGATTACGTACGCTTGCTCTATCACCGTTCAAGAGGCAGAATGAACAACAGTATTGCTCCGATTCCTGATGCGATCAATGAGCCGGTCTTGAGCTACGCACCCGGATCCCCGGAGCGCCGGTCACTACAGGCTAAGCTGGCCTCCATGAAGGAGTCGGTGGTGGACATTCCAGCCTTTATCGGCGGCGAAGAGGTCCGAACAGGCCGGACTGCGGCCGTGCGTCCGCCGCATGAGCATGCCCATACGCTGGCCCAGGTCCACCACTGCGGTACCGCAGAAGTCAGCCGAGCCATTGAAGCGGCCCGGGAGGCGAGGCACGACTGGTCCGGAATGCACTATACCGACCGGGCTGCCATCTTCCTGAAAGCTGCCGAGCTGCTGTCGGGACCGTGGCGGGACACGCTGAATGCGTCCACGATGCTGGGGCAGAGCAAAAATGCCTTCCAGGCTGAAATCGATGCCGCCTGTGAGACGATTGATTTCTACCGGTTCAACGCTGAATTCCTTAACGACCTGTACGCCGATCAGCCTTATTCCTCTCCCGGCATGTGGAATAGGCTGGAATACCGGGCGCTGGAGGGCTTTGTGTTTGCGGTGACCCCCTTCAACTTCACGGCCATTGGGGCGAATCTGCCGGTGGCCCCCGCCATTATGGGCAACACAGTGCTGTGGAAGCCCGCCTCAACCGCAATTTTCTCGGCGTACCATGTTTACCGCCTGCTGGAAGCGGCGGGGCTCCCGCCGGGCGTGATCAACATGGTGCCGGGTCCCGGCCCTGTAATTGGCGATCCGGTGCTGGCCTCCCGGCATTTTTCCGGCCTGCACTTTACCGGCTCCACGGGAACATTCCAGCATATGTGGCGCACGATTGGGGCCAATATCGCCCATTACCATTCGTATCCGCGCATTGTAGGCGAAACCGGCGGCAAGGATTTCATTGTGTCGCATGCTTCGGCGAATCCAGAGGTGGTTGCGACGGCCATTGTGCGCGGTGCCTTTGAGTATCAGGGGCAGAAGTGCTCCGCGGCCTCCCGGGTCTATGTGCCGGCTTCCCGGTGGGATGCCACGCGCCGGTCCCTGTTGGACCAATTGGCCGAAATCCGGATGGGTACGGTGGAAGACTTCTCAAACTTTGTCAACGCGGTCATTGACCAAAAAGCCTATGACAGCATCACCGGCTATATCAGACATGCGCAGGATGCGCCCGAGGCGACTGTCATTGCCGGCGGCGGATTTTCGGATGCAGAGGGCTATTTCATTCAGCCGACGGTCATTGTGGCATCGGATCCGGGTTACCTGACCATGTGCGAGGAAATCTTCGGTCCGGTCGTGACCATCTTTGTCTATGAAGACGCTAAGTTTGCGGAGACCCTGAAAATCGTCGACCGGACATCGCCATACGCCCTCACGGGTGCGCTCTTTGCCACGGATCGTAAGATCATTGTTCAGGCGAGCGACGCGCTGCGCGATTGCGCCGGCAATTTCTATATCAACGATAAACCCACCGGTGCCGTGGTAGGACAGCAGCCTTTCGGGGGTGCCCGCGCGTCGGGTACCAATGATAAGGCGGGTTCGCCCCTGAACCTGTTGCGCTGGGTGTCGGCCCGGACCATAAAGGAGACCTTCGTGCCGCCGAGTCATTTCGGCTATCCGTTCCATCAGCCTGACAACTGATGAACTACCCTGGCAGAATCCGCGTCGTTCAATACGGCCTGGGTCCGATTGGACTGGAATGCATTCGGGCGCTGTTTAGGAAGCCTGCCGAGGCCATTGAGCTGGTGGGGGCCATTGATAATGATCCGGACAAGTTTGGCCGAACGGTGGGTGAGCTGGCCGGCGTATCCTGCGATGAGGTTGTCTCAGACGAGGCCAAAAGCACGCTTCACAATCTTCAGCCGGATGTAGTTCTGCACACGACCGGTTCGTCCCTGGAGCAGGTTCAGTCGCAGTTGTTGCAGTGTATTCTGGCTGGAGCGGATGTCGTGTCAAGTTGCGAGGAGCTCTCCCACCTGACCGAGCAGAATTTCCTGGTTGGATACGAGCTTGACCAAGCGGCCATTAATTTTGGCGTAACCCTGTTCGGCACCGGTGTCAATCCGGGCTATGCCATGGATGTGCTCGCCTTGACGGCTACCGGGGTGTGCACGCGCGTCAACTCCGTTAAGGTGGTCCGACGCGTGGATGCTGGCAAGCGCCGGCTCCCTCTCCAAAAGAAGGTTGGTGCGGGCCTGTCGTGCGAAGATTTTAAGGCACTGGCGGATAAGATGGAGATAGGTCATGCCGGACTCCAGGAGTCCTGTCTGATGGTGATGAAGGGACTTGGGATCGAAGAAGGCTATGTACGCCAGACAGTGAAACCCGTCATTGCGACGGCCACCGTGGAAACATCTGATCTGACCATCCAACGGGGGCAGGTCGCGGGCATTCATCAGGTTGCCGTTGCGCACAAGTATGGTCGTGAGGTGGTTTCATTGGAGTTGTACATGTATGTTGGGGCCGATAACCCCACAGATCTGATCATGGTAGATGGAGACCCGCCCATCCGAATGGAGATTGAGGGAGGAATTCACGGGGATACGGCCACGGTGGGCGCACTGATTAATGCGATCCCGCTGGTTTCAGCAAGTGAGGCGGGACTGATTTCGGCCTTGGACATGCCGATCCCCCGCTGCTTTTTGCCTTGAGATGGTCGCGCTTATTCCCCGCAAAACGAGGCAATGATAGTTTGCGCTGTTTTCAGACGAGCTGCATTCAGCGTCAGGCGGGCTGCCGGCAATGGCCGTGAAGTCCAGGCTGCTGATTGCGTATGTTTTCTGCGTGTGCAACCGGGTGGCGGCACGGCGGTATTGGGGGAATGCCGAATGCGTCTGCATCCGCATTCAATTCCGCCAGCTCCTGAATCCCGCCCTGCCTGATCCATGCCGATAGTTGCGACCCACGACCTGAGCAAACGCTACCGAAGTCTCAGGGGGAAGTCCGTCATGGCGGCAGACAGCGTATCCATTTCGGTTGAGCAGGGTCAGGTTTTCGGCTTTCTGGGCCCCAATGGGAGTGGCAAGACGACCACCATTGGCATGCTCCTGGGCATCATTCGTCCGACCGGCGGCCGGTTTTCGCTTTTCGGATCCTCCGCCCCCAAGGACGTATTGGCCGCCCGTTCCTGTATTGGAGCCACCATAGAGACACCCAATTTCTACCCTTACCTGAGCGGGCGCGACAACCTTCGTATTGCCGCGACCATTAAGGGGGTCGGTCACGCCCGGGTGGAAGAATGTCTCAGTCTAGTTGACCTGGCCGACCAGGGGCATCGGCGTTTCCGCGCCTACTCAATGGGGATGAAGCAGCGGCTCGCGCTTGCGGCTGCCATGCTGAATGATCCAGAGCTCATTATCCTTGACGAGCCGGCGAATGGGTTGGACCCGCAGGGAATGCGGGACATTCGCCGAATCATCCGCTCGCTGGCCGCCCGCGGCAGGACCATTTTCCTGTCAAGCCATCTGTTGTGGGAGGTTGAGCGGGTCTGCTCCCATGTCGCAATTATCCATAAGGGAAAAATCCTAACGCAGGGGTCGGTGGAAGAAGTGGTCAGTCAGGGGACGCGCGCCCTGCTCCGGGCGGACACCAACGATGAAATACTGAACGCACTGAAGGGCTACGCGGCCGCGGCAGTCGTGCGCCAGACGGAGGAAGGGGTCATTGTGACGCTGACAGACGGAGATCTGGTCGGCGTAAACCGATTCCTCGCCCGACAGGGCATCTATCTGTCCCATCTCGCACCGTATCGCGACAGCTTGGAGAGCATCTTCATGGATCTGACTGACGGTAAGCCCGTGCCGGAGGATTCATGAGCGGGAAGCTGCAGATTCTCTTCAGGATAGAGGTGCTCAAGACCAGAAGTCGGGTCGCCTTCTGGGTGATTCTCCTGTTAGCAGTAGCGCTCAACACGATCTTCACGGTCATCTCCGTGCGAACAGCGCAGTTCCCTGGTCGGACTTTTGCTTTGCCGGACAGCTGGCCGCAGATTTTGGGCTTCCACGAGGGGGGCGGGATATTCCTAGTTCCCGTGCTCATGATTCTGCTCTGTGCGCCCGAGTATACCTGGCGCACGGGTCGTCAAATGGTTATAAACGGTCTCAGCAGGGACCAGGCTTACGGTGGTAAGGTCCTCCTGTTGGGCGTGCTGACCGGGCTGTTTCTGCTGATCCCGATTCTGATCGGTGGTATCGGCGCGTTGGTGAGTGGGGACGATTCCGGCCCCCAATTCGTGCGCCTGGCTGATCTTGCGTATTGTGCCGGATTAACGGCAGCGCTGTTACAGGGCGGCGGAATGGGGCTGATGATTGCTACCTTGGTACGGTCCGCGGGGCCGGCACTGGGTATCCTGTTTTTGTACATGATCCTGGAGGAAATCATTGCGGTCTTGTTGAGATTGTCAGACACCGTGCTGCGGCATTTGGCTGAGTACCTGCCCATGCATGTGTCGGAGGAGCTGAGGGATGACCTGGCGTGGTATCCTGACCTGCTTGAATCCGTCAACGCTGACCTTATTAGTGAGGGGGCGGCTCCGTATGCCTTTCGCCCTGTTGAGGAGCTGGTCCTGATCGCGCTGATTTATGCTGTCGTATTCGTAGGCGTTGGCTGGCTGTCCCAGCGTCATCGGGATTTATAGTGACGGGCCCAATCCCCCGACATCGCAGCCGATCCGTCAAATCTCCACAGTACACGGACCGGTTTGAGTAAACAGCACCGGCAAAGATTCGGGCAGCACCCGGTTATCCCGACCCTGGCTGAGCCCCGCCGGTGATCTGCGCCGTTCGGTTGCCGTTGCTGTCATGGGAATTCCGCTGCTGCAGGGAATCAGCGCCTCTTCCGGCCAGCCAGCCCGCTGATACGACCCGGATGACAAGACCGCCTCACCCCCTGACTCACCCGGCACGACCGACATGAACATAACGCGAGCCCCACCCGCCCTGCACATACGGACAGCATGACCGCCATCATTTATTCACGCGCACCTTTCGCGCGCACGAACGTTAACTCATTCATACAGCATCTTCATTCAGCCATCTGGATCCGTACGAATAATTACATTCAAACGCATGAGTGAATTAGAAATGGAATCACTCACTGTTATGTACGTGAGTGATTACAATGGGCATGGCGACGAATCCTTAGCCTTAGCCGCAGCCAGTCTGGCCAACACGGATGGCGGTCTGATCTATCTCGGCATTGAGCCGGATGGTCGGGTCAGCGGACTGCGTCCTCATCGGGATGACGGAACGCGGCTTGTACGGCGTATTGCCCAGGGGACGCATCCGGCGGTTGCGGTCCGGGCTGGGTCGCACAGGATTCAGCAGACGCGTGTGCTCCGGCTTGAGGTGCCCAGGTCCGCCCAACTGGTTGCCACCGACGACGGAAGGATTTACGGGCGGCGGAAAACGTTTAAGGGCGGTTTTGAAAACCGCCCTCTACTGCCCTATCACTTTGCTTCCAGGCTCGCCGGTAGTGGCGTGTTGGATGTCACCGCCCAGCCGGTGCCGGAGGCTGGGTTGGGGGACCTGTCCGATCTGGAACGCGCCAGAATTCGCCAGGCAGTCTTGAGATTCGGGGGTGAGCCTGACCTGCAGGCGCTCACCAATGCGGAGCTGGACGAGACACTGCAGCTGACGGTGGACTATGGCGGCAGGCGCGTGCCTACCGTTGCGGGCCTGCTGCTTGCCGGGACACCGGAAGCCCTGACGCGCCATGTACCGGCGCACGAACTGGCCATCGGCGACCCTGACGGACACCAATACCACCGCTCGCCGCTGCTGATGCTGTATGAATTGATTGAGCAATACTATCAGGAACGCGTGACCGCGGTCAATATACATGTGGATCAACATCTGATCCGGGTACCCAGCCTGGCCCGGGCGTGCCTGAAAGAATCCGTAACCAATGCTTTTATCCACCGCGATTACGGGCGGTTTGGCCCTATTCAGATCAAGTGGGGTCTCAACTCGGTTACCATCACCAGCCCGGGCGGCTTCCTGCCGGATATCGATCCTTCCCGACTGCTGAATGCGGATCCAGTGACGCGCAACCCGGTCCTGGCCACCGCGATGATGCGTATCGGACTGACCCGACGCTCCGGTCGCGGACTAGACCACATCTACGGGGGGCTGCTGAAGCACGGCCGTATGGCCCCCTCCTTCACGCAGTCTACCGCTCATAAGGTGGTGGTTGAACTGAGCACTCGACCGGCCAGCCTGTCGCTGCTGACTCGCATCACCCGCGCGAAAGACCGCTTGGGCTATGCGCTGCCCACCCAGGCCCTCCTGCTGCTTTCCCAGCTGCCTCCGAACGATCCCATGGATGTGTACGAAGCCGCCCGCCTCGCCCAATGCGATACCCGGCAGGCCCGCAGGCTCCTGTCCATGCTGGATCACGCCCCCGCCGACCTGCCTGCGGATCCGCCCCCCATCCGCGCTCCATCAGCCGCCACGATCGGCCGGCAGGATACGGAAGCACTCCTGAACTTTGCCCGGAAACATGGCCGGATCCGCCGACGCGATGTCATCAATCTGCTGGGACTCAACGGCTCAAAAGCTACCCGACTGCTGCAGGCACTCGTGAACCAGGGACGTCTTCAGTCCGTCGGAAAAGCCAGGTCCACAGCCTATTCAATCATTCATTCAGCTGAGTGAATAAATCACTTCGACCGGGGCGGCCTCTGATCCGGGTATTCCGGGCGGATGTAGTAGATGGCGCACAGCTGCTTGAGCAGTGTGGCTTTAATCAGGCGGATGTCCCTGAACGTCAGACCGCAATCGTCCAGTTCTCCCTCCCTAATGCGGGCCGCCACGATGTTGTCAATCAGGCTGCGGAGCGTCTTTTCGTCCTGGGTCTGGAGGCTGCGGCTGGCGGCTTCCGTACTGTCGGTGAGCATCAGGATCGCCGCCTCTTTTGTTTGGGGTCGAGGTCCGGGATACCGGAAATCATCCGCGTTGACGGGCTCGGCCCCCTCCCGCTTGGCTGACTTGGCCTTGTGATAGAAGTAGGCGGTGGTTGTGGTACCATGATGCGTCGCGATCAGATCAATGATCGGCCGGGGCAGTTCGTGTTCACGCCCAAGTTTGACCCCTTCCTCCACATGGGCAATAATGAGCCGGGCACTGAGACGTGGTGTCAGCTGGTCGTGAAGATTGATGCCACCGCGCTGGTTTTCGGTAAAGGCTTCCGGCTTGTACGACTTCCCTATATCATGATACAGCCCGCCCAGCCTGGCAAGCAGCGCATTGGCCCCGAGGGTTTCTGCGACTGTTTCCGCAATATTGGACACCTGAACAGCGTGATTGAATGTGCCTGGTGCCTGATTGCTGAGCAGTTTGAGCAGCGGCTGGTTGGTGTCTGCCAGCTCCATCAGGCGCAGATCCGTTGTAATGCCGAAGAGACGCTCAAGGACCCACAAGAACGGGTAGGTCGTCACCAGCAAAAATGAGCTGATACCTACGAGTACCGCGTACTTCCCCAGAGTAAGCGTAGAGCTGTAGTCCAGCAGCCAGAATGAGGCCAGCACGATGCCGTAGCCGACCAGGGCGAAGCCAGCGCTGTAGAACAGCTGTCCCCGGTTTCGGATGTCCCGGACGCTGTAGACCGCGCAGCCGCCGGCGGCCAGTGTGGCGTAAGTATATTGAAAATCAAAGTCCAGGATCAGCCCCCCAATAAGCGCGAGCGTGAGCGTACCGACGAGCCCCACACGCGAATCAAACACAATCGTAAACAGCACCGAGGCCACCACGACCGGAACCACATACAGGAAGTCCGGATCTTCGCGAACCGCCGCATAAAACAGCAGAATGACCCCTGCATACACCAGTCCGATCAGCAGCACCAGATTGTTGTCCCTCACCACCGCAGGACGGGCCATCAGCAGATACAGGCAGAACACCATGAAAGTGGCGAGCGCAATGAGGATCTTGCCGAGCGTGCGCCAGCTGATCAGCTCCGAAACGATCAGCCGGGAATCGCCGGTCCGCTGAAATTCCAGCCGCGTTGTGGCCAGTGATTGCAGCTTCTGGCGGGTTTCGGCGCTAACCTGTTCCCCGCGTCGAACGATCTCTTCCCCCTGTGACACCATGCCGCGGACTTCTGAAATACCCGCCTCCGCCTCCTGCCACAGCAGCTCCGTAGAGGCCCGCTGATATTCAAGCCCGGGCACGAATATGGCGGCCAGCAGCTGTTCACCCACATTCAGCCTTTCGGCCGTATCCAGGCTCAGATAGTCCTCCGCATAGTCGCTGATCCGTTCGTATAGCGCATTGAGTCCGATCAGCTCGCTTTTGGAAACGATCTCAAACGAGCTGTCCGTAGTGTCCCGCAGACTGATTTCGCGGGTATGGATGCTGTCAATCGGTATGCTCAGCACGCCGGCCTGCAGCCGCCCGCTGCGGGTGTAGACCGCCTCCAGGATGGACTCATACATCGGCGGCGCGGGCGCAAAGTCACCGCGCTGCGCATCCGGCATCGATGGCAGTCGCTGCGCGTAGTCCCAGCCCAGCCAACGCCACTGGTCCTCGGTGAATCGTACCGTCACACCCTGCCGAGCCTCCAGGTAGGCCAGCGAGTCCTGAACTGTGGTCGGTGAGAGGCGGACCGGGCCTTCTTCTTCACTGACCGCAAGGCTGTCCCGCTTGGCGCGCATCAGATAGTTTGCATACCGCGCAAAGACCAGGTCCAGTTCCCGGCCGACCACATCATGATTGCGCTGCATCCGTCCGGCCGCGTCGGGGACGCGGTAGAAGATCGGCTCCACAGTCTGCCGCACACGCGCGCGCTCGGCCCGCAGCGAGTCTTCCGATTTTCTCAGCGGAAAATCAAACGGTGCCTGTATCGTCCGCCCACTCCACATCTCCCCCTCCTCCACCGCAAATTCCCGCACATTCTCATGATAAAAGGCCAGGGCCGTCAGGCTCACCAGCGCAGCGAGCACGACGATTCGGAACCACCGGCCCTCAGGGACGCGGTTGAGCCGAAGCACACGCCGGATTTTCGTCAGTAAACTCATCCCTGTCTTAGTCTGTACCGGGCAGACAGCAGCGTCCCCATCCCCACCGCCAGTCCGCTTCCCAGCGCCGTATACCAGGGCCACGCCACCTGACGCAGTCCTTCGGCCGCAATGTACGCGTCACCGGGCATGAATGTGAAGATCCAGCCCTGCTCCGGATGGTGCCAAAGGCCGAAAATGATCCCTACCATCGCGCCGATGGTAACGATAAATGCCAGGATTGCGTCCGACTCACGTGCGCGCGCAACCAGCAGTCCCAGCAGGAAGGCTCCGAGCAGCCCGCCGTACGTGAAGGAGGCGATCGCCAGGCCCAGCTCCACGATCGGATTCTGCGTGTCCTCAAACAGGCTCGCAAACACCACAAACAGGCCCCCCCACGCCAGCGTCATCCACCGGGACAGCCGCAGCGCACGCGTGTCGGCGAGGGGCCGCCTGATGAGCCGCTCATACAGGTCCATCATCGTAGACGAGGCCAGTGAATTGAGCGACGACGACAGGGTGCTCATGGCGGCCGCGAGGATTCCGGCCAGCAGCAGGCCGGAGAGGCCGGCCGGGAGCCCCTCAATCATGTATTTGGGAAATATCTCATCCGCCCGACTGAGCCCTAATGCATCCGGAGACTGTCCGGCGTAATGGACCCACAGTAGGGCCCCCACCATCAGAAACAGCGCGAACTGTGCGGCCACGACCACGGCGCTGCCGACCAGTGCTTTCCGGCTGTCCTGTACATTCCGGCAGGTCAGCAGCCGCTGGACGATCAGCTGATCGGTCCCGTGCGATGCCATCGAAAAAATTCCGCCGCCCACCAGCGCCGTGATAAACACATAGGGCTGGGTGATCCAGTCCGCAAAGGATCCGCCCATTCCGAAATCCAGTATCCTGAACTTACCGGCCGCAGCCGCCTCGCTCCATCCGCCTTGGGGGATGATCTGTACCAGCAGCACGATGGCCAGCAACCCGCCCCCCAGATAGAGGATCATCTGGATGACATCCATCCATACGACCGCCCGAATGCCGCCGATCATGGTGTAAATCACGGTGACGATCCCGAGCAGTACGATGATCTGCAGATAGGTAACCGGCGCGCCGAACAGGGTGAGTCCCGCGCTGTCGGCTATCACTTTGAGGGGGATCGCCGTAGCAAACAGACGCACACCATCGGCCAGCAGGCGGGTCACCATGAAGGTCACCGAGGCAGTCATGCGCATTCGATCGCCGAATCGCCGGCCCAAAAAGGCGTAGGCGGTCGTCAGATTGCCCTTAAAGTACTCTGGCAGAAAGAACACGCTAACCGCCAGGCGCCCCAGCAGATAACCCCCGGTTATCTGCAGAAAAGTCATACTGCCGCCGTAGGCGATCGCCGGGACGCTGATGATGGTCAGGGTGCTGGTTTCGGTAGCCACCACGGAGAAGCAGACCGCCCACCAAGGCAGATTGCGGCTGCCCAGGAAGTAGTCCGAGGTGGACCGCTGACGCCCGCCCATGTAAATGCCCAGGGCGGCCACGCCGACCAGATATACCACAATGACGATATAGTCCACCAGCGTCAGCATCCTATCAGGTATCGGTAATACCCAGTTTCTGTTCCATTTCCTCCAGCGGGACCCCCTTGGTTTCAGGCATAACGGTGAGCACCCATATCAGTTGCACGACCATACAGCCTGCGTAGAAGACGAAAATGCCGGACGAAGATACCTCAGCGATCATCGGGAAGGTCAGCGAGATAAGCGCTGCCATGATCCAGTGAACGAAACTGCCCAGACTCTGTCCCCGTGCCCGGACACTGTTCGGAAATATTTCCCCGATGAACACCCAGATAACGGCTCCCTGACCAAAGGCGTGGGACGCGATAAATACGATCATGCAGAACAGTATGACCGGTCCTGTTGTTTCGGTCGAAAATGCCCATGCCGTAGCACTGAGGCTCAGGATGTAGCCGATGGATCCGACTATCATGAGTTTCCTGCGCCCGAAATGATCAATCACACTCAGCGCAATCGCCGTAGCCACCAGATTGATGCCCCCGATGATCACCGCCTGCAGCAGCGCGGAGGTCCCGGCATATCCGGCCATTTCAAAGATGCGGCGTGTATAGTAGATGATCGCATTGATGCCGGAGAGCTGATTGAAGGCGGCGATGGCAACGGCGAGCAGAATCGGCTTGAGGTATTTCTTCTGGAAGAAGCGCTCGGTCAGATGCTGCCCGGCAGCGGCCAGCGACGCGCGAATTGCGGCGACTTCGCGTTCCACTGCAGCTTTGCGCGTTCCCAGGCGCTCCAGTACCCCGGCGGCCTCACGGTCCCGACCCGAGGCAATCAGCCAGCGCGGACTGCGGGGATTTGTAAAGAGCAGCAGCGTGAAGGCCGCCGCCGGCACCGCCTCAATACCCACCATCCAACGCCACTCGGCTTCGGCAAATCCCAGTTGGGCAATCACATAGTTGGACAGATACGCCACCAGGATGCCGAGTACAATATTGAGCTGAACCATGGCCACCAGCCGGCCCCGGAGGCGCGCAGGGGCAATTTCCGCCACATACATCGGTGCAATCACGGAAGACCCTCCTACCCCCAGTCCGCCGATGAACCTGAAAAGGGTGAACGACAGGGCATCCCAAGCTGCCGCACTACCTAGTGCGGATACCAGATACAATAGGCCCATCAGCATCAGTGTTACACGGCGACCGTAGCGGTCGGCCGGCTTCGCAAAAACCAGCGATCCGACCACCGTGCCCGCAAGTGCGCTCGCCACCAGCACCCCGTGCCAGAACGCCGGCGAGCCGAGGGTCAGGCTCCACTGAGCGTACGTATCGGCAAACAGCACCCGCAATGTACCTTCCGCGCCCGAAATCACCGCCGTATCAAAGCCGAACAGCAACCCGCCCAACGCGGCAATCAGGGCTGCAGAAACCAAAGTTCTGGACATGTACTCCCATAATGATCTCAGCCGCAATTTACGATTTGCAGCGGCTTCAGCGGTACAAATCTGCCCCCGGCCCGCCGCGTATCCCGGTGTGCCTTCCGGCTCCGAACCGGTGCACAAATCATGCGTAATGCCGTATACTTTGATCAATGCCGCACATAATGTTCCGCTTTGCGCCCGTACTGGTTCTGATTCTGATCGCGGGCTGTGTGACCACACCCCTAGGGGTCAGGATTACTTCGCGGGCACCCGCCGATACTACGGCAGCCCCTGGTCCTCCGCTGCCCAAGCGTGCCTGGATTTTTGTGGAAGGGGTGCAGCAGAGCACCACGCCGGCTACCGTTACCATCCGCCGCGAGTTTGAAGTCACCAACGTATCCCTTCATGTCGGGGCTTCCTTTGAAAAGGTCCGCCACTACGAGATTGAGCGGGTCCGCACCGCCAGTCGCGTAATGATGGACTACAGCTTTCGCGGATCGGTAGACGGGGGCATGCTTACCTTTACGACCACCGAATTGTCTCAGGACCGAAAAGGCCGATTCATGATCCCGTTCTATTCCGGCCCGATTCGGATTGTGGATCATGAATATGATCTGGAACTGATTGTTACGCCCTGAGGCGCGATGCGTCCGTACATCCTGGCGGAAACCAACTGGACCGCGGTACGGTCACTGAAGGTGGAACTGGCCGTACTGCCCTGGGGGGCCACGGAAGCCCACAACCTGCATCTGCCTTATGCTACCGACAATATGCAGCTCGACCATATTGCGGCAGAATCCGCCCGTATTGCATGGGAGGATGGCGCGCGCGTGATGGTGCTGCCGACGATTCCGTTCGGTGTCAATACCGGGCAGCTGGACATTCCGCTGGATATCAACATGATGCCCAGCACCCAGATGGCCGTGCTCCGGGATGTAGCGCACTGTCTCTCGGGGCAGGGTGTGACAAAGCTGGTGATCCTGAACGGACATGGCGGTAATAATTTCAGGCAGATGATCCGGGAGGTGGGATCCCGTTTCCCCGACCTGTTCCTCTGCGAAATCAACTGGTTCAGGGTATTGGACGGCACGGAATTTTTTGACGAGCCGGGCGATCACGCCGGAGAGCTGGAAACCAGCTGCATGATGCATATTTCCCCAGAACTGGTGCTGCCGCTGGAGAAGGCCGGCGATGGCCGCGCCGTTCCGTTTCGCATCCGGGGATTCCAGGAGGGATGGGCTTGGGCGGAGCGCCAGTGGTCCCAGGTTACCCGTGATACCGGAGTCGGTGATCCGAGTGCAGCTACGCCGGAGAAGGGCCGCAGGTTTCTGCAGGCTCTGACGCACCAAATTGCCGGATTCATGGTAGAACTGGCCCGGTGCGATAATTTGTATTTGACCTGATTATGCGAACGTCTGCCCTGCTGTTGGCTCTCATGCTGGGGGTGCCCCAGGCCGCCCATGGGCAGGAAACTGCCATTGGCGGGCATCTCCTGTCTATCGATCAGCTGCTCGCAGATGCCTATCGCGAGAGTAAGGCCGCAGAAACCGCCAATACGGTTGAATTGATTAAGCAGCATGCCGACGCGGTATTTGCGATGGTGTGGGGGCAGTCCTCCGGTCTGTTAGGCGCGTCCGGCGGTGCGGCCCAGATGCATGGATGGAAGACGCGCTGGCAGACTACCGGGGAGGAATTTGACGAGAATCACGTCGCCAGGCATGGCAATCTGCCCCCCGTCATTGATAATCCGGCCCTACTTGGCATCATGGGACGCGGGCGCGCTGCGGTGGCTCTGATGCTTGAGCGGTCCGATGAACCGCATATGGAGCATGTGATTGTGTCGCTCAGCAATGTGATCGGCTGGATGCGCCTTGATGATGGCGTTACCAAGGGCGAGCGCCAACCGCGGATTGACCTGACGCATGTATGGGATGCTCCCAGCCGATTTTGGAACACCACCGCTGACACGGGCTGGCTCAATGAGGTGTTCGCGCAGGCGACCAACCTGATCAAGACCAACTACGGGGCGAATGTGGGTCTGGCACAATCGCACGCGCAGGCCATGACCGCCCTGATTGAGCGCTGCCGCGCCGGCATGGATGAAGATGGCGATGGAACGGTGGCCCCGGTCATGATGGAGGGTGGTCTGGACACGGCCCTTGAACACGCCCGCTATGGTGGACTGATCGAATGAACATACGTTTTGCCGCCTGGGGGCTGTTGGCTCTTTTGGCCGGATCCTCTCAAGCCCAGCCTGCAGCAGACGCTTGCACGGCCTTGTCCGGCCATATCGCAATCCGTAGCATTGGCTCGCTCGCGGGCCACTCCCCACTTAATAGTACAGCGAAGCATCCTGATGACTGCAGGCCGGTGTGTGCGGAAGGCTGGGCCGCCGCCCGCAGTAACTTCGTAAGGGAAAAGCCTGGGGTGACCCGTGATGGCAGCAATGCGATCCGATCTTCGCACGATCCAAAACACCCTTCCGCGCGCCTATGCGCCCCGTCCGCCTTGGGCCCCCACCCGCTGAGTGTCCAGCATAGCGGTGCCACCGCTGATCAGGTTGAGGTTCAGGTTAATGAGTTTGCGGGCGACCGGCCCCTGACGGGCCGCATCGGGCAGCAGAGTGTTGGGCACGGCCTCCTGGAGGCCCCTGCGCACACGCGTGCACCCACTGACGCGGAGTTGATTGCACAACAGCTGGCCACCGATGGCCTCAGAGATCCGGTCAATGTGCTGATGGTAACCACAACGCACGGCTTCCGCCACGGGCCCGCCATTGAGGCTCAGAAGGAAGTCATGCTGGCGCTCAGCGAAACGACTGAACTGCGCGTGGATACTACCGAGGACTTATCCCGGCTGCGCGCTGATGTGCTGGCCGATTACGATGTGCTCTTTCTGGCGAATTCAACACTGCGGGCACCTCGACCGGAAGGAGTACCCGAGCCGGAAGTGGCAGAGGAACCCTGGGGGACGTTCGCCAATTACGACCTAGCGCTGCTTATCCCAGATAATGCCATTACCGGTACCATTGCACTCAGTGAAGAGACCGATTCACTTATCGGGTCCATTCGGTTCAGTGTGTTTCCCACACCGGCCGTCTTTGAACGGATACAGCATTCCGCGGACTCACTGATTCTGGTCTGGGATACCGGCGGTATGGGGATGGCCCGCGCCGAATTGGGGATTGCCGGTGATTCTCTGTCCGGAATGCTCCGGCTGGCAGGCAATGAGGTACCTGTTGCAGGCGGACCAAGTGCTCCACCTGCCAGGACCTATGCACTGGAGCTGGACGGACCTCAGGGCATTGTTCAGGCACGGCTCAGGCTGGATGGGGAAGCGAGTATGATTGCGTTTCCTGAGGGAACCGTGTCGGTTACCGATCTGGTGTACGACAGTACCGAGGTGACCTTCATGTTTGATACCGGTACGTACGGTGTTTTTCATGCGGCGGGTACGATGGATGCTGCGACTTGGTCGGGCACGATCACCGGCAGCGGGGTCACGATGTCGTTTGAGGCTCGCGAGGAATCCGCCACGATCAACCGACATGAAGGCCCCGTCATCAGTGAAGAGCAGATGCAGGCCGTTCGGGACTTTCTTGAGGATGGCAAGGGACTGGCGGTCGCCCATGCAGGGCTGGATGCCTTCTATAACTGGGATGAATATCGGGAGGCGGTAGGCGGTGGACTGTTTGTCAGCCATCCGTGGACGCAGGAAGTGCGCATCCTGATTGAAGATAAGGACAGCCCGGCCACGCGGCACTTTGGGGATGACTTCCGCATTCACGACGAGATCTATGTGCTGGATGAGAATCCGCGCTGGAACGCGCGGGTCCTCATGTCCCTGGACACGAAATCTGTGGAGCTGCAGGAGGCCACCACCGGCAATGAGCGCAATGACTATCCGATTTCATGGATTCGCTGGCATAACGGTGGCCGCGTATTTGTAACCAAGCTCGGTCATTTTGCAGAAGTCTGGAAGACTCCCGCCTTTGTTGAGCATGTGGTGCAGGGGCTGCGCATGGCGGCCGGTCGGATCGAGGCGAGTTTCGGCGGATATCGCGAAAAGGAGGTAATCGCCGACGATGTTTGGCCGGACGACATTGCCGTAGATGATCGGGGCAATGTATGGATTGCGGAGTTGCGCGGCAAAGTTCATCATTACGATGCCGAATCCGGCGCGGTCACGCAGATTGCGGCACTTCCCGTTACGGACCCCACCAATGTGGAGCACGGGCTGTACGGCATTGAGGTGGATCCTGAGTTTTACGCGGGAGCACCGTACATCTATCTGTACTACGCGGAGCCGCACACCTTCATCAATACGCTGTCCCGTTTCACGTATCGTGATGGCGCGCTTGATTTGGGCAGCGAGCATGTGCTGCTGCGGGTACCGACCGAGCCTCAGTGCTGCCACCAGGGCGGCGATCTGGAATGGGGCTTGGATTCCACCCTGTTTCTGTCCACCGGAGATACCGGCATGTCCGAGGTCCGCCCCGGATGGAAGCTGTCTCAGGAGCAGCTGGACACCTTCATGCAGACCCACAGGTTGAAGGACTACCACTGGTCACGTCTGGTGGATTCGGAACGGTCGGCCCAGAATCTCCAGGATCTGCGCGGCAAAATTCTCCGTATTCACCGTGACGGATCCATTCCGAAAGACAATCCCTTTTTCGGCACGCCGGGCGTACGCTGGGAGATTTATGCGTACGGCCTGCGCAATCCCTACCGTTTCAAGGTGGACGATCAAAGCGGAGCCCTTTACATCGGGGTGGTCGGCCCGGATGCTTCTTTTGACTATGACGAATACAATGTTGCGGCCCGGGGTGGTGAGAATTTCGGCTGGCCCCGAACACTCGGGCGGCTGTTCTACAATGAATGGACACCGGAAATGATACCCGACTTTGTCCCTCCATTCTGGGACTACACGTACGAGCATGGGGGTCGGTCAGCCACAATTGGTCCGGTGTATCGCAGTGAGGGGCCGTACGCTTTCCCGCAGCTCCAGAACACGGTCTTTGTCTATGACTGGGCGCGTCGGTGGATCAAATACGGCAGGCTGACAGAGGGCACCTTCGTCAGCGACCGGGATGCCGATGTGCGTATGGATCCGCCCGCGATTACCCTGCCAGCGCTGCGTCTGACGGACATCCGAACGTTCGACCAGCTTAGGCGAACCGCACCGATTTCGATGGAGCTGGCACCGGATGGCAGCCTGTATGTCGCCGAGTTCGACGGATTCTGGGACCCCGGCCCGAATGCCAGAGTGACACGCTACCGCTGGATCAGGGATCAATAACCATGAACTGCTGCCAGAACGAAGGCCGGCTGGATGCAGCCGATTCGCGTACAAGCCACTGCTGCTGCGGGGCTGGGCATCCGGCTTCCCTTACCGGGCCGGTGGGGCTGTTGATTGTCTGTGCTCTTGTGCTGGCTACGGCGTGGCTCCTGGGGGCGGAAGGTCCGCCCGGATTGGCCGACGAAGGGGAGGCATTGTACCTGTCCCGTTGCATGTCCTGCCACCAGGTGGATGGTAACGGCATTCCGGGGGTGTTTCCTCCTGTAAATGACACTGAGTGGGTCACCGGAGACAAAGGGCGGCTCATCCGCATTGTGCTGGGCGGAATCATGGGACCGATGAAGGTCGGCAATGTGACGTACAGCGGTGCGATGCCACCCTGGGGAGGATACCTAAATGACCAAGAGGTAGCGGCCCTGCTGACCTATATGCGCAGTGCTTGGGAAAACGATGCCTCTCCGGTAATGGCTGAGGAAGTCAGGCTGGTTCGCGAAGCCACGGCGGACCGTACGACCCCCTGGACAGCGGACGAGCTCATGGATGAGACCAATCAGGGCATCCCCGGTGCCTTCGGATTCCTGGTAGCGCCCGCGGACTCCACAGACTCATAACTAGCCATGATATGCTGCCGCTGGAGCCCCCTGCTTCTGATTAGCCTGACCATGTGTCAGATGCCGGACCCGCCCTACCCTATGACCGGATCTATTGAAGTGCTGGATGAGGCCCTGCGCGCACTGGTGCCTGCTGATGCCCGCCTGGAGATCCTTTCAGAGGGTCATCAATGGACCGAGGGGCCGCTCTGGATTCCTGACGGAGACTTCCTGATTTTCTCAGACATTCCGCCCAATCGCATCTACCGATGGCGGGAAGATGGGGGATCGGAGGTCTTTCTGGAGCCTTCCGGCTATACGGGCACTGCTGTACGGGGCGGCGAGGTTGGATCCAACGGTCTGACGCTGGATCACCAGGGGCATCTGGTACTGGCGCAGCATGGTGATCGGCGCATTGCGCGACTGACACAACCGGTGTTCGGCAGCCCGCTGCCCGAATATGGAACTCTCGCGGACCGCTACGACGGGAAGCGTTTCAACAGCCCGAACGACCTGGTATATCACTCCAGCGGCGCGTTGTATTTCACCGATCCGCCCTACGGATTGGAGATGAATATGGCCGATCCGCTGAAGGAGCTTGACTTTCAGGGGGTATACCGGCTGGCCCCGGACGGAACGGTGAAGCTCTTGGAGTCCGGCATGTCCCGTCCGAACGGTATTGCGTTTTCTCCGGATGAGTCTACTTTGTATGTGGCGAATTCCGACCCCGACCATCCGGTATGGATGGCCTTTGATGTGTTGGAAGATGGCACGCTGGGCAGTGGGCGCGTACTCTTTGATGCCTCTCACCTGGTGGCTGCCGGGCGCAGCGGGCTGCCGGACGGGTTGAAGGTGAGCCCGGCGGGTATCCTGTTTGCCACCGGTCCCGGGGGCGTTTTGGTGCTCACCCCGGTGGGGCGGCATCTGGGTACGCTTATGACCGGACAGGCCACATCCAACTGTGCGTTTGGCAACGATGGCAGCGTGCTGTACATCACCGCCGACATGTACCTAATGCGTGTACGGCTGTCTACAGCGGGGGCATCTTAGAAGAACAGGTCGGTCTCAACATCCTTCCAGCCTTGGATCAGACCTTTATTCACCTTTTTATTCCGCTCATTCACCGATCCCATCACCGTCATCATCCTCGTGGACAGAGCGGCGAAGTCATCCGGATTGGGATTCAACGGATTCCAGCCGTACAGCCCGCTTCCGACGACACTGGCCGACGACATCATGGTAAGGGCAAGTTGCCGCATCTGTTCTCTCTTCAACCATTCGTACTCGGCATTCCCTCCGGTACTGCCGATTCCTCTGATGGCCTGGGCGGCATGATAGGCAGCCAGAAGGAGCTCAACTATGGCGGAATGGAAGGGCTGCCGCGTAAAATCGACCAGTCTGTAGCCATAATCGGTCATGTGTGCGGTCACCTCCTTAAGCGGCATGGATCCGGGATCAGGATATTCCTCGGGTGACGAGGCAAATCCCAGCAGATGGGGGAGTCCGTTGTACACGACAGGTAGGCCCTTCGGCGCGAGCACATCCGCCAGCCCGTACAGAATCAGTTTCAGAATGGCCTCGGGGATGTTTAGCGTGGATGTCTGGCCGGGCAGCCGGTTTATCTCAGTCCATGTTCCATTCCAGGTGCGGAAAACAAATCTGCCGGACGCGACATCTACCAGGCTCACCACCAGACCCAATACCGGATCGGATGTCAGACGGAGCGCGGCTCTGAGGTTGTCGGTCAGGGCCTCGTTAGGGTCAAGCACATCGAATGCCGTCGGCGACCAGTGCCGGGCCAGCAGGTGTACTTTTTGGACCCATTGTTGGAAAGCGTTTTGGGGTATGGGGCTTAGGCTGTGATGATGTGCCAGCGGACTGGCCTGTGCTTTCAGCCAACTGGAGATGGCTGTTCTGGAGCGACGTTCGCCTCGGAAACTGCCCGGTGGAGCCACATTGAGAAAATAGTCTGAGAGCGAGGCGACCAGCACGGCAACAGCCACGGCACCATAATCCCACTTCGTCCATGGAGCGGCAAGATGATAGCGTGCAAAGTTCTCTTTGAGTTCGTCGGTGAGTCTGGATGGCAGCAGCTGTAGCAGAGGAGCCTCATCGGCCTGTACGCCCCAGCCATCCAGGTATGGAGCCAGATGACCCGAACAGAAAACCCAGTCATCATCCGTATCCTTTGACGCGGCGGGGGTACTCCGTACATGTCGGTCCGCTGCCTGCAGCCGCGTGAAGACGGATACAACCTCCAGGTCGGGCTCATCCGGCTTATATGCGTGAGCCAGATATTCCATCCGGCATTGAATTGACTTGAGGTCTTTTTCTTTTATTTTGACCGAGCCTTCCAATCTGGACTGCTGGGTTTCGTGAGCCTTCAAGGATTTCTCAAGTGACTCAAACAGCGCATGCTGAAACAGCTTGGCACGCTCCGTCTTCGGGTCAGACTGATAATTCATGCATTCACCTCCCTGCCCTATTCATCCTGCGGGTCAGACGCTGATACGCCGATCGCATTGAAGTGTTGAGGCGCGGCGCTGCCCAGTATTGCCGGATGCGCCCCAGTCTGCAAACCTCCCATCACATCAAGGTCCTATCTCTGTGAGCAGGAAAAATACCAAATTCATGCCGGAGCACCCGATCCATTCGGATCAAGTACGTATCCGGATCAGTGCGAGGCACTGATCCGGGTAAAATGGACCAAATAGGGGGTGGGTATACCGGTTACCCGGGCTGTACATCCGCTTGAACCATCCTGCTGCGCCATGCCGTGCTACGCTGCATGTTGTTTCCCCGTGTGACTTGCACCAAGTGGGCTGACTTGACTGGATGGATCATTTGGCCTGTAATCTCATTGCGTGAAGTCGATCGCGTGGCGTGGGCGATGCGCCAACCAATCACAATTCGTGATGAATCGTTTTCTTTTGAACCCCATCAAGCACCTAATACGATGGGCGATGAATGTCAGATTGAAATCGGGATTGGGAGAGACGATGAATAGAGGCCGCATGGGCATGGAATGTCAGCCCCTTGCTGCGCTGTTTGCTGCCTGCATAGTGTTGCCCTGGGCGACCTTCGGGCAAGCTCAGGTCAGTGCGCCGGAATTTCGGTTTAGCGCAGTACGACGCATTGGTGAAGAGGGGCGGATGGCTATATATTCGGACGGATACGGGGACTGGCGGTGGATTCACAGGGTCGGATCGTGGTATCGGCTGATTCGCCCCCGAGGTAGTGGTGTTCTCGGCTCAAGAGTCACTGCTCGGCAGCGTCGGCCGCGAGGGCGAGGGCCCCGGTGAGTTCGTTGAAGTGAACGGAGTAGCCGTTGGCCCTTCCGATTCAGTTTAAGTTGCTGATGGCACGCGTGACCGGGTGCACATCTTTCGTCTGTCTGATCGAGGCTATGTGCGGGAGATTCGCTATGCCGGAGACGATGTACTACGGTTTCCTGGAAAATTATTGGGGGTTTCCGGCATTGGCCCCATCATGACTTACTCCATGGGCCTCCGCACCAGCAATGTAGGCCAGGATCGCTATTGATCTACCGTTCAGACCTCCTGGTCTGGAGATGTCGTGCGCGAGCTCGCCCGCCTGCCTAACATTGATCTCGCAGTCTTCCTCAAAGATGGCCGCCCGGCTGTATCGTTAGTCAGTTTTGCCCGGGCTCTTCGCTTTATTATGAGCCCCGATACCCTCTGTATTCCGGGTGGTCCGGGGAAATTGCCATTTGCGTAACATCACCTACCGGTGATTCGGTACGTACTATCCGACATCCGCACGAACCAGTGCCCGTAATTCGTGCTGATCTTCCCTCCAGAATGAGCGAAGATGTGCGCAGGGCTACGCCTGAGTTCAAGCCCGTCTATGACCGGCTTGCAGTGGATTCGCGGGGACATGTCTGGCGGGGGAATCCCCCGGAGGATGTTGCCGGCGATCGTCTGTGGCAGGTGCTTGATTCCGCCGGCGAATTGGTTGGTGAATTCGTACTGCCCAAAGATCTCGCGTTGCAAGTGATCACAGCTGATCATGCTTACGGTGTCCGGCGTACTGCCTCGGGTGAGCGTGTGGTGGTGTAATTCGGTTGAATATTGACGAAGAGTTCGCCGGTCCTGTGCGCGCGCGACATTACGCGTTCGCTTCCCAGCGCACTCGCTGATTATGGTGCTGAGTCGCAAAGTGCTATCCGGGCCAGCCGGAGGCGCATGGATAGGCCGGCCGGCTGACTGCGCAACCTGCCGCATCTTTCGCGAAGTTAAGGCCAAACAATCCGGCGACCGTATCTTGAATGCCGCAGCGAGTTGATCGTGGGCGCGGGCAACACATACGGCCCGTTCACGCACAAAGCGGCTTGAAGCCCCCAAATTCTATTTGTCGCGACTCCCAATTCTAACAGTCGCCAAAAACAGGGGGCGGAATCGCCGCAGATGACTATTATTGAGGCGAATCGGATCTGAAATTCAATGATATGACTGCGAGAGTGACACATTCAGCTACCGATATGCCGGGATTCAAGGCCGTATTGTTTGATATGGATGGCGTGATTCTGGATTCTGAGCCCATCCATGAGCGTGCCTTGCAGGTGGCGCTGCGTTCCTACAAAATTGAGATTCCGGCTTCTGCCTCGCCGCTGTTTCGGGGCCTGACGGAGAAGGAAATCTGCCGGATGGTTGTCAAACGCTGGGGTGCGGGACTGGTGGATGCAGACACGCTTATGGATGCTAAGTTTGCTGCATACGCCGAGTTGTCACAGGAAGTGGAACTGATACCGGGCATGCTGGAGCTGATTGAGTTCATGCACCGGCGAGAATGGCCGCTTGGACTGGTCACGTCTGCCGCCAAGAAGGATCAGGTGCGCGCGTTCCAGCGATTTGGTCTCGGGAAATATTTCCCGATGGTCGTAACGGCGGCAGACATCAGGCATCCCAAGCCCAACCCCCAGCCCTACCAGTTTGCCGCGAGCCGTATGAATGCGCGTCCTGCGGACTGTCTTGTGATCGAGGATTCCAAGTACGGGGTAGCCTCAGCAGCAGCGGCCGGTTGCACGGTCATCGGCTTTACCAGCAGTTTCGGCGCCAGGGAACTGACACAGGTGGGAGCACATCGGACCTTCAAGAGCGCTTCCGCGATTCTGCAGTACCTGTGCGGGGATGTCAAGTTGTCCCCCGAGTCGGCGGATTCCGGTCAGCAGTAGTATGCTTTCTCCGAAGTTGCGGACTGCCGATGCCGACTTAAGCGGGCCACGTCGGTTACCATCAAGCGCGTCATTCGGCGATCCGGTTTGCGTTATCCTGCAGTTTGAGCACATTCCCCTTGGACTCGCTCGGTCCGATGGATAATGTGTCCGACAGAATGGTAGAGGCAATGGTGGGTCATGGCTCCGTTGGGGCCGACTCGCTGCCATTGACTCCTCGGCAATCCTGACGTAATCCTCAATCGAATCCCTGGAGACTGTGCAACCGGGGTACAAATACCCGCACGGGGATTGAATTTCGAACCGAACGCGTACCTCACCAGCATTCGCATCCAGGTCCGAATGGCCGCTTTGGCCGGTGTGCGCCGGTTACCGGGGTCAGATGGGTCGGATAAGTGAACGATGGGGAATTGGGATGCGTGTGATGTGGATGGCAGCAAAATGTTAGCGACCTGGATTGCAGCCGTTAGCGGACTGACCGCAGCTCTGATTCACAAGCCACCTTCAAAGCCAGCCTTTGCTCGGAAGAACGGGAGTGGCCGGGTTGGCGAGGTCTGCACTTCACAAGGCGCCCAACTTAGTTGCTGCGCTCGCTCTCGCACGTAGTCTTGTGGTGAATGGTACACGGCTTGGCGAACGTATACCGGTGCAGCCCTTCCTGCTTGATTCCGATTCAATTCGCCTGCCGACACATTTCACCTTTGAGCTGCTGATCGACGACACCATTCTTGAGACAGCTTTAGCGTCGCAGCCGATGCGGTGATCTCGGAGAAGCTCGTTAGGGTCACCAGCGCGAGTAAAAGAGTATTGTTTGCCCGCGATGGGGGCCGGATTGAATTCGCCCCGGGTATGAAACGTCTTCAGTTCTTGCGTTTCGCATTTGAGGGCACGCGGGAGAATGAGCTTTTTCTGACTAACTCGGTATCTCAGAATGTGGATCACTTTCGCCCTGTGAGCGACTGGTTCCGGGAGCATTTGCGACTGGGCGGCCCGGCTATCGGCATCACTCATCGAATTTCTCATGATAATCAACTGAAAGGGCGAGTCAGCCATTTGCTGAGACAATTTAACACGGGTATAGAAGATCTCAATAGCACCGAGATCCCGCTTGAATCAGTTCCAATGCTCGGGGAAGTCAGAAGCGACATTATCGCCACCCTTAGGGAGGATCATTGGGTGACTATTTCTGGACCAACTGGCCAGCTGTTCTCTATCACTCGGGACGATGTCCGATTGCGTGCCGCAAAACTAGTGGCCAACCACCGAAACGCCGACGGAACGGCTATCACCTTTGACATCGTAATGGAGTCAGCTGGCTCCCGGCATCTAATAGAATTGTTGCCGTTTCTGGTTGAGTTGTCGGATCCCAAGCAGGGGACTATCTGCGTGATAGATGAGCTGGGGCGCAGCCTGCATCCTGCGCTGACACGCGAGTTGGTGGAAGCGTTCCTGGAGAGATGTAATGAGCATGGTCGCTCGCAGCTTATTTTCACCACCCATGACATTCACCTCATGGATCAGTTGTTGCTCAGACGTGACGAAATGTGGGTTACGGAACGCCTGTCCAGTGGAGGGACCCGTCTCTACTCCTTCAACGAGTTCAAAGGTCTTCGGGCAGATACCGATTTGCGCAGAGCCTACATCAATGGTCAGCTTGGGGGCGTGCCACACTTTGGTTTCACATCAATGGCCCAACAAGACGATTCCCTGCCAGTTACCCCCTGATGCTCCGACACCGAAGTTCTACGCACAGGTCCCCGAAGTTACGTGAGCCTAAACCTTTGTTCATCATCGCCTGCGAGGGCAAAGTCGCCGAGCCAGAGTATTTCCTTATGATTTGGAGGACCCGAAAGTGCAGTTTCCGTCAAAATCCTTAGATCTACGGGCACACAGGGAGTCACCAGGTAAATTGCTCAGCGCTGAATCGCCCGGTGAATCTCACCCCCGGGCGACTTGACGGTATGCTCGCTCAGTCCACGCTGCCACGAAGCACAGGGATCCGCAAAATACACGGCAGCGCCCAGCCGCTTGGCGAACACTTCGTGCTTCGCAAATTCCGCCCCGCCATCCGTGGTAACCTTGTGTACCCACCGCTTGTGTGGCTCGAGCAGCCATACAATGGCCCGCCTTACCGTGTCGGCCTGCTTATTGGCCAGTTGGCTCATCAACAAAAGCTTCCTCTTACGCTCTCACAGCGTAAGCACATAGCCATTATACCCGCAACAAAATCCACCTCCCAGTCTCCCATGCGTGACTTTTCCTCCACTATCGCTGGGCGTGACGCAATCCCCACCCGGTTCGGCATCCTGTCCTCGTCCGTCATCATACGGCGCGTCTTCCCCTTCCGGCGCAAGCGCAAATCGCCGCCGCGGGCCCGGTCCTCGATGACCAGCTGATAAATCCACAATAGGGAGACACCCTTCTCCTGGGTGCGGAGCCAGCTCGTTGCCTGATCTTGGCTAGGGATAATCCGGTTTTTGTGCACACCTATTATCGTCATTACCTGGGCCGAACACCACCCCTTCACGAATTCCTCATCCATCGGCACCCTAACGCTAATTTCAGGGGTGTTGCGTTTCGCAGTTCATAAGGCCGGTTACTTGTCGCACAATCAGGTGGAGACCGGCCTGAAGGTTCAATTCAAGTAGCCAGGCTTTAATCGTAACCAATAAGCGCCCCGGTGTCGCACGGTTCCGGCGTGCTTAAGGGAACTGTCCAGCCGGGCGGTGTCTGCACGGGCAGTTCCGGGATGTCGGCATCGGATCCTGCCAGGAATGGTGGCTGCGTATGTCCGGTCCCGACAATCCGGCGTTTCCGGCATAAGGCACCGATTCAAACTGCCTCCAGGATGACGGTCAGCAAAATGCGCCAGTATCTTGGGCAGGAACCATTGGGAGCAATTGATGGAGCTTGGATTGTCGTAGACCGCAATAGCTGGCCAATTGAAGCTCTCAATGACTTACGTCAGTGGGGGCAGTCTGATGATCGGCTCGGACTGGGTTTCTACAACCCAACGTTTGTAATGCTGGCTCCTACTGCACTTCGAATTCAAATGGCCATTTGCCGCGCTAAGCTTCGTCCGACATGTTATGGAAAGGATTGGATGAACCGACCTGGTACGACCACGATGGTTGCGGATCTCACCAAGATGGAAAATTGGCCAAAGTGTTTCCGATGCAGGTGAGCCGGATATCAAGAGATTAGAGGATCCCAATCGGTTTGTACTTCATCGGTCAATAGTGTAGGACGGTGTGAACTGCCGAATCTGTCCCTGCCCAAGGGCTGTTGCTGAATTGCCAGGACCGCCACTCGGTTTGGCGTGTAAGATCCGCTGAAGAATTCTGCCAAGCCCAGGGTTAGGGCACCGTTCCATGACTTTCCCCGGATGATCTTGAACCAAGCTCGCCTCCAAGAAGCCCTTAATCAGAGCTGCTGCCTCGCAGCTCCAGACAAATCCATCTTCTGCGGCGGCTACAGGCTCCAAGCGGAAAATCAATGGTGGGGCTGGCCAGCTTGCGCAGCTGAATCCGCGGCCACTATGAAGAGCTGGCATTGAAGTATTGATTCAAGCACTGGCTTTCCCGGCCTGTTCAGCGGTCTGTTGGGTCAAGGCTGTATCAGATTGGGTGATTCGCACGGACCGATGTGAGTTGAACGATTATATTGGCACCGTGAAAACCGTTTACTCATGCGCTGGCCACTATTGCTGTTTGTTTTTATGGCTGCCTGCCAGCCGCGTCCAACCCCACCGCCCGACGATCCCTATACGTCCTGGTCGGTGTATCTGGGGGACCCTACCAGCAGTCATTATTCCACCTTGGAGAACATCAACCGCAGCAATGTGGCTGAGCTGGAATTGGCCTGGACGTTCAGTACGAACGATGCGGACACCTCTGGACGCACTCAAATCCAGTGCAACCCAATCGTTGTCGATACCGTGCTGTACGGGACATCACCCCGGCTGGCGGTCTTTGCGCTGCACGCGGCGACAGGAGAGGAAATCTGGACCTTTGACCCTTTTGAAGCCGGAGCGGTGCTGGAAGGCCCCGGCATCAATCGGGGCGTTGCCTACTGGGAAGGGGATGCCACCCATCGGCCCCAAATCATGATGGTGGCCGGAGCGCGCCTTTTCGCGCTGGATGCGGCTACCGGAATGCCGATAGCCGACTTCGGGGAAGAGGGATTTGTGAATTTGCGGCTGGGCTTGGACCGGGATGTCACGGGGCTCTCCGTAACCGCGCGCACGCCGGGTATCATCTACCGAAACCTGCTGATTCAGGGAAGTTCACTGTCGGAAGGAATCCGTTCAGCGCCCGGACATATCCGCGCGTACGACCTGCGCACAGGTGATATTGAATGGATATTCCACACGATCCCCCACCCCGGAGAATTCGGCTACGAAACATGGCCCCCAGAAGCGTACACGTACAGCGGCGGGGCCAACGCATGGACAGGGCTGAGCCTTGATGTAGTGCGCGGTATCGTGTATCTGCCCACCGGTTCGGCAGCATTTGACTTTTGGGGCGGCAATCGTATCGGAGAAAATCTGTTCGCCAATTCCGTGCTCGCCTTGAATGCGCTGACCGGAGAACGCATCTGGCACTATCAGATCGTGCGCCATGACATCTGGGATCGGGATCTGCCCGCGCCGCCGAATCTCGTCACGGTGGAACATGATGGTGAGCAGGTTGATGCGGTTGCCCAGGTTACCAAGAGCGGGCATGTTTTTCTGCTGGACCGGGAGACCGGTGAGCCGCTGTTTCCAGTGGAAGAGCGGTCATTCCCCGCATCAGACCTGCGTGGTGAAGAAGCCTGGCCCACCCAGATCCTCCCGCTCAAACCGGCACCCTTTGCCCGGCAGCAGTTTGATGAAGAAGACATTACCGACCTCTCGCCGGAGTCTCATGCCTATGTGCTGGAGCGATTCAAAACCACGCGCTCCAACGGCCAGTTCGTGCCGCCGAGTACACAGGGTACGATGATCTTTCCAGGCTTCGATGGCGGTGCGGAATGGGGCGGTGCAGGCTATGATCCAACCACCGGCATTCTCTATGTCAACAGCAACGAAATGCCGTGGATTCTCACCATGGTCGAGCTCAATCCTGACAATGCCTCGTCGGGTGATGGTCTCTATGCCCGCTACTGCGCGGGGTGCCACGGCGCGGCGCTGGAGGGCAGTTCCGATCAGTCCATGCCTGCGCTGGCCGGACTCGGTGCCCGATTTACCATGGATGAGGTGCGCTCGCAGATTATGCGCGGCACCGGATTTATGCCATCCTTCGGCTTCCTGAATGAGGCGGAAGTGTCGGCCCTGGTCGGATTCCTGTTTGGGGAGACTATGGAAGCTGCCGCTACCCCCGATAGTGAAGATGCCGCCCGAATGAGCGAGTCCTTTGCCGGTTCGCCGTATGGTCATACCGGGTACAATCGGTTTTTTGACCAGGATGGCTATCCGGCCGTAAAGCCGCCGTGGGGTACCCTCAATGCCATCAATCTCAACACCGGTGAGTACGAGTGGACGGTGCCGCTGGGTGAATTTGCGGAGCTGACGGAGCGCGGGATTCCGCCGACCGGGACAGAGAATTATGGCGGTCCGGTGGTGACCGCCGGCGGGTTGCTGTTTATTGCGGCCTCCCAGGATGAACGGTTACGCGCCTTTGACAAAGATACCGGAACTGTTCTCTGGGAAGCACATCTGCCCGCAGGCGGATATGCGACACCGGCGACCTACGCGGTGGACGGCCGCCAGTATGTAGTCATTGCCGCCGGCGGCGGCAAGATGGGGACCCGATCAGGCGACACCTATCTGGCTTTTGCCCTCCCCGCACGGTGAACCCGGCCTACCCGGTGCGCAGCCAGAATCGGAGCAGTTCCTCCTGATCTTCATTAAGGCTGCCCCACCGGGCCTTGACATCCTCACTGACATAATAGTGGTAGTAGAAGGACAGGTTGCCAGCGGTAACCTGATTGGGATTGGCAAATGAAAAGCCGACCTGCTCCAGCGCGTCCAAGATCCAGCTCACCTCAAAATCTGTTACTGGAATCAGTTCCGCATTCAACCGCCCGCTTACCGACTGCACCATGCGCCCGTATTCGTATCCGTCTTTCTTGTATTCCTCGGCCATAATGCGGAAGAGTTTTCTGTACACTGCTACGCTGAACAGCGGTAGTCCCGAGGCCTCGGCAACGGGGGTCACCAGCGCCACCAGTTCGGAGTGCTTCTCTTCGCTAAGCAGGTGAGGAACGGCTTTTGACCTCGGATCTTCATGGCGGGCCGGATCGAATATCCAGGTGCGGCCATCTTCGGTCGTTATGTAGGTCAGTTGGAGGTTTTGGGCGCGATCGGTAAGGAAAATCTTGAATTTCCCGTATCCGAACCAGTCATCGGTATCAAATTCGCCCTGAATAATCTGCGCCATCCGAACGCCAAGAATGGGGGTTTCGGATCTGCCCAGAGCCTCTGTTATGCACCGGTCCACTTCGGCGACCTCAAACTGCGCACCTGCATCCGTGCCCTGGCCGTTGCCATCAGCAGGATTGTAGCGATTGGGGTCGAAGACCTGATTGAGGCTCCCCGCAACATGGAATTCCAGTCCCAATTCCGCCGCGCGCGCGTTGATAAAGTCCTTGAATGAATCGTAGCCGTACCAACCGGAGCCGAATCGGTCCCGCAGCAGTTTGGCCATCTTCCCGCCGCCAACCATACCTGAAGCGGACTCGGAAACAGTGTCCGCAATAAAGGCATCAATGCGTGGAAGCAGACTGGAACTCCGATTCGTACGTGTCGCAGGTTTGGACAATTCCCGGAATGGATTTGCATGTCGGGTCGGATCATAAATGTAATCGCGGGTGCCCTGCACCGCGTATTTGAATCCCATCGGCTTGAGTCGGACTTCAATAAAGGACCTGAAGCTCCCATAGCCGAACCAGTCAGAAGTATCAAATCGGTTAGCAATCTGCTGCGCCACAACGGCCCCCCGAACAGGGGAGGCTGATTCAACCAGCTCAGATTTGATCAGCACATCCACCGCACTTAGATCCTTGTCGGCGTGGTCCTCTGCAGGCTTTTGGACCGGGACCGCCTTAGGTTCCGGCATCGGTACATCACTCAATGCTTTGGACTCAAACTCGTCCGAGTCGATGACCGCGTTCGCGGCCGCGAGATAAGCATTCGCGGCGTTTCGAGTCATCATCACCATGATCCGACGTCCCCGCTGACGAAGGCGAAGCACCACAGGCGTAAAGTCCGCATCCCCGGACATGATGATGAATTCATTGATCAACGGATCACGCTGCTGCAGAAGATCCATGATGTCCAATACAATACGGATATCTGCACCGCTCTTGTTCTTCTGGGTCAGAGACGGACAGTCAACAACTTCAAATCCGGCTTGCGCAAACGGCTGGCGGTAACGCCAGAAGGAAGTCGGATTGAGGTAGCACCGGCGCACAATAATCTCACGAACCCCTACGGAATCCGGTGGAGAAGTCCTGCTTCGGTTCAAACTGAGCCAGCTCAGCCAGGAACTGGCCTTCTCGTCCGAATCTCCCTCGGATCCCGTGTACCGGGTGAGCCAGCTCAGCCAGCCTCCCGGGTCCGAGGCGAACGAATGGGCCGAAGCGGCTCCCTTGGTTCGGGTCAACCCCAGGAATATGTTGTCAAAATCAACGAATACGGCTGAATAAATGGTGTCTTGCATGAATGATTTTAGATTGGCTTTAACCAATAGATGTCCGCTGCTGAAGCTCCCGGCAGAGGTGCCGGGAGCGATTATGCTACGGACCTGTAAATGCCGGTTCGGCGAGCCGCACCTGCCAGTAAAGGCTGAGCCTAAGCGTCAGCCACCTCCAGCAGGCGGATCCGGATATTGCGGAACCACACGGGGTCACTGTGATCCTGTAGGCAGATGTGGCCGGTAACTTCCCGTCCGTAATCCGGCATATCAATCCACTTGGAAGCGGCAATCATGGCCTCCCAGTCGTCATTCCACAACTCGTAGGAAACAATCCTGACATCGTTGAGCCAGTGTTCCACCAACGCCCCGTTTACCACGATACGCGCCTTATTCCACTCTCCGACCGGTCTGACGGCTGATTCCGAAGGTGCATGCATATCGTAATTGGCACCGGCATGCCGGTCTTCGCCTTCCAGCGCGTCAGGATGCGCGCCGTTGTCAAGAATCTGGTACTCCGGCCCGGTACGCCAGGGATAATCGTGGGCCTCACTGACCCTGAACATGATGCCGCTGTTGCCACCGGGGGATATCTTCCACTCCAACTCCAGCTCAAAATTGTCGTACTGTTCAAGCGTTACAATATCGCCCCCAACGCCTTCGCCGGTGAAGTGCAGCGTACCATCCGCCTCAACCGCCCAGGCTTCCGGCAGCCCTTCCCCGTTGTACCGGCGCCACTGATCCACGCCGAGGACCTGCCAGCCATCCGAAAGGATCATTTCAGGTTCGCTTTCCGTCGCAGCTTCATCACCCGTCTGACAGGCCGCAAGCAGAACTCCCAGCCCCATCATTACTACCAAGATTTCTTTCCGCATTAGGGATTGGTTCAGTCGTATGAGGGTGGCGATGTGGAGTCATCGGCAGATGGTGCCCTGTAATCTGCCACCCGATCATTGAATAGGACAGCAAACACAACCGAGAACACAAGCGTTCCACCGGCGAACAGCAGCCAGAACGTTGTCCAACCGGTCAGCTCCAGCGTTCCGTTGAGACCCTGCGTGTTGACATACCAGCCGGAGAGCTGGGTACCCAGCAGAAAGCCGATCCCCTGCGTCAGCAACACCAGCAGACCCTGTACCTGACCGCGCACCTCGGGTGCGGTCTTCTTGTCTATATAGATTTGGCCGGTCACGAAAAAGAAATCGTAACAGATTCCGTGAATCAGAATCCCGATCATCACGAAGTAAAACATGCCCGCCGAGGCACCAACGGCAAATATGGCAAAACGGGCAACCCAGGCCAGCATTCCCAGCAGCAGCATCCACTTGACACCCAGGTGCCGGAAAAAGAACGGGATCAGGAGCATGAACACGATTTCACTCACCTGCCCCCAGGCCATCTCGCCGCTCGGGTTGGCAAACAGATTCGTTCCCTGAAAGAATCCTTCGTGCAAGGCGCTAAAGTAGCGCGGCGCAAAGGGGAAGTAAGTACCGAACGCGATGAATATCAGCATGGCCGCCACCAGGAAGACCACAAACGACCGGTCCCTAAGGGCCGCAAACGCGTCAACCCCGACAATCTGGCGCCAGTTGGTGCTCTGTCCCCTGGAGGGCGGTGGCGTATACGGCAGCGTAAAGCTGTACAGCCCCAGAAACACCGCAGCTCCGCCTCCGATAAACAGCGGCGTGGTAGAAGCATCATCCTGGAGTATATAGCCCATGAAGAGCCCGATCGCCGCCCAGCCAAGTGTGCCGAATACGCGCACCCAGGGAAATTCCTTTTCCTGATCTTTCAGATGATGGAATGCGAGGGAAGCGGTCAGTCCCAGCGTTGGGAAGTAACAGATCGCATGCAAAGCCAGCAGCGGAATGAAAAGGCCGGTGCCCGCTGCATACGGCATGGCGAGCATGGAGACCCCTGCGATCAGCATCAGTATGCCGAGCAGTTTTTCCGAGTCAAAAAACCGGTCAGCAACCATGCCCAGGAAGAACGGGCCGATTATGCAGGCAATCGGGTGAAGCGCATAGGCAAACGAGATCTGATCCCCCAAGCCGATAGATCCCATGTAATTGCCGAGCGTGGGTGCCCAGGCACCCCAGATCAGATACTGCACAAACATCATCAGGCTGAGCCGCCCGATCCGTATCACTTGATTTGAATCCATGTCAACAGTCAGTAGCAAAATGAAAAAGCGCCGCAGAAGACAGCTCCTGTGGCGCTTAATCTACTGCCTTAATTGGACTCGCGCACACTTGGCGGGGAGAATTGATTGAGGACATCCCTTACGGCATCACTGTTGGATTCCGCCTCGTTGAGCTGCGCTCGGAGCTGTTCAATCTGATCCGATGGCATTGAGCCATTCCGCTCGGCCTGATCCAGATGCGCACGTGCCAGCGCAAAACTTTGAGGCCAGGTGAACATGGGCTGGCCCTGCGCATTGAGCTCGTGCAACTGCACCGTGTTCGCTGCGGCGATCTCATTCGCGGTCAGATGCTCACTGGGAACCAGCTCAAAAATGTCCAGCCCGCGGGCAATCTCACTGCTGATAATCAGCCCGTTATACCAGTACACTGACCAGCTTCCCCCCATCGCCATGCGCTCAGCATTGACCGGGCCGCGGTCGTGATAAGCGATCTCCATCACATTGCTGGGATCGGTCCAGTCCGTAATGGAAATGCCCCCCTGATACCAGGCCTGCACAAAAATATCCCGACCGGGAATCGGAATCAGGGATCCGTTATGGGCGACGCAGTTTTCCTCGTCCGTCTGCGGCACCGGAAGCTTATAGTAGCTCTTGAAGTCCATCGTCTGATCTTCACCGATGGTGAAATACGCATTGGCCCCCCATTCCATCGGGTCTGTGGCGCGACATTTGGGACCGCCGCCGCCGCCCCACTCGTCAGTAAAGAGCACTTTGCTTCCGTCATTGCTGAAGGTGGCGGAGTGCCAGTACGAGAAATTGCTGTCCGCTACGGCATCGATCCGAACCGGGTTGATGGGATCCCGAATGTCCAATAGCATGCCGTAGCCCTCACAGGCACCGCCGGCGAGACCTATTTCAGGGTACAGCGTGATGTCGTGACACTGATTCGGCCCTTCGTTCCTGCGCTCCGCATCACCGCTGGCCGCCCCGATATACTCCATCACTAATCTGCTCAGGTTATCCCGGAAAAGAGTGGTATCAGCGGCGGTCGGCTCGGTGATGCCTTCGGCCTCAAAGAAGTTCGCCATCAATACGAAAGCAAACTGATCCGGCAAGATCTGGGGCTGGCCGAAGATCTGCGCGACAAAAGCACCCTCCTCAATGGCCTTGGCCATCTGCGCTCTTTCGGCTTCGGTAGGGCCATGGGTCGGCGGTGCCTCCAAGTCTTCAAAGATGCGCGGCGAACTCACGATAGCGGCCTGCGTCGGATCCGCCAGCGGCACTTTGATCACTTCAATCCGGAAAAGAGCCGATCCTTCATCCTCAGACGGATGCATGGATGAACAACCGGGCAGCTCTTCAGCCGGACGGACCGGCGCGGAGCCGGACACATAGATGTAGACGTTCTCGTCATCGTCGGGGTCCTTGAGCAGCGAGTGTGTATGGGAGCCCCGGCAGGTCTGCACATTATGTACATACTGGGGATCAGTGACATCAGAAATATCAAAGATTCGGATTCCCCGCAGACGGTCGTGACTGATGGCCTCTTCCACCCCTTCGGTACCGCAGTCCAGCCGGCCGCCGAATCCTTCGCCGGAGACGAACATCAGATGTCCGTACACTGATACGTCACTCTGTGAGGCCGGGCAGAGGTAATCCGCCACGATCTGGGGATCACCGGGATCCGAGATGTCCCAGATAATGATCCCGTTGTAGTTGCCCTGAAAAACCAGATCACCCTGGAAGGCCAGATCGCTGTTGGTGACACCGATAAACTGCTCCGGCGGCTGCACCGTTGCCACTTTGCGCATGTTCCACATGACTTCTCCCGCATCAAACAGGCCCGCTTCCAGGCCGACACGGGGGTCGTCATGCACCATCTGCTGTTGGGCCACAGCTGTGTGCCCGATTGCGGCCATCAGCATGACCGCGAATGCTCCGCGTACGAATCGCATTTTCAATCCAAATATTGCGTTAGGGGGTAAAGATTGGCCTATTGGCCGGTGATCGTCGCAGCAAGCATCTGCTGCATACGTTCGATTTCAGTAATCTGGTCCACATGAATATCGGTGGCCAGTTTGTAGGTGGCATCATGCCGTACGGCCCCATCGGTAGCCAGGAGGTCACGAACCATGGTTACGGCTCCCCGATGATGCTGGATCATGTACCGCAAAAACAGCCGGTCAAAGTCTGCTCCCTGAGCCTGTTCCAATTCCTGCAGCTGTTCCATGGTCAGCATTCCGGGCATATCGTGATGCCCATCATGATGCCCATTGGTATGAATCATCAGATTGAGACCCTCAATGTGGACCTGCGGCACCGACTGACCGCGGTCTTCCAGCCACCGCTGCATGATCCTGATTTCGTCATTCTGCGCGTTGATGATTCGGGCTGCCAGCGTCTGTACGGCCGGACTCGCTCCGTTTTCGGGTGCCAGCCGGGACATGATCAGCGCTTGGGCGTGATGTCCGATCATGCCGGTCATAAACGCCACATCCGCTTCAGAGAACCGGTCAATCACGCTGTCCTGGCGTGCCCAGAACAAGGCCTCCAGATCTTCCGTGTTCTGGGCTGGGCAGATTGTTGACATCGTCAGCAACCCGCCTGCCAGTACCAGTGCGCGCATCGGCATCTATGTCAAGTCTTAGCAATGAATGCAACCAATCAAGATACGGACCGGAAACCGTAGGTTCAACTTAAAACACCGCCCCCAGTTGCATGCGCGCCGTATGGACTGGCGGAGCCTGGTGGGGAAGATGGCCGGTATACGTAAACGTGGCCCGCAGGATGCGCGTGATCTGCAGCCATGCATTGAAACGCCACAGCATGGACGGACCTTCCCCCCTTCCGTCGGTCAGCTCGTAGTAGGCCAGGCCGGATGAGGGCGTACCGTCTGCAACGGTCACGGCCGCCCATTCCATGCGGGCTGATGCGTTCCACCGCCCTGCCCGGCTGTACTGCATCTCCAGCGGCACTTTCCAGATGGCTGCATCCCCCAGGGTCTGCGCACTTTTGGACGAATAGGCCGTGCTTATAATGAAGGTCAGATGGGCCCGCGGGTTGAACAGCACTTCCGGTGCCAGCTCTGTGGCGGCAATGTCATAGCGTCGTGAGGCAAAGGACTCGCTGCCGGTGACCTTATGGCTCCGGGCCCATTTCATTCGCAAGCCCCACAGAGCGTGCGGCTTCCAGCGGACCTGCGTCTGCCAGTGGTCAGCCGTTCGGGATTCCACGCCTGCCGCCAGCGCATTCAGGCTGCGGAGCATCCGCCAGGAGCCTTCGGCTCCGAAATTCGGATTTGCCCGGAGCAGCCACACATCCTGGGCAACGCTCAGCAGGCCCTTCACCGAAAAGGCTTCGTCACGAAACCGTCCCAGCCGCATCAGGTAGATGTCGCTCGCCCGCGGCGTGCGGCTTTTTTCCTGAATATCCACCCGCATGCGCCAGACTACACCGGAAAGCCGCTTTTTCCATCTTTCAGGGGCGTTGCGCCAGATTCGGGCGGGATCCGCCGTTATGCTCAGGCGGGCCTGTACGCCGGTAACCGCCTGGAAGGAATCAGACGGAATTAGCGTGCGGGCGTAGATGCCTTCATCCTGGGTGGTTTCCGGGATGAGTTCATCCAGATCCACAACACCGTTGCCGTTGGCATCTTCCCATACATACTCACCCAGTTCCGGCCCCGTGCGGATAAAGATCTCCTGCATCACCGGCGCACGCTCGGCCAGGGTTTCATAGTGCCAGTTTACCTGCAGGGCCTGCTTCCAGGGCCTCAGACGACCGGTCCACTGCATCACCAGGGATTGCTCATCGACCAGTCCGCGCCGAGTACGGAAGTATTCGCTATAGGCGCGTGTTCGCCATCCAATCCGTCCTTCGGTAGTCCATGTGCGGGATGGGCGCAGGTCAAAGGTAAGTCCCAGCGTATAGGCCTGGCTGCCGCTCAGGAGGTCACCGCGGTCCCACAGCTTTTTGCTGCGCCAGTCCACGCCAGCACCCAGAGATCCCGTTCTCCCCTGCCAGGCGAGACTTGGGGACAGCTGCCAGTAATCCGATGACTTCGGTGTCAGCCCTCCGCCGGCTCGCTCAAGTCGCCGGTTCTGCTTGTAGCTCAGACTCGGCGTAAGGCGGCTATCAAGCATCGGGACATCCAGACGAGCCTGCTGACGCAGCCATGTGCCGCTGATCGAGTCGGCCTGGCTGGCAATCGAATGGAGCTGATAGGAAACCTGTGGCAGCCCGGCCTCCTGAGTCTGTACTTTGTATTCTTGGCGGGTTCCGGTGAAGAAGGGGCCCTGCTGAATTCGCCCGACGGTGCCCGCCACGCTTGACTGTGCGGTCGGCTGCCAGCTGATGGCTGCTTCGTCAACAGTTTCCCCGACTGACTGGCGCACAGAGCGTGATGCAGGCAACTGCCACTGCCGATGAAATTCCACCGGCTTAATCCGATTGAAGGCGGTAAAATTCGCCCCAGTGTGGTGCCGGGTCACCGTTGCACTTGCGGTGCCCCAGCCGACCGGAACCTCCGCCAACCGCAGACCTCCATGGTGGGCCGAAGCGTGGTCATCATCCGCATCCAGACTTGAGAATCTGTTCTGATCATACAGCGATCCGGCCCACTCCCCAAAAATTTCAAGCTGTCGCAGCAGCGCGAAACTGCCCCGCAAGTCCACCATCTGCTGTCGCATCGGGCGGGGCAGCACGCGGACCGGCGCATAGTCACCCCTCCCCTCTCCGCGGTACTCAAAGACAATCCCGTTGGTGCTGAGTCCCCGGCGCACATAGCTACCGCGGCTTGTCCCGACCTGCGAAAAATGAACGCGGTACACCGTACCGGCCGGCTGACGGGTTACGGCCCGGTAGATCTGTTGCGGCTGCCCGCTGATAACGGTATCAATCTGCTCATAATGCGTAAAGAGGTTGTCGGGATCGTAGGTGACCGGTATGGCTCCGCTGCGCTCGGCTGCGTTGTCGCCTACCGCTTCCAACACTCTTCGGTCTTCTTCGGTCAGGCCGAACTGCTGATCAAAGGCCTGGCCATCCGCTTCTCTCAGGAAGGCGGCCCCAAGCCGTATGCGGGCTGTGCCATTGGGCCGGCGTGCCAGGGCTGCTTCCGCATCGGAAGTCACCAGGGTGCGTGTAAACTCCGTAGTGCGGTACTCAAATTCCGCCACGACCCTATGGTGATCACGCATCAGTCGGCTGGCGGTAAAGGTCAGCTCAGCGGTCGCGTAATCAATTGTATAGTCACGGGTTTCACCGCGTTGGAGCAGTTGCGCGTCCAGATAAATGCGCTCTGATCCCGGAATGATAAAGATGAACGGTTCGTTGGCGGCACCGGTCAGCATGTAGGGGCCCTGCACGCCATCAAGGATGGGTACATCCAGGCTGTGAAAAACGCCCCGAGATGTAGCAGCGGTGGCCTTGAGCGTGACGTTTGGAAGGCTGGCATTAACGCCCACTCCCTGCACTTTGCGGGTCAGCCTGCCGAAGACCGTTTCGTCCATGCGAATGTCAATGTCCCCCAGCTGCGCATTGCCGCGCGGTGCGGCTATCTCAATGAATACTCGGTCAAGTTCTTCAAGTCGCTGGGTAGTGCCTTCCGGCACAATAGGTACGCTTTCGTCGGTCAGGACTGCCTGTACGCTCACATTCTTGGCGACCTGGCCCGAAAGCTGCAGGCGCAATCCGGATTCAATAATCGCATCCCGATTGTTGCCAGCCAGGACCCCCCGCGTGATGGAACCCGAGTGCCTCAGCGTATAGGCCGGATTGGGGGGCGGTCCGGCAGCGGCGGCAGCAGCCTGCGTGGTATCGTTTCGCTGCGGTCTGTGCGGGCGGACCAGACGGTAGGTTTCCTGAAGATCCAGCCCCCAGGCCTGATAAGTCACAAAGGCGGTATCCTCGGCCGCCAATGAGGGGATCCAGAGGTGTCCGAACCGGTGATCAATCGTGTATTCGGTGGTGTCCAGCAGTGCGCCATGCGCGTGTAGGGCCACCGTTCCAGGCACGACAAATGAGCGCAGGATGTAAGGCTGGGGACCGCGCAGTGTGTCTTTGTAAGCCCCCAGCGGCTGTGCGGATGCCGCCTCTACAAGTAGCGGAAGAAGTGCAATCCATACTGCTCGGTGCCATTGCATACCGGCCTGGTCAAATGGACTATGTGCCGAAGCTCACATCGTCCGGCAGCTCATTCTCGTCATCCGGGCGAATATTCAGCCCGCTAAGCTCCAGTAGTGTGCCGCAGATGTCGATGCCGGCGATTAGGCCTTCCGCCAGGTTGCCCTTGCTGACTCCCTCACGAACGGCCCGCACCACATCCGCCCAGTCCTCCTGCATAACCTGAGCATTAATGCCACTGTCACCGATCACCTGAATCCGATGCTCAAACACGGACACAAACAGCAGAATCCCGGTGCGTTCTTTTGTCAGGAAGATCTCTTTTTCCATAAAAGCTGCCACCGCACGCCGGTTCACGGTGCGATCGAGTCGCTCGCTGCCGGCGAGCCATCGGTGGAGTGCCGGAATCACACGCACGATGATTGCTCCCAGTACACCGGCAGACATCAATACCAGTACCGGAGTGACACCCTGTACCCAGATAGGGACATCCCACCCGTAAAATCGCCATACCAGTAACACTACGGTGCTGGCGATCAGCGTACAGATTCCCGCTCCGCGCCAGAGCGCAACCTCATAGTCTCCGCTGCGCGGCACGATATAGGGTACGATTTCGCCGGAGGTACGCTGCTCCGCCGCCGCCACGGCTTCCTTGATGAGTGTCTGGTCCGATTCAGTCAGCAGTTTTTTCATGTGTTGATTGTGTTTCAAAAGATTCAGTTTCGGTGCAGTCGCCGGGTCAGGACGGCATGCGCCGTGAGACTCAGCGCAGACAGCAGCACCGCGATGAGTACCAGCCGGATCAGATAGACCTCTCCGCCGATCTGGCCCAACCTTGAAAATACGGCCAGCGGAATCGTCTGCGTGCGTCCCGGCAGATTTCCGGCAAATATCATGGTCGCTCCAAATTCACCAATGGCGCGCGCAAATCCCAGGACGATACCAGCCAAGACCCCTTTTGCGGCAATCGGCACTGTTACCAGCCGGAATGCATCCCAGCGCCCGCCGCCGAATACCAGTACCGCCTCTTCCCATTGTGGATCAATTTGTTCAAAGGCAACTCTAAAGGTTTGTACCAGCAGCGGAAAGGCCATGATGCCAGCGGCACCCGCGGCGGCCCACCCGGTAAAGGCAATCTGCAGACCGAGCAGGTGTCCCACGGGCCCTTCCGGTCCCAATACCACCAGCAGTGCCAGTCCGGTAACGACCGGCGGCAGCACCAGCGGCAGCTGAACCAGATTCTCCACTATAAAGGCCGTATGTGTATGGCGGCGCGAAAGGTACCATGCCGTAGCCGCGCCCGGAACCACGATCAGGGCTACGGCCAGCAGTGCTACGCGTACGGATAACCCCAGAATGCTCCATTCGTCCGGCGTGAGCATCATCGGCTGAACCCGAATTGCGCCCAGAGGGAATCTGTAATCGGACCTGCTGCAAAGGTTACAAAGGATTCGGCCGTTTCAGTTGTCGGCCGTTGACTGACCACGGATGCGGCATAGGCAATGTCCGGCGCGCAGATCTGAGGCCACGCGAGCAGCACGGAGAGTTGCGGTGTCAGCATCACATCGGTCGCGTAGATAATGGCCAGGTCGGCTGCGCCGCTGGTGACAGCCACCGCAGCAGCTCGTACATCAAGTGTCGGAATAATCTGCGCGGCCAGCGGGTCCCACAGACCGGCACAGGTCAGGGACTGACGGGCATACACGCCGGCCGGAACATGTGTGGGATCGGCCACCGCTATGCGGCCGTATCCAACGAGGTCCTCCAGTGAGCTGAGCGGTTTGGCACCGGAGCGTGCTACGGCCACCAATCTGTTGGTGAGCACAAAGTCGCCTCTGGACACGGCCAGCCCATTGTCGGTCAGCAGGTCGGTCCAGTCCGGGTTGGCGGCGATGAATACATCGGCCGGGGCACCATGCTGAATCTGCCGGGCCAGCAGTGAGCTGGGGCCTACGCTGATGTGCACCTGTGTACCGGGGTGGGATTCTTCAAACCTGTCCGCCACCGCTTCCAGAGCATCGGTAAGTGAAGCGGCTGCGAACACCACCAGGTCCTGCGTATCGTTGCTGCTGCATCCTGCCAGCAGCACCCCGGCAATGAGTGCGGCACGCATCAGGAGCCAGCTTGTCCCCTGATTGAGGCCATCAGCGCCTGCGCGCGCCGGTTATGGGTGGATGCGGTGTCCGGAGACAGTTCCAGCACGCGCGTCAGCTGTTCAAGAGCCTGATCGGTCCGATTGATACGGGCGAGCATGAGCCCGTAATTGAAGTTAGCATTGAGATGATCCGGTTCGGCCTCTAGCACCTGCTTGATGGCGGTGACACCCAGCATTGGATTGCCGGTACTGAGGTATGCGGTAGCCATATCGGTGCGCACATCGTGGTTGTCGGGATTCCGCGTCAGTACCGCCTGATAGGCGGTCACGGCCAGACCGGCCGCCCGGCTCCGTTCGGACGGATCTTCTTCAACTATCATCCAGTCAAAGTAAAGGTTGCCAGCCATGCGCCAGTCTTCTGCTTCACCGGAACGCCGGGCGATATTCTGCTGTGCTTCCGCAGCGAGGTCAGTCCGTCCTCCCTGGGCCAGCACAAAGACTTTTTCGCGTTCCAAGGCGAGGCTGGTATCTTCAGCGATAGCATTATCCAGCGCCGCCACCTGCTGGCTCAGACCGGCACTCAGCGGGGCACGCGCTACCGCCGGCGATGCCTGCGGCGGTGCGGCAAGGGCAAGGTCCGGGCGGTGCGTCTGCTTACTGATCGCGGTAATCATGAACAGAGCCACGATCAGCAGGGCGGCGAGTCCGAATATCAGCGCAACCTGCCGTCCTGTACCGGCGGCTACGGATGCATTGCGCCTATCTGCAGGCTTCCGAGGTCGCGCGGCCGGTGGGGGAAACACCTGCAGTGCCTTGCCGCAGTGGGAGCAGAACCGTGCACCGGCGGGATTACCCCCGCCGCAGTCGTTACAGAACGGACCCGGTGCCGCGACCAGCGCTTCAGCCCGGGCGGCCTGACGGGGCGTTACATTTACACTCCAT
This sequence comes from Bacteroidota bacterium, assembly GCA_028873925.1. Classification (GTDB taxonomy): domain Bacteria; phylum Bacteroidota; class Rhodothermia; order Rhodothermales; family Bin80; genus JAPPNA01. Next base: position 6,876 of record JAPPNA010000162.1, on the reverse strand, counting down.
CCACACAGGTCACATTGCGTCTGATCGGGATCCACGCGCCCACCGCATTCGGTACAGGTCAGCGGGCTCATGCAGACAGCGAGTTGTTGACCGAATCCCGCAGATCCCGTGAGGGCTTGAAGATCGGTACATGTCGCGGGCCCAAATGGATCTCCTCGTTGGTTGAGGGGTTGCGGGATTTGCGTGCAGCGCGCTTGCGCACCTTGAATGAGCCGAATCCGCGCAGGTCGACGGATTCGCCGTTTTCCAGGGCTTTGGCCACCAGCAACATGAATCCTTCGATCACGGCCGAAACTTCAATCTTTGTCAATCCGGTTCCGGCGGCTATCTGATCCAGCAGATCGGCTTTGGTCACGGCAATGAGCAATCTGTTTGCCGATTAGACCCCGCAGCCTCAGGTTTGTGCCGACTGTGGCCCGGCGGAACGGCTATCTGCAGGCGGAACTGCATCAGACCCGAATTAGAAGGAACGTTGAATAATCGACATCTGAATCATGCGCGCCTGCCGGATGCGCTAATTTGGATGTGACTGCAGGGCCTTTAGATGAATTACTGGAAAGGGATCGATGTGGAGGCTGAAGGGACCGGGATTTCGGTGCCGCTGAGTGAGCATATAAACCTGACGGGCGGACTGCTGGGGCAGGTCATCCGTGAGCAGGCTGGTGACGGGGTGCTCAGTCTCATTGAGGAACTTCGCCTGCTGACAAAACGGGCCATCCTCGAGAACGCGCCGGAGTTGCGGCAGCAGGCGGCCGATCGGATTGCCAGCCTGAAACTGGACGACATTGAATGGGTGCTGCGCGCGTTTACCACCTTCTTCTATCTCGCCAATCTGTGCGAGCAGCTGGAAATCATCCGAATCAATCGCAATCGGGCCCGCCAGTCTCCCGATACGCCCCGTCAGGAATCCATTGATGAAGCTATCGGGATGTTGCATGCAGCGGGCTGCACGCTGGAGCAGACCCTGGCGACAGTTGGGCGGCTGGATATTCAGCCGACCCTGACGGCGCACCCCACTGAGGCACGCCGGCGGACCATTCTCTACAAACAGCAGGATCTGGCTGATCTGCTGGAATTGCTGCGACAGGACCTGACACCGGAGAGAAGAGAGGCCACCATTCGCCGGATCCACAACCAGATTGCGCTACTGGTTGCCTCAGACAATATCCGGGCCAGCAAGCCCACCGTATCCGACGAAGTCTATAACGGACTTTACTATCTCCGTAATGCCATCTGGACCACCTTGCCTCAAATCCACCGGGATGTGGAGCGGGCTGTTGTTAGGCATTACGGTGCCGAAATCCAGGTGCCGATCTTTGCGCGTTTCCGCTCTTGGATCGGCGGCGACCGGGATGGCAATCCCAATGTGACCGCCGAGGTCACCCGGGCAACACTGGCCATGCAGCGTCGGGCGGTATTGAGCCGCTATCTGGAGGACCTGCGCGTCCTGCGGCGTGATTTGAGTGTGTCCGGGCACCTTGCCAAAATCCCTGAGCGCCTGATTGCTTCAATTGCGGAAGATGCCCGCACACTAACACTGTCCGATCATGAAGAACGACAGTTTGTTCGCGAGCCCTTCCGCAGCAAGATCAGCTTTATGATGCAGCGTATAAAGCGGGCCCGCGACATGAACAGCCAGGCGTACAACATAGAGCGGTACCTGGCGGATCTGACGCTGGTCGGTGAAGCGCTGACGCAGATGGGCCACGGGCATCTGGTCAACCACGGGTACTTGGGTCGGATGATCACGCAGGCCCGGATTTTCGGGTTCCATATGGCTGCTCTGGACATACGTCAGCACAGCCAGCGGCACGGGGAAGCTGTGGCCACCCTGCTGCGGATGGCGGATGTGTGTGAAGACTACCAGCGGCTTTCGGAGTCGGACAGGACCGGGATTCTTACGCGTGAGCTGGGGAATCCGCGTCCGCTGATGCCTCGTGGTGCTGCACTACCTCCACCAGTGCAGGAGGTCATGGATACCTTTGACGTGATTCGGGAAATCGTTCGTACTGTTCCTGCGGCCTTGGGCAGCTATGTGGTCAGCATGACCCATGAAACCAGCCACATTCTGGAGGTACTCCTGTTGGCCAAAGAGTCCGGGATCTGGCAGTTGGTTGATGGCGAGGTTAGATCGCCACTGGATGTGGTGCCGCTGTTTGAGACGGTGGAAGACCTGCATCGCGCCGATACCCTGCTCCGGGACCTGTTCGTACACCCCACCTACCGCAGGCATCTTGACTGCCGCCAGGGGCTCCAGGAAATCATGCTGGGATATTCCGACAGCAACAAGGATGGCGGGTACTGGATGGCGAATTGGGCTTTGCATGAGGCACAGGGAAGCATTGCCCGCATCTGCCGGGAGCACGGGGTTGAGTTGCGTTTTTTTCACGGCCGCGGGGGTACGGTCGGTCGGGGCGGCGGGCGTGCCGGTCAGGCCATCCTGGCGATGCCGGCTGAAACCCATAACGGGCGCATCCGCTTCACGGAACAGGGAGAGGTGATTTCGTTCCGATATGCTCTGCCGGCGATAGCGCACCGGCATTTGGAGCAGATCACGCGGGCCATGCTGATTGCCCCCTTGGTCGGGCAGCAGGATGATGTCGATTTTTCACGGGTCGGTGAGATAGCCGAGACTTCGATGGCGGCCTATCGGTCACTGGTGCAGCATCCGGTGTTGTGGCCCTGGTATATATCGGTCACCCCGATTGAGCAGATCAGCCAGCTGCCGATTGCCTCCCGTCCGGTGTCCCGTTCGTCGGCGCAGGAGGTAGCGTTTGAAGATTTGCGGGCCATCCCCTGGGTATTCGCCTGGACCCAGGCCCGCTACCTTGTGCCCGGCTGGTATGGGGCCGGTGCCGGTTTGGAGGCTCTGTTGGAAGAGCGTGGTGAAGATCTGAAGCGGATGTACCGTCAGTGGCCATTTTTTCGGGCGGTCGTCAACAGCGCACAGCGCGAAATGGGCCGCGCCCGTCTGGAAATGGCGGAGCGCTATGCGGCTTTGTCAGCGGACGCTGAGGATGGTCAGGCGATGCACGCGCTCATTGCGGCGGATTTTGACCGGGCCAGAGGCGCGATTCTGCAGATTACCGGTCAGCAGGAAATCCTTGACAACTCGCCGGTCATAGCTAAGTCGATTGCCCTGCGCAATCCCTATACGGATGTTCTGAATCTGGTACAGATTGAGCTCATGCGACGCAGCCGCAACGGGTCTGACGACGACCGCAAACGACTCACGCACGCGCTGCTGCTGAGTGTCAACGGCATTGCAGCGGCGATGCAGAGCACCGGGTGAATGGGCCCCTTGCGGAAGGCCTGGGGCGGAGTTATGTCCTGTCCGCTCCATACCGCAGCGGGCAGGACTCGTTGTTGGTGCCCTATCACAGGCCAATCCGCGGCATCTGAAGAGGCCGCCCGGGGCCGACCCGCCGGGGATTTAAATGACCACTATGCGATCGGGTCAACTTGAGTGTTACTCACCATGATGTGCGGACAAAGCGTAATGATGGCAGGAATTTATGAGGTATACTTAATAAAATACTTGAATTGTGACAGGGCATTAGGATGGTCCAAGATACTGCCGGGGCAGCCTGCCGGTTAACTCATGTGACCAGTCCGATTGGAGGTGCATGGTGATCCACCCGGTACGATCGGGCATGGAGTCTTTTGCGTGCGCCCGGAATCTTTCGTCTGTGGCCGGTTGACATCGTTGTTCCGCGATGCACAGGTGTGCGGGCCGCTTGACGACGCCAATATATCCGCAGGAATTGATGGACAAGTCCGTGCTCCCAATCCTGCGACATAAGGAATTCAGCTGCGCCCTTGCCGACGGAATTAATGAATCTGCCGGCATAGCGCATGCCATTTTATGAAACACGGCATTGGTTTTTCGCAGCAGATGATCTCGCCTCATCTGGAGATTTCAGAAGCCACCGGATCATTCGGTGTGCGGGAAGGTAAGACTTGGAATGGCATATGGCCCCCCCGGTGAAGGCAATCACGGATCGGTGGCCGATCTGAATGGAAGAGGGCCATCAACGGGTGAACACATCAGCACATGAGAATCAATCTGACCAGCGTCTGCGTGGATGACCAGCAGCAGGCACTTCGATTCTACACGGAAACGCTTGGCTTTCAACTCAAGCACAACATCTCTCTGGGAGAATACGCGTGGATCACCGTGGTATCCGAGGAGGCTCCAGACGGGACCGAGTTATTGCTTGAGCCTGCTGCACACCCCGCTGTCGGTCCATTCAGGAAGGCGCTCGTAGCGGACGGGATACCCTATACCTCCTTCGCGGTCGACGATGTTGAAGCCGAGCATGAGCGTCTCGTGGCCAAAGGGGTGCGATTCGTGAAGCCGCCGACCGATGTCGGGCCTGCCGTAATCGCAGTCTTTGACGATACCTGCGGCAACCTGATCCAGATCACCGAGGAGAAAGCCCAACCGTGATTTGATTGGTAATTCTCAAGATTGCATGCCGTGCGCTATCCGATAGCGCTGGAGACAGCCAGGGCAATCGGCGGGCTTCCGGCAGCTCCGCATGCGAACCGGTGTGTCCTTGAGCACGAATGGGCCGATCTCCTGGACGAATAGCAAGATGCCTGCGTCAGTTACTGGGCTTTATTCACAGGCTGTTTGGAGAATCGGTATTCAAAGAATGGGTGAAGTTATCATGCGTCGGGGCAGTACTACTCATCGTTTTCGGCGAGTCCTGCCCGGTACTCGCTCCAGCAGCGGTGTCTGCTGGTGTTCGTACAGCGTAAAGAGGAGCTCCACACGCTCCCGCTCTGATGAGAATCCTTGCTTCCTGTACAGCCGGTCAACCGCTCGGTCCAGATATTGATGAGCGCTCCTAAGGGATGGTGGCATAATGTCCGGGTCGTATAGATCCGCGAGCGCCACATCTGGAAAGGCAGCGCGAGCATCCAACACGGCTTTCGCCGGCGAGTCCAAAATGGCGGATTGGTCCCCATCCAGGAATCCAGGCGGTGGCGGGAAGGTGTTATAGACTACGCCAACGGAGTACATGTATCGGCTCTCTAACCGTCCGGTTACAACTCTCATCCAAGCCATGTGCATGGCGGATGTGAGGAGTGCGAACTCGCCAAGAGTCGCATCGGGGAGGATTCGGAGCTTCTCGCTGGGGATGGTCGGGGGCTCAAGCCATCCGATGGGCACATACTCGCGGCGTTCGGAACTTACTTGAGGGATGATCAGGAACGGTGTTTCCGGCACGACGGTTACGCCATAGGATCGGGGAAAGTCGGCGAGCCGTAGTGTTGCAATCCGCTTACTCTTCGCCCGGAACATGCGGACGGCACGTAGCCTTTCACGAACCATGGGCAATTCGCGCAGTTTCTGTGGCGGGATGTCCGCCGTATGCAGGATCCATCGGTCTTGCCGCCGAATGAATTCGCGTGATCCTGGAAAGGGCCTGAAATACGGTTCAGCCCCTGGTTCCCGAGCCAGAAACGAGGATTTCGCTTTACTTGAGAAAGTGATGTTGCCGTTCTCAAGAGGCTGAGTTCCCGTGATCAGCTTCTTCATGCCATTGATAGGACTGCTCTCAAACCGTACCGTTAGGTTCGGATCAGCGAACCCGCTCGCATCAAGCAGGTAAGGCGAGAGCATCGCATGTTGGCTCTCATGCGGCTCACCATTTATGTCAGGGTAACTGAAGAGTCGCTTTTTCGGGCGCGAACGGGCGCGAAGATCAAGACCAATTATGACCACATGCACATGCGCCTTGCCGCGCGCGTCTGATCCCCAGGCAAACGTGCGATGAGCGAATGCAATTTCCAATCCGCAGCGATTCAGGAGGATCGGCCAGAGTTGTCCCACCTGCTCGCCCTGCGTGATTGAATTGGTCGCGACAAATCCAATCCGGCCTGGACCCGAGCGAATAAACTCTCCTGCCCTGACGAACCACGCGGCCACATAATCAAGGGTGCCGCCGGTCCTGTCAAGTGCAGCAATGCGGCGCACTTTTGCACGCTGATCCGGCGATTGGAACTTAGCGCCCACAAATGGTGGATTGCCGAAGACGAATGAGCATTCCTCCGGTGGCAGAACGTCGGCCCATGCCTTTTCCAATGCATCCCCGTGAACTATGTGCGGTGACGCGTCCAACGGAATGCGCACATAGGTCTGACCAAATTCAAGACTGAGTCGGTTATTCATGATGTGATCCATCATCCAAAGGGCGGTCTCAGCAATGCGGGCCGGGAATTCGCTGAGCTCAATGCCAAAAAACTGGTCCACATTAACTCGTGACAGATCGGACGCGTAAGCCTCCATCTGTCGGCCTTCTTTCGGATAAATCTGCTTCAACACATCGATCTCAAGCAGACGCAGCTCCCGATACGCGATGATGAGGAAGTTGCCGCAGCCGCAGGCCGGATCGAAGAATCGCATCTGCCCCAGTTTCTCCTGAAATCTCCTCAGATCCGCCGTTCGGCGCGTATCTCTGCGCTTTTTGAGTCGAGCAAATTCAGCCCGCAGGTCATCCATGAAGAGCGGCTCAATCACCTTCAGGATGTTCTTCTCGGTTGTATAGTGTGCGCCCTGCGCACGACGCTCTGCCGGATTCATGACCGACTGGAACAGTGCGCCGAAGATAGCAGGTGAGATATTGGACCAGTCAAACAGGCACGCATCCAGGAGTGCACTTCGCATGGCCGAGTCAAAGGACGGAATGCTCAGTGACCCTTGAAACAGTCTGCCGTTGATGTACGGGAACCTGTCCAAGTCCTCATCCAATGTGGCCGCACGATTGGATACCGGTGTGTCAAGGACCTGGAACAGCTGTGCCAGCCAAGGACTGCCCTTACCCCAAGTTATGGCCTAGTAAAACCTTTTGAGGTGGATCTGGTGTC
>JAPPNA010000164.1 GCA_028873925.1 Bacteroidota bacterium | reverse complement strand
AGCCGGCCGATCCCGGGATGCCTGAGCAAGCCGCAATAACGCCATGAAGCGGCTATTAGCACTGATTGTACCGATTCCTGGCGTGCTCCGGGCGGCGTAGGACCAAAAGGGCGATGCTACCTTTGTCCGATCCCAATGGTATTGAGCCTCTTACAGGAAGTTCGTGGACGGTGCATGGCGGCCGTGGGTCCAAGGATCACCTCAGCCGGGATTACCCGGATTGCGTGATGATTCCGGTACTTTTTCGCTATCACTTCCCGGAAGCGCAGTGCCTGTGACAATTGGAATGATCAGTTGCGGGGAATTTCAGACCAATTCTCTGTCGCTAGCGCACATCCGTCCCGGACCTCCCTTGTTTCAGGAGGCCGCCAAAAGCATCGACCCACTCCGTGTGACCTGTTTCAGGTCGCAGGTCGCAGCATTTGATTCAGGATCAGCAACAACACGGCGAGCCTAACATGGCACACCTCTTTCGTGCGGCCGCGCGCTGGGCCGTTTGCACCACCACTATCCCCGGTTTTATTATTATTGGGGTGCATGTGTCCACAGGATTTCAATGACCCGGCAGCTTAGAAAGACGCTGCGAGCCACTGGCTATTACTTGGAGGATGCCCCTGCGCCTGGACTGGTACTCAAGGGGACAGCGACTCCGCCGCGCACACGCACCTTGAATCCCGACGCGTGGTGGAGCAGTGGATCCATACGGGAAAGCCATGATGTTACGAATTCATCCAATCCGACCGTACTTTTCAAGTATTCGGAATCGGTCAATGGGTCTGTCGCCGAGTGGCAGCAGGATGCTTGGAATCTAGGATGTGCTCCGTTGCTATGGGTAGTCACGCCCGGTGGCACCGAGGTCTACAATGGGTACGGCATGCCCCAGCGTCCTGAGGATGCGAGCAGGAATCTGCTTGATTCGTTTTCCCGCGACACCGGGGGAATGCGCGGGCTGAACTCCTTTGTTGGGCGACTGGCAATGGAGACAGGCAAATTCTGGAGGTCAGCTCCCAGAGTTACCCGCAGAACTGGTGTCTTTGAGCAATTGCTGGCGCACTTGGGCGCAATAGAGCAAGCCCTCGTCCAAGATGGCCTCCAGCGTTTGGAGGCTCAAGCCCTCATCTGTCGGACCATCTTGACCAAGTATATAGTTGACAGGGACATCGTCAATGCCGAAAAATTGAAATTGATTTGCGGCAGCGAAAATCTCCCTGACGCTCTTGATGACCCTCAGTCCACCCGAACACTGTTTCACTGGCTACGAGAAACATTCAACGGCGACATGTTTCCGCCTAAATTATCCGTACCCAAAACGGAACATTTGAGACGTGTCGCCGACTTTCTGCGGCAAGACGGGCCTGGAGGTCAGTTGTCGTTGTTTCCTTACCGATTTGATGTGATACCGGTAGAGCTGATCAGCTCAATCTACGAACGCTTTGTCCACTCATCTGAGCAGCATGATGGCAGACAGGACCGGACTTCAGGTCAGGCAACAGATGCCCATTATACACCACTGACCGCGGTCAATCTGGTGTTGGACGAACTCTTTGAAGGCTTGTCGGGCAGTGAGACGGTGATTGACCTTACCTGCGGTTCGGGTGTTTTTCTCGTGGAGGCACTTCGAAGACTTGTCCGAATGAAGGCGAACGGTCAACAGCCCACGCGAGAGGTGATCCGCCGGACGCTGCATGAGCAGGTGTATGGCATTGACATCAGTGCATCCGCAATCCAGGTGGCCGCATTCAGCCTATACCTGGCAGCCTTGGAACTGGACCCGGATACGTCAGAACCTGAATCGTTAAGGTTTGAGCCGCTCGTAGGTAGGTCCTTGTTTGCTGAAGATGTGAATCACATCGAATCCGAGGTGAAGGCGGGTCATCCCTTGAGTGATGGGGGGCGGCCGAGAGCATTTGATGTCATTGTCGGCAATCCGCCGTGGTCATACTCAGGCCGCCGAGGTACAGCGGAGCGACGGCAGAGGGTGCCCAATGCCGCGCGCTCACCGAGAGGTGGCAGTCTTGATTACCTCCACCTGGCCAAGTCATTCGCTCATCCTGGCACGAAGTACGGGATGCTGGTAAGCGCCACTAAATTCTTCTCCAGTAGCCGTACAGGGCTCCGTGCGGCCCAGTTAATCGTTGAATCGTTGGGATCAGTAACGTTGGTCGACTTTTCCAGCCTAAGAGATTGGCTGTTCAGCGGGGCCAAGATGCCCGCGATGGCGGTATTGTCCGGTAGCCGTGACCAGGCGGGGTCAATGGAACTTGTGCGTGTACATCGTGCGCCTGAAGGGGCTCGCAGCCACGATATCGGAGCTGCTCCTAGGAAAGTTATCAGGATGCCCCTTGAAAGTTGGAAGAAAAGGCCGGAACTATTCAAGACTTCCCTTCTGGGTGGTGATCACGACCTGCTCCTTTTGAATTCGTTGGGGAAGCGATGTGCACCGCTTAAGGACGCGCTCAACAATCTGGGGAATTTCAAATTAGCTGCAGGGCTAATAGTTGGCAATCGGAGCCGTGAAACTACTCAACTGGAGGGAGTACCGTATGCGGCCAGAGGCGCGATTGGGAGATTCAATGTGGCTCGCAATTTGGCCTTATGTCCACATTTCGCTGAATGCCCCCGCAGCCGCACCATTTACCGTGCTCCGCTCTTATTAGTGCCCCAATACCTGCATCAATCCAGCCGGGCGATTGAGTCTGGGCGTCTTTCAGCCGCAGTGACTGAGCAAGACCTTGTGTATGCTTTTACATATTTCGGAGTGTCCTTAGTCAATGCGAACCCCGATATCGCTTACTTACTAGCGGGAATCGTCAGCTCCAGCGTCTGGTCTTGGTGTACGCTGATGACTGCTAGCAGGTTCGGCATTAGGGACCGCAGTACTCTAAAAAAGGATATGAGTAGGATACCTACCCCGGACTTGGCGCAGACCATTAGGTCAGATGCCGGTAGTCGCATCGTCCGCCTCGTTAGGCGCTTTCATGAGGAATCCCCATCCGACCAGGAGTGGCGGGGCTTGGACGAAGCCGTATGTGATCTTTACGGACTTGACGCAGAAGAGCGGATCGTCGTAGATGATGGGAGGCTCCGTGCGTCATGGGAATGGCGGGCTGGGCAACGCGCCGCCGACGCGGCAGCCGAGACAGACCAAGTCAGGAAGTACGCGGGAGCATTCCTGCTGCATATAGACGCTTGGTTCTATTCGGACAATAAGCGGAGCTTCCTCGCAGAGATATTTGAAACGGGTCCAGAGTCGCCATTGAGAGTCGTTCGTTTCGTTCTTGTGGACAGGCCTCCACCCTCCCGTATGGAAGTGGTGGAAGGGAGTACGCTTGATGAAATTCTCACGAGCATTGATGCAAGGCTGGGCATTTCTATTGCGCGTGAGATCGTTGGGGTGAGAGAATTGATAGTGCATTCTCGCAATGAGGTAGTGATCGTCAAGCCTTCGTCCCAGCGATTTTGGCTAGGTGTTGCGGGGCTCGATGACGCAAGGGCTGTGTTGATCAAGAGCTTCACGGCGGAGCGGGGATAGTTGTGCGATCTACGATCCAGCGTCAGGTACAGGCTAAGGAGTGGATCGATATCGAGCCACGTCGCACTGCTACAATACTAAACGTGATTTATCGGGGGTGGGAGGTTGCCTGGAAGCGGGACCGGGTTCAAAAGGGGACTCACGAGAATGAGCTTAACGAATGCCTTCGGAGAGGGATGCAGGAAGTGAGCAAAAATGCGGCCAACACCTTGCCCAAAATGATAGTGCTTGAGGGAACTCAGACATGTTCAGCACCCGATGTGCGGACACCGGATGGACTTACGGACATTCCTATTTGCTTTCCTAATCTCTATGAGTCTACCCGGAACCTCGCTTCAATACATGCCATAATTGAGTGTAAGCGCATAAATGGAGCAGCCCGCACTTGGTGCCGCCGTTACGTACTTGAGGGCATTGACCGATTCAAATCGGGAAAATACGGGCGGCGGCATTATTACGGCTTTATGGCGGCATATCTGGATTCAGGAGATGCTAATGCTGCGGTAGGCGGAATCAATAAATTTTTGGATGAACAGCAGCGAGAGGATGAGCAATTAGGTCCGGGCACTGTTTCGGATGCGGAGTGGGTTAGGCGCAGTCAACACCGGCGCGAGAGCGGCGATAAGCCGATTGAGATCCACCATGTGTTTCTTTCATTTGGTTAAGCCTACCATGTGAGACCATCCCCCGGCACTGTTAACCATCAGAACCACGAGAATGTGCGTCTGCACAGCAGGGCGCACTAATTCGGTTCCGATGTGGAGGTCATCTAGACGGGCGACTTTGTGTTACGCTACCCAGACATGGACCCAGAAGTTACGGGCCAAAGCGGGTCGTTGCTGCGCAGTCGGGCAGCCAAGTGACCTTGACGAGCATCATTACGTTTGCTGGATTGGCCTACTAATGCGGATTGCGGAGCACCGCCAGATGGCAATACCGGGGAGGTGCGCGATCGAGATGCCGGCACCTCCCCAGACCCCTCACCTTAACCAACTGAATCTGGGACACCGCCATGGTTACGCAGCACCAAGGAAAGCACAAGGTGAAGTTCACCTCACCTGGGAAGAAATGGGCCCAATGGCCACGCCCCTGGATTAGACCAGCACGCACTCGTGCGGGAAAATCAAACGTGAGCCGCGATGAGTGGTACCATAAGCCGTAAAGAGGTTGGCCGTGGATAGGGTGACGCGTCACGGCTCTTCGTAACGGTAGTCAAAGATGCTGGAAGTTCCGATAAGCTCACGAAACCAAAGCGTAGCGCTGGTTCCGAGCGCGTCGGTAAGGTGCACAGGCTCGTTCAACGCAAAGTGGACCGGCTGTGCCTGGTCGTCGTTGATGGCGATGTTATCCGCATAGAGATAGGTGCGATCCAGAGAGTCCAGTATCGGGTTCAGCCGCCCTTGGATGCTTGGCAAATGTCCCGAACGACTGGCAATGATCCGCGAACCCCCGTCTGGTGTCGGCCGAATGCCAACCTCCAGCGATCCGCCGGGCAGATAGCCTTGTTCCACATGCGCCCGGAATCTCTCTGCCGCGCAAAACACGGTCATTGGCAGCATGGAGTGGAGTACAAACTCAGCCCGTCCGAAGGCATCGGTATGTGTCTCGAGGTACGTTTTGTTCGGGTAGAGCATAAGCACATGCACACCTGACTGCGGCTCGCCCGTATCGTTGCGGGAAACTACTACCCGAACCGCAACGCCCTCAACCACCGAGGATCGGGCCTCTGGAAGAACAACCTTCAACTCGCGTCCACCTATCAATTCAAAGATCGGTCGTTGTCCTGCCAGAGCGAAGGTCTCATCCTCAATTACGGCAATTCCCTCACCACGTCGCTCAATAAAGGACTCCCGTCCGCCAGCCCCCGCAACATCGCCGACGCGGCATTGGCCCAGTCGCGAAGCCAGTAATTCGTTTCGCGTGAACTGGCTAGTGCGCAGGTCGGCGGTGGTCATAGAGTTACACAGACCTCCAGGTGAGTACAGCTCCAACCGATCCTTGAAGAGGAATAGACGAATGTGTGATCCAGACACCGCATAGTCTCGATGCACTACCGCGTTCACGATGGCCTCAAAAACTGCTCGCACGCTGAACTGCGGCAGATCGGTGCGTGCGGGATTCTTGTATGCCGCTACACGCTGGTTGGCCACCACGAAGCGTACGGCCTTGCGAATCTGCCTGTCAAGAGGGCCGGTGATATCACGGGAATCGATTTGCTGTGCGGTGTCCGGTCGGCACCCTTGATAACATACGGCTTGAATCCAAGCGTTTGGCAGCCACTTGCGCGGATCCTCCGATGCCAGTAGAATGCCCCCCACTGTTGCTCGCAAATGGCCATGTAAGTCGGCTTTGACGAACTTCAATTTCGTCAACGCAACCTCGGCCGAGTCACGTACACGGGAACTCACATAACCCCGCCACAGCTTCGGTTGAAGGCTGTTGATGCCGGTGCCCTGTACAACTTGTGTGTCGGTTGAAATGGCATCAGACAATCCGCGCCTGTGTAGCAATTGGTGCACTTCATCCATCTCCATTTGGCGCTTGCTGTCTCCCCATCGGCGAAAATATCCCCCAGGAGAACGGTGTACTGTCGGGCTTTCCGGTATCTCAACTACAAGGGCACCGCCCCCGACCGATCCCGCTGCCACCCGGAAGGCGCTGAAGTAGAGCGGTGGCTTGATGCTGTCCTTGCAGATCTCACCGACAAAACTGATGAGCGCGTCCAGCATAGATGGATCAAGAGACTGTGGGCGCCGATCATCCGTTACGCCCAAGACCAACCGCCCGCCATTCCCGTTTCCAAATGCGGCTATCTCGTCCGCGAGAGAATCGCGCCGGGGCGAGGAAACTCTAGCCCCACTGAATTCAACAGCCTTCAGTTCAAGACTTGTATCCTCTCCCAGTCCGACTTGCTTCCACAGCCGTGATGGATTAAGCGATGACATCATTGCGCTTCATAGAAGGCCCTTCAAGTTGACAAATCGGTGTGCTTTGGCCGTAGAACCCTCGCAAGACTGATTCCCTCCAGCATGGATCTCACCCAAAATAAGCTTTGGGAGAAAGGTGTCTCGGAGAGAGGCCAGGGTACCAGCTTTCCGGAATAATCTGATGGCATGCACGGAAAGCGCCCCAACGTCTTTGCCGGAAAGGCATCGGCCAAGTGAGGCGAGAAGATTGCACTGCCGACACCGCGGTAAGCCTTCACTGTAATTGTTACGTTCAGAATCCGGTGTATCCACGGAGATATCAGAGCCGCGGGAGATTCCCCTCCCGAAACACTTAGCGCAGCATAGCGCGATCCGCTTGATAGCCGATCCACCTAAGGAAGTATCAACAGCGCTCACCATCCACATGACCAACTCAAATCCAGAATATGCCGCTGAAGTAGAGAGCTCCATCCTACGGGTGGAACGCTAAGACCCCTGTCTTGTCCCCACGAACATCCTGCAAGACTCCTGTTTTGACCCGAATTTCTCGCTCACCCGCAGATTCCGTACTAGCACCATTCGTAATCCGGGTAGGCATAATCGGGCGCGATTCGCACCAGCAGTCTTCTTGAGGGAATACGGGCCCGTCTTGGTGGCTGATTCGGACGTTATAGCGGGGCGTGGGATGCACGGATTCAGCTTTTCGGCGCTTATCAGGCTTACCAGTGCGTTAGTTGCGAAGTTAGGCCATTATTGTTGGCCGAAGCCGGGACCGAATGGGCCTACTTACGAACCTGGGGGCAGATGTGCACGCAGATTAGCGAATCGTAGGCACGGAACTGCTGCCGCTCCACTGGAAGGTATTGTGGCTATTGCAGCCTGAGGGTACCGGCGCGCGGGTATCAAGCAACCTTCGATGTGCGCATCGTCCCGGTGGACCGCGCCGGAACCAGGCATCAAGCCGGCACCCGCAGACTTACCGCCCCGTCAACCAGCGCGGCTGACCAATAGCAAGGGGTAACCGCTGATAGGTCGCATCCATTAGCACTCAAAAGACGAATGCTCCGCCAGAAAGAAGGCGAACTAGGCACAGCACGCTTGGAACCGGCCAAATCACATGTTTACAGGATGCTTACGCACCAAGGATTCGGACCACGCATATTGAGCATGCCACGGCCAGCGTTTCGCAGGTGCACCGGATGGCCCCAGCACTCGCCGCAAACAAGAATGCCCTGCGACCCAAGTAGCCGCAGGGCATTTTTTCAATGCGATGGCCGTAAAGATCTACCGCAATTTGAAGAGAATAGACATGGACATTCGGACCTTCACTGCCCGTCCGCGCTGGCGACCCGGGACGAATGTGGCCTTGCTGATCACGCGCAGTGCTTCTTCGTCGCACCCGGCACCGATGCCGCGCGTAACGATGGCATCGCTGACTTTGCCCTCTGTGTCAACGATGAACTGCAGAAACACACGCCCTTCCACATTGGCCTTGCGGGCGATCTCGGGATAATTGATCTCGTTCATCAGCCACTCCTGGCCACCGATGATCGTCGGGTCCTGTTCAACGATTACGAAAATCTCCGGCTCCTCCTCTTCCTCCTCCTCTTCCGCAGGTGGAGGTGGCGGAGGGGCCAGGATCGGATCGGAGAGATCCAGTGACGCATCAAGATCCAAGTCAATGTCGTCAAGAATCTCGTCATTAGGCACCTCTACCGGCACCGGTGGCCGCGGGGGTGGCGGCGGTTTCTGAATCTGCTTAGTCTGCAGTACCTCCTCCATTTGGACGACCACCTGCTCCGTCTGATCGATTTCGATGCCTTCCCCGCGATCCAGGTTCATCCTGAAGGCCACGATCAGCAGTGCAAGGGACAGAATCATGCCGACCTGTACGAAGAAGCCGTACGTCCTCTTGAGGTCAGCCTTGGGGGTTTTGTTCAAAGCCATGATGAATCAGTTTTGTGACTGGATACCGGGACAATCTACGCATTTCCCGCGCCGAATGCTACCTGTGCACCTACGAGAGGTTCCCACGCCAACATGCGAATTATCGGCAGGATTCCCCAATAGTGTACGCATATTCAGCACAAGTCTACGCACCTGAATACCCCGCAAGAATCGTTCCATAAGGAGTGACACCCGGAATCACCTCGAAGAGTCGGTTCAGCATCGGCAGGCGCTGCCCGGGGGATGCTTTCGGAGTTGGGCAGCGGCGTGCGGCTGAGTCACCGTAAAGTGAAGTTGATGGTTGTGGTCATGCTGGTGTTAACAATCTCACCATTCAGCCGGCCCGGCTCAAATCGTGCGCCGCGGATGACTCGGAGTGCTTCCTGGTCGCACCCGCCGCCAATTCCCTGTACTACGCGCGCATTCCTGACTTCGGCGGTTAGGGGACCGTGCGGACATTCATACGGGCCGTAAGT
>JAPPNA010000056.1 GCA_028873925.1 Bacteroidota bacterium | reverse complement strand
TCACCCTGAATGCCGCCCCTATCCGGCCCAGTACCTATTTTTCTGGCAAGCACGACCTAGCAAATTCTGCCCAAATGAGTCAGCCCGCAACCGCATCCAGTATCGGATTCACCTCCCCTGATGGTCGGGGGAGTCGGCAGCATTGAGAAGAGGCATTTTCAGAAACAGCGCAAGAATTGCGGGTCGGATGAGATATCCGCTCCTCCGGCTATGTCTTCGGGCCCGTTGGCACCACCTGCTAAGTTTTTGGCAGCCACTTCCGTGCGTTCTGCAGCGCACCGCAGAAGCTCCCGTGGCCTGCACTACAAAGCCCCTACAGGCAAAGGCACTCAGGCGACCGAGATCTCCTCCAGTTGATCTGGATCGGAACCAGCCCTGTCAGTTTTCGTATGTCAAATTGCCCGACTCCTGTGACCAATGCGTGACGTACCTGTACTCACCGAAACAACAGGAAGATGATCCAGGCTAAAGAAGCCGTCAGAATTGCTAAGGAGTACCTGGAGGATCTCTATGAGGAGGAGGATGTCAAGGATATCGGACTTGAGGAGTTGCGATTTGATGGCGGTAAATGGAGGGTAACCATAGGCTTTCGCCGGGTCTGGCCGTTACCCAAGGCGGCCCCCACCATTGCGGAGTTCCTGACGCGACGTACCAGTGATCGCACCTACAAGACTGTGCAAATCAGCGAGGATGGTCGGATTCTTGCTCTCAATCATCGCGAAGTAGCTTACGGCGAGTCAAGCACATAGGAGAACGCCGAAAACCGGCATTTTCGTGCTCGTACTGCTTGGGGTCGGTCGCACCGACACCCGTCTGATAGCCAAGCAGCGCTATCTCCGAGCTTTCGCGGCAGAGGATTACGACCGCATGAATAAAGTGATCTCCGGGATGGGTTAAGTGCTGGTAACCCCAAACACGCTGACCCAGGCATCGGACCTGTTGGCCCAGCACCGAGATCCCGAACGGACCCGGTTTTCTTGCCACATTGAAGTCATTAATTGAAGTTACCCGTGAGATCGTAATCGACAGCGCGGTCGCCGCTTCCAATCCGCAATTCTGCCGATTGGGACTCACCGATGCCGTGCTCCTAGAGTTGGTATCTCCTGAGACACCGATCCTGACGGTCGATCTAAACCTCTACCTGGAGGCTGAGCGCAATGAGGCGATGAGCGCGATCAGTTTCACCTATCTCCAGAAAGTTGCCCGCTGATAGCCAACGATCCGGGTAGCCGACCGGCGTGGATTTCCAATTAGCGCTGAAGGCGACTGGGAAGGGATCATCTGCGCGTTTGAGGACCTGGCGGTCAGACGCTTGCGATGGTGCCGGACCCACTCCACGACATTCGCCGGAGTATGCACAGCCTCAAAATCCGAGGTCTTGGCGGCCGGATTCGCTTCCAAAATGGCCCCTTCGGCCGATTTGGCCCCCATTGTGAATTTAATTGGAATCGTGGGCCGGATGTTTGAACCTTTAGGAATTGTGTTGTATAATGGGTCTGTCCGGCACATGCAAGTGTGGCGGCTCATCAAGAAGGGTGGAGGGTTCAGGCCCTGTGAAACCCTGGCAACCCCTCGCGAGGTTGGACTTTCGCGATGGAAGGTGCCACTTCCTGCCTTGCCTACGGGTAAGGGCAGATGAGCAGAGGACTTGGCATCAGCCACCCCGTCCGAACCTCTTCTGCAACAGGGACCAGCCCCTTCCTCGCAATTCGCCCCGCTTGGAGTGCGTTGGGCTGCCATTGACTGCGCCGGGGATTTTTTCACCAGTTTTCTTGCAGTCATGTTGAACAACGGCAGACCCCCTCACTTTGAAACCCTCCAGCTGCACGCCGGGCAGGATCCAGATCCGGCAACCAACGCACGTGCGGTGCCCATCTACGCCACGACCTCGTATGTCTTTGACGACACGAAGCACGGGGCGGACCTGTTTGCGCTCAGGCAATTCGGCAACATCTACACGCGCATCATGAATCCGACCACGGACGTGTTTGAGAAGCGGATTGCGGCGCTGGAACGTGGGGTCATGGCCTTGGCGACCAGCAGCGGCCAGGCGGCCCAGTTCCTGGCCATTGCGACCCTCGCGGAGGCCGGGGACAATATCGTGTCCTCCAGCTACCTCTACGGTGGGACCTACAATCAATTCAAGGTATCGCTGCCCCGGCTGGGGATAGATGTACGGTTCGCCAATGGCGATAATGCGGATTCTATCGCCTCGCTGATTGATGAGCGGACCAAGGCGGTGTACGTTGAAACCATCGGTAATCCGCGCTTCAATGTGCCCGATTTTGAGAAGTTGGCCACGCTGGCGCACGATAACGGCGTGCCTCTGGTGGTGGACAACACGTTCGGAGCGGCGGGCTACCTGTGCCGCCCGATTGATTATGGTGCTGATATTGTTGTGGAGAGCGCCACCAAGTGGATCGGCGGCCACGGCAACACTATCGGCGGCGTGATCGTCGATGCGGGCACCTTCCCCTGGAATAACGGGCGGTTTCCGGTCTTTACTGAGCCATCGCCGGCCTATCACGGGCTGGGCTATTGGGATGTCTTCGGCCCAAGAGGTGTGCTGGGCGTGAATGTGGCCTTTATTATCCGGGCGCGTGTGGAGGGTTTGCGTGATCTGGGACCGTGCCAGAATCCGTTCGGCTCCTTCATGCTGCTCCAAGGACTGGAAACACTTTCTCTGCGGGTGCAGCGCAGCAGTGATAACGCGCTGGAACTGGCGCATTGGCTGGAAGCACGTCCGGATGTCGCCTGGGTGAGCTACCCGGGCCTGGAGTCGCATCCATACCATCAACAGGCCACGCGCTATCTGTCCCGCGGCTACGGGGCGGTATTGTCGTTCGGTGTAGCTGGCGGCCTGGAGGAAGGGCAGGCGTTTGTCAACGGCACGCAGTTGGCCAGCCATCTGGCGAATGTCGGGGATGCCAAGACGCTCGTAATCCATCCGGCATCCACCACGCACCAGCAGTTGGCCAGAGAGGAGCAGCTGGCCTCCGGCGTGACCGAGGACCTGATCCGTGTTTCGGTGGGCATTGAGCACATTGATGACATCAAGGCGGACTTCGCGCAGGCCCTGGACCTGAGCCCGGCTTCGCTAGTTGGCGTATAGATCCGGTCCGGCCGACCCATCAGCTGGCTTTCTCATGGTAAAGTCTGCAGTCATCCAGTCACTTCGGTTGGAATCCGGTGAGCTGCTGCGCAATGTGCCGGTTTCGTATCGGACATGGGGCAGTCTGAACCCGACTGCGGACAATGTGATCGTGGTGGGGCACTCGCTGACCAGTGACAGCAACGCGGCTGATTGGTGGCGCGGCTGCATCGGCCCTGGGAAGGCGTTGGATACGGATCGGTATTTTGTGGTCTGTGCCAACGTCGTCGGCTCGCCGTACGGCACACTGGCACCCTCCACCCTGAATCCCGTCACCGGGTGTCCTTTCGGATCGGCCCTGCCTCAGGCCACCGTGCGGGATACCGTTCGGCTCCACAAGGCCCTCCTGGACACATGGGGCGTGTGCAGCATTGCCTTTACCATTGGTGGATCCATGGGGGGTATGCACGCGCTGGAGTGGACGTTTTACGGCTCCGATTATGTCAAAGGGGTGGTACCGATCGGGGTGGGCGGCCGGCATTCCGCGTGGTGCGTGGCATGGAGCGAATCCCAGCGGCAGGCAATCTATGCGGATCCCCTCTGGCAGAACGGGGACTACAACCCGGCGAATCCGCCCGTCAAGGGGATGGCTGCGGCCCGGATGATGGCCATGGTCTCCTACAGGTCCTATGCCTCGTTTGACCGGAGATTTGGCCGGACCCATATGGGCAGCGGAGAATTCAGCGTGGAGTCCTGGCTTCGATATCATGGCGACAAGATTGTTGCCCGCTTTGATCCCGCCTGCTACGTCTACCTGACCCACCTGATGGATTCGCATGATCTGTCGCGCGGCCGAGGCCCTTATGAAGAAGTTCTCGCCTCCATTGATCAGCCCGCCCTGGTAGTTGGCATGGAGTCAGATGTCCTGTATCCGCTGGAGGAGTCCATGGAATTGGCCCGTCTGATGCCCAACACCAGACTGCATGTGATGGAAGGGCCTCACGGGCATGACACATTCCTGATGGATTTGGACAAACTCAACCGTGCCGTGCACCACTGGCGCCGACAGCATATAGATCCGCTCGTCAACCCCCCAAGGCGGCACCGGGGACGGACGCGTGACACAAAGCGGACCCGGATTCGCAGCGGGGCCGCCCCGCTTATATCATGATGCCGCGGTTAAGGGCAGGGATACTCGGAGCTACCGGGGCTGTAGGGCAGAAGTTCATTGAACTGCTCGCCGACCATCCCTGGTTTGAGGTGGCGGAGCTGGTGGCCTCTTCGCGTTCAGCCGGCAGGAGCTACCGGGATGCGGTCAACTGGATTGGCTCTTCTGCCCTACCGGCCAAAATTGCGGACCGCGAGGTGACTTCGCTGAAAGCGGAGCTGGCTTGCGATTTTGTGTTCTCCGGGCTCAAAGCGAAGGTGGCACAGGAAACGGAGCCGCGCCTGGCCGAAGCGGGACTGCCGGTGATCTCCAATGCCCGAAGCTACCGCATGCACCCGGATGTGCCGCTGTTGATTCCAGAAGTCAACCCGGATCATACGGCCCAGATCCGGCGGCAGGACGGGTCGTCCGGCGGCTATATCGTCACCAATCCCAATTGCTCAACAGTCGGGTTGACCTGCGCGCTGCGCCCGCTCTATGATACATTCGGGCTGGAAGCAGTGCAGGTTACGACCATGCAGGCGCTCTCCGGGGCCGGATATCCCGGCGTTTCGTCGCTGGATGCGCTTGCCAATGTGGTGCCCTTTATCGAGGGTGAGGAAGATAAGCTCGTCCATGAACCCTGCAAGCTTCTCGGCCAGCTGCAGTCGGATGGCCGCATTAAGCTGGCATCCATCGCCATCAGCGCACAATGCAACCGGGTGCCGGTGCTGGAAGGCCATCTGGCATGCGTATCCGTTAAGCTGGGTCGACCGGCATCGGTGCAGCAGGTGCGGGAGGCTTTCACGGACTTTCAGAGCCCGATCGCGCAGTACGGTCTGCCCAGCATGCCGCGTAAGCTGCTTACTGTATTTGATGATGAGCGTTTTCCACAGCCGAGACGTCATGTGGAATCAGGTCGCGGGATGACCGTCGGTATCGGACGCGTGCGCAGCTGCGAAGTACTGGATGTGAAGTTCATTCTGCTGGTACACAATACGGTACGCGGTGCCGCGGGCGGTGCCATTCTGAATGCGGAACTGTTAGTGAAGCAGCATCTGCTGCCTCTAAGGTCAGCTACCGGGGCAACCGCCTGATTCCCGGCGACGCGGAGTCGTCGCACATGGGAACATCTGCGGGATGGCCGCATATATGTGCTCTGATGCGGGAATAGCTCAGTTGGTAGAGCGTCTGCTTGCCATGCAGAAGGTCGCGAGTTCGAGTCTCGTTTCCCGCTCCACCAGTCGCCATGTCTCGCGCTACTGCCGCTTTTGTCGTATATCCCCTGATCTGCCTGACAGCTTTGACTGCCTGCAGATCCTATCGGCCGGCCTCAGAGACATTGGGGAGCATTCCGGGTCCCGGCAGGGAAAGCTGGAACGTTCATATGTATGTGACCGAAGCCGATCCGGCCGACGATCACTCCGTTCCGAGGCTGGAGCTGATTGCCGAATACGGGGTCTGGATTGAGGAGCGGGACACCACCTACCAGCGGCTGACCGGTGTTGATCAGCAGGTGCAGGTGGTGCTGTATGATTCAACCGGGACAGTTGCCGCCGACATACGCGCCGACAACGTCTGGTACTACAGCCAGACCCGGAGGATCATCGCCGATGGCCGTGTCTTCATTGAATCGTCCAGCGGCCGGACACTAACTACAGAGTGGGTGGAATGGGCGGAGGTGAGCCGCACGATCCGCACGAATCGGCATGTAGTGATAACCTCCGAGCAGGAGAGCCTGGAGGGCCGGGGACTGACCGCCACGGAAGACTTGAGTCAATATCAAATCGGCCGGTTCTCTGCAGAAGTGAGAGTGGATTCATGAGGGTATGGCTCATGTGGGGCGCATGCGTGCTGCTTATCGGCGATATGCCTGACACAGATCCGACCATGGGATTCCAAATCCGTGCGGATACGGACTCGGCAAGCGTAGCGATCGTTACGGGGGATTCTCTGGTCGGCATGCGTGTCGGTGGCGAAGCCGTAGAAGACATATACGGATCGGTTCGGGTCACCCAGGACAGCACCGTGCTGACCGCAGCTCAGGCCCGGCGCAGGGTGGACCGCCGCATGATACACTTTACCGGCCAGGTCCAAATGGCGGATAGGGGCGATTCGCTTTCGGCTGACACGCTTAACTATGATGAGGCCCGCAAGGTGGGCCAGGCCCGAAGCAGCGTCCGGCTTACCGATGGCGATGTGATCGCGTACGCACCGGTGGCGGAGCACTTTGTGGACGAGAAACGTTCCGTATTTGAAGAAGGCGTTCGCTTGGTGGATTCCACCACGGTCCTCACCGGGCAGCGGGGCCTCTACTGGAGCCGGGAAAAACGGGCGGAGCTAGCCGACAGCGTTTACATGACCTCTGAGGAACTCAGGCTGCGGGCCGACTCACTTACGCACCTGCGCGACATCGGGCAATCTACCGCGCGAGGCAGGGTGTGGGTGGAGCAGGCCGAAGGGGCCGATACAACGCTCATTACCGGGCAGTGGGTGTTTCATGATCAGCAGGCCAAATTCAGTGAAGTCAGAGGATTGCCGATCCTCATGCAGCTGCAGCAGGACTCGCTGTCGATCGACACGCTGGTTGTGGCAGCCGATCATATGAGGCTTGATGATGCCGATGACGAGACCCGCCGGCTGCATGCCGCGGGCCGAGTACAAGTCTGGAATCACGAGTTTGCTGCAGTGGCCGATTCGATGGCATACCGGCAGGCAGGCTCCCGACAGACAGCGCTGCTGCTGGGCGAACCGACTCTGTGGATCGACGATACCCAGGTGACCGGAGATACCCTCCAGGTACTGCTCATCGATGGCGAACTGGATTCACTGTTTGCGTATGGCGAGGCGTTTGTGACCCAGTTGGACAGCGCCACAGGGCGCCTCAATCAGATGAAGGGACGTACGCTCACCGGTGTAAGTCAGCAGGATTCCGTGCTGAATTTCGTGCTGGGTCCCAACGCGGAAGTGCTGTACCACCTACACAGCGCGGAGAAAGGGGCGGACGGAGCCATGGAGGTGTCTGGAGATCAGGTGCTGCTGCGGATAGAAAACGGAAAGCTGCGCCGCGTAAAGGTCGTCACCGGCACCAAGGGCAGTCGGTATGAAGAGGAGTCATTGCCAGCTGATCTTTCCCTTGAAGGCCTGCAGTGGCAGCCGGAGCAGCGCCCCGTCAAGGAAGTGCTGCTGACCGGATTCAGACGGACCCCATGAATGAGCCGCAGATACTTAGAGCCGAAGGACTGACCAAGCGGTTTCGGAGGCGTACCGTCGTACGAGACGTATCCATCCATGTTGAGCGCGGTGAAATCGTCGGCCTCCTGGGACCCAACGGGGCGGGCAAGTCCACTTCCTTCCACATGATTGTAGGGCTGGAGCGGCCCAACGCCGGGCGTATTTACCTGGGAGAGGAAGACATCACCGCCGTGCCCATGTATCAGCGGGCGCGCAAGGGACTCGGTTATCTGGCCCAGGAGTCAAGTGTGTTTCAGCAGCTGACGGTTGAGCAGAATCTGCTGGCGGTGCTGGAGTTTCAGAAAGTCTCCAGGACGGACCGCCTGGAGCGGGTCAACCAGCTGATCCGCCAGTTTGGTCTGGAAAAGGTGCGAAAGGCGAAGGCCTTCACCCTCTCGGGCGGAGAACGCCGGCGAACGGAGATTGCCCGGTCGATGGCCCTGCAGCCGCTCTTTTTTCTTCTGGATGAGCCGTTTGCGGGGGTGGATCCTATTACTGTGGAATATATCCAGGACATTGTGCGGCGGCTGCGCGACTACGATATCGGCGTGCTGATTACCGACCACAATGTGCATGAAACCTTAGCGATTACGGATCGGGCCTATCTGCTGTTTGACGGTTGCATAATGAATGCGGGTACGGCTGAAGAGCTGGCGGCGGATCCTGATGTGCGCAAGCGGTATCTGGGCGAAAAGTTCTCACTGGATCGTTACGGCTGAACGCCGGTGCGGTGTTAGGGTACAAGCAAAGGCACAAATTCGCAGTGCGTGCCATGGTGATTGTTATGGAACCCCATGCCTCAGATCAGCAGATTGAGGTGGTCATCAACAATCTCAATGCCTACGGCTTTGATGTGCACCGTTCCAGCGGGGTCAACCAGACCGTATTGGGGGCCATCGGGGTAAAGCCGGGATTTGACGTGCGGATTATTGGTGTTCTGGATGGGGTGGCCCATGTGCAGCGCGTTACCGAGCCCTACAAGTTTGCCAGCCGCATGTGGAAAGATGAACCGACCCTGGTTGAAGTCGGGGGCGTAGAGGTAGGCGGTAAGGGCATCGTGCTGATGGCGGGTCCGGGCGTGGTGGAATCCGGGCCGCAGATCGAAGAGACAGCGGCTATGGTGGCCGCACAGGGTGCCACATTCCTGCGTGGGGGTGCTTTCAGGCCCCAGACCTCGCCCTATTCATTTCAGGGCCTCGGGGAAGAGGGATTGAAACTTCTGAGGCAGGCGGCCGACCGGCACAATCTCAGAGTCGTGACCGAGGTGACTGATATCACCCGGTTAGCCATTCTGGACGACTATACGGACGTGTTTCAGGTGGGCGCGCGCAATATGCAGAATTTCGGGTTACTGCAGCGATTGGGGCATGCGGACAAACCGGTCCTGTTGAAGCGGGGTGTATCGGCGACCATCACCGAATGGCTCATGGCGGCGGAGTATGTTATGAGCCATGGCAACCCCAACGTTATCCTGTGTGAGCGGGGCATCCGCACCTTTGAAACCTATACGCGGAACACGCTTGATCTGTCGGCGGTGCCCATTATCAAAAAGAAGAGTCATCTCCCCATCATCGTCGATCCGAGTCGTGCCACGGGTATCCGCAACAAGGTCACTCCGATGGCCCGTGCCGCGGTGGCAGCCGGTGCCGATGGAGTCATGGTGGAGGTACATCCCGACCCGGAGTCCGCGCGTAGCGATGGTCCGCAGTCATTGTTTTTCTCCCAGTATCAGGAGCTCGTGCAGCAGATTCGTGATATCGCCCAGGCTATCGGCCGATACCTTCACGAGTGTCCGCTGGCGACCCAGGCGTGGGGGGGGGGGGGGGGGGGGGGGGGGGGGGGGGGGGGGGGGGGGGGGGG
>JAPPNA010000133.1 GCA_028873925.1 Bacteroidota bacterium | reverse complement strand
GCACGAAAGGGACGTTTTCCGGCTCCGGGACCACCTACACACTCCTGGTGACCCCCTCCGGCTCGGCGGATGTGGTGGTGACCGTAGCGGTGGATGCCGCGACCGATGGCCTCAACACGGGTCCAGCCTCGGCGGTATCAGCCACGGCGACTTGGGACGCGGTGGCCCTGACGGTCGCGATCGGCGGGGTGCCTGCGAAGATCAACTCGCGAACGACACTGAATGTGACGTTTACCTTTTCCAAGGCTGTAACGGGGTTTGAGACCGGCGATGTGGCGGTGACCGGAGGCGGCAAAAGCGGGTTTTCCGGCAGCGGCCGGAATTACACAGTGGGGGTTACGCCCTCCGGCTTTGCGCCCCAATTGGTCGTGACGGTGGAGGCCAACGCCGCGACTGATGGTCTCAACACGGGCCCGGCCTCGCCGGTTTCGGCGACTGCCATCTGGGATGCTTCTGTTCCGACTGTCGCGATCAAGGGAGTGCCTTCGGTGATCAACACAAAGGATCAGTTCACTGCTACCTTCACCTTCTCGGAGGCCGTGACGGGGTTTGTCACAGATGATGTGACCGTGAGCGGGGGCACCAAAGGGACATTCAGCGAGACGAACGCGTCAACGTACACGCTGCAGGTTACGCCCTCCGGCTCCGCGGATGTAGTCGTGACCGTCGCGGCCGATGCCGCGACGGATGGCATCAACACGGCCCCGGTCTCGGCGGTCTCGGCGACCGCGAACTGGGATGCTATCGCTCCAACGGTCACCATCACCGATGTGCCGGCGAAGATTAACTCCACCAGTGCCTTCACCGCCACTTTTACCTTCTCGGAAGATGTGACGGGATTTGCTATCGGGGATGTGACAGTCACCGGCGGCAGTACGGGGACATTCACCGCGACGAACACGACGACCTATACGCTGGCGATCACCCCAACCAGCGGATCGAATGTGACGGTTGAAGTAGCGGCGAACGCCGCGACCGATGGCCTCAATACGGGGCCAACATCTGCGGTTTCGGAGACGGCCACTTGGGATGCCACCGCCCCGACCATCGCAATCACCGATGTGCCGGCCACGATCAGCTCAACGACGGACTTCACCGCCACCTTCACGTTTTCGGAGGATGTGACGGGGTTTGCCACCGGCGATGTCTCGGTGTCGGGCGGCACTAAGGGGACGTTCACCGCGACGAACGCGCAAACCTACACGCTGGTGATCACGCCCTCCGGTTCGGCGGATGTGGTGGTGACGGTAGCGGCGGATGCTGCGACCGATGGCCTCAATACCGGCCCGGCCTCGGCGGTTTCCGCCACGGCCACCTGGGATGCCATTCCGACCGTTTCCATATCCGGCTTACCTCCCAAGATAAACTCAACGACACCGTTAACGGCTACCTTCACGTTTTCGGAGGATGTGACGGGGTTTACCACCCAGGATGTGGGGATCCAAGGCGGCACGAAGGGTACATTTTCCGGCAGCGGGGCGAGTTACACGCTGGGGGTCACCCCTTCCGGCTCGGCTGATATGCTTATTATCGTAGTGCAGGATGCCGCAACCGATGCCGGCAGCAACACGGGTCCGGCAACGGCACAATCGTTTGAGTCCTTCTGGGATGTCGTCGCCCCGACAGTCAGCATAACCAACGTACCCTCCAAAATAAGTTCAACGAGAGCCTTCACTGCCAGGTTTACCTTTTCGGAGGAGGTGACGGGGTTTGAGTCCGGCGATGTCACCACATCCGGCGGCACAAATGGGACATTCACCGCTGTTAGCGAGGATATCTACACGCTGGTAGTAACACCGAATGGCTCGGCGGATGTGGTGGTGACCGTGGCGGCGGATGCCGCGTCGGATGGGGCCAACACGGGTCCAACGTCGGTAGTTTCGGCGACGGCGACCTGGGACGCAACCCCAAGAAACGTGTTAACATCGGTTTCCACACTGGAGATTGCGGAAGGGAGCAGCGGCTCCTATACAGTGTGGCTGTCGTCACAACCTTCGGGGAGCGTGACGATCTCGATCTCGGGCACAAGGTTTACGGACCTAACGCTAGATAAGTCAAGTCTGGCATTTAATCCGACCGGAACGACGAATCTCTGGAGTGACCCGCAGATGGTGACGGTTACCGCTGGTCAGGATTTGAACTGGAATACTGATTACGCAACCTTGATCAATACAGCTTCGGGCGCAGACTATGGGGGTACCCGGGCGACCGTAAGTATCACGACGAATGACGACGAAACTACGCCATCAGCGCCACATGCCTATGTAGTACAGGCCGTGCATTCTTTCTTCAATTCCGTCCCGCTCATAGAGGACAAGGTGGCGTGGCTGCGCGTATACCCAACGGCAAATGCAGCCAACAGTACACCTCTCCCAAAGGCTGTGGCCAAGTTCTACAGGAACAACCAGGTGGTGCATACCGTCAACCTCGCCTCAAAGACGGGTCCCATTCCGACTGAAGTGTGGCCGCAAGGGTTTCGGCTGTCCTATGATGCCCAGATTCCGGCATCTGTAATCAAGCGGGGCCTCGAATTGGTTGTTGAGTTAGATCCAGACGATGTGGTACCGGCAAACTTGGGATTGGTCAAACGGATGCCGGAATCAGGGCGGATTTCTCTTGATGTCGTCCCCGTGCCCTCTTTTGTTGTGAAATTTGTCCCCCTCGTAACGACAGGGTTTACGGGAGATCATGATGTGGAAGCGATAGCGCAACAACTGGCAGCGAACCCCGGTACAGACTTTCTTTTAAGCGATACACGTACATTGTTACCCATAAGGAGAATTCTTGCATCTGCTTATTCTACCGTGACAGTCTCATCAAGAGATGACTTCTTCCTGTTTAATACAGTCGATGCTCTTCGGAGAATGGCAGGGGGCGGCGGTTATTGGATGGGGCTGCATACTGATCCGATTGGATTTAATGGCCTTGGGAGGATAGGGGGAACGATAAGTATGTCAATACCGAATGCAAATGTAATAGCCCATGAATTTGGACATAACCTGTCACTTCGCCACGCTCCATGTGGCAACCCCTCAAATGTGGATCCGGATTATCCATATTCCGAAGGCTCGATCGGGTCTTGGGGGTTCGGGATTAGCCTCTATGCCGACCCCGCCGGAACCTATGATCTGATGACCTATTGTGTGCCCAAGTTTATTAGTGATTATCAATTCAACAAGGCGGTCGATCACCGAACGTCCCCCGCGTTCTCCACGATTGAGGAGCCACCGGTAGCCTCCAAGTTAAAAGAAACTGCGCTTCTTCTCTGGGGAGGCATTGACGCGGACTTAAGGCCCTACCTGGAGCCGATCTTTGTGGTTGAGGCACCCCCTTCACTGCCCGAAGCCCCAGGCCCCTGGCAGCTGGTCGGGCATGCGGCAGATGGCGGCGAGATGTTTAATCTGACCTTTGCCATGCCGGAGATGGATCATGGCGATGGTGCCTCCACCTTTGCTTTTATCGCACCGCTGCAGCAGGATCAGGTATTGAATGCCGTGACCCTCTCAGGGCCCGGGGGATCGTTCACGATCGACGGAGGGCACAACGATCCGATGGCGATTGTAATTGATGAATCCTCAGGACAGGTCACGGGCTTCCTTAAGGAATTTGATCGTTCAGGCGATAGCAGGGTGTCCGCGATAAGCAACAAATTTGGAGGGAATGCCCAGCGTGTGCTCTTCAGCCGGGGCATTCCTGATCCTGACGATCAGAACTAGCCGGCGGTAAGGCAACACCCTCGGCTATTAGGCGTGAATCTGATGTCGGGCAGCGGACGCTGAGGTGCCGAAGTGAATCCCCTGCTCATGTAAATCCGTGATCAGCGAGCTGCCGGTGCCTGTGCGGGCATTGTTGAAGCGTGTGTCGCGCACGCATCAAGGACCCGCATATTTGCGCAGGATTCACTGAGCGTAGTCAATAACTGCTTGTTGTGCCGGACTGCCTGCGCAAAATGATCCGACTGCCGGGCAAACTGATCGGCCGGATCCGTAGTGATGGTGAAGGCAACCGAGCCGCTGCGGCAGTGGATGAGAGTCTCTTCATCCGGCCGAACATTAAACGGAACCGGTACGGTAAGGCAGCCACGGGTGCCGAGGATTGTCACCTGCTGGTGGCGTTGGAGCTGCGTACTACAGGTGATGGTGGAAGAGCCGGAAGGAAAAGCCAGGATGATACACGTCAGCATGTCCGTGCCGAACTTCGGGTCCCGATGCATGGTGGACTGAATCCGGGCCGGCTCCTCATCGAAAATCCACTTGGAGACCGAAATCCCGTAGCAGCCGATATCCATCAGGGCCCCGCCGCCCATGGGCGGCCGATTACGGATATTTTCGGGGTCCAAATTACGATAGGTAAAATGTACATCCACGCTGCGAACCCGACCGATACTGCCGCCTCGGATCAGATGGAAAACCTGGTGCCATTGGGGGTGGTGCCGGTACATGAAGCCTTCTGCAATGGTCAATTGAGGGTAGCTGGCCGCCATGGCCTCCAGCGGCTGTACATCGTTATGGCTTAATCCCAGGGGCTTTTCGCAGAGCACATGTTTGCCAGCCCGCAGCGCACACATACTCCACGGCACATGGAGATTATTGGGGAGGGGGATATAGACCGCATCCACCCGCGGGTCCTTTAGGAGGGCCTCGTAGGAGCCGTAGTGGTTGGGGACCTTTTGCGTGGTGGCGACTCTACATGCTTTGTCGGGATCGCGGGAAGCAATGGCCACCACATGTCCGTGCCTACTTCGCTGTATCGCCGGGATCACCTTGGTGATGGCAATCCGGGCGGTGGAAAGGATGCCCCATCGGAGCTTTTTCATGGGAGTGTGAGTATCAGTCAATGATTCAAGATAGATTTTTTGGCCATATTCGCGTAGTCATGAATGCGACCCGAACCGCTGCCCGCCAGACCCGTGTCCGTCGGTCGATCCGGCACACCCCAACTGGTTCCGGCCTCCTCATCGCGGGCTTTGCGGTCGTGCTGATCACGGTGTTGGTCTTCTGGATGTGGTTTCAGTGAATCAAGACTCCATTCGGGAGGGTTCGTCTCATGGCGGCTTTCAGGCGGTACATGGCGGGGACGGCTGCTTTACTGGTATTGGCCGGATGCAATCTGATCGAAGAACCGCCCACAGCTGAACTGGGTGCCGCCATTCCCGTGGTTCACCCGATTCCACCGGTGGACACTTCGGCCTCTCACTTGCTCGGTCGGCTCAACAATCTCACCGTAGCAGCTCCGGATACGACTTGTCCGGCCTATCAGCCTGCTCATTATTCGTATTCGTCCAGCCTTGAATATGACCTGGTGCTTGATTTTGACGGCGTTTATGATGTCTACAATGACATCTGGTACAGCACGCTCGATTCGCTGCTGGTGCTGCAGATTGAGCACATTATCGCGCGCAAGGAGGCACACCTTAGCGGATTATGCCACCGGGCGCAGGCCATGAAGGAGGCATTTGCAAGCGACAGTCTGAACCTGGCCCTTACGCATGCCAGGACAAATCGCCAGAAATCAGACCGGGATGCGGCCGAGTGGATGCCACTCTCAAATCAGTGCTGGTTTGTCCATCGAATCGTAGATGTGCGTGAAAAATACCAGCTGACCGTAGATTCAGTCGAACGGGATTCGCTGGAGCACCACATCTATGAGTGCGCTTCCTTTAACTGGGCCAGCCGTGTTGAGCGTCCCGCCAATCCGCTGCACGATGAAAGCCCAGGCTGTCCGATTGAGCCGTATCCCAATTGTGCGGCCCTGCGCGAGGATTATCCGCACGGCGTGTATCGGACACACTGTGCTTATAATGAGCGTCTTGATCGAGATCGCGACGGTTGGATATGCCTGCGGGGTAGAGCGCATGAGTGAAAACGTCTACTTGGCCTTGGATTTGGGTGCCTCCAGCGGGCGGGCCATACTGGGCTACTTTGATAGTGGTCGGATGCGTATGGAGGAAGTCCACCGGTTTCGCACCCCGACCATCACTGAAGGTAAGCGATTATACTGGGATCTGGCCTCGGTCTGGGAGGGTCTGCAGGAAGGTCTCAATCGGGCGGTAGCTAAGGCACCGAAACTGCGCAGTTTGAGTGTGGACTCCTGGGGCGTGGATTATGTACCGCTCGATGCATATCTGCGTCCGCTGCGTCGCGCACATCTCTACCGGGATTCCCGGACGCAGGACATGGCGGAGATAGCGGACGAGCGCATGCCTCGTGACGACTTGTATGCCTGCACGGGCGTAATGCCACTGTCCATCAACACACTATATCAGGTGCTGGCGGATCAGCAGCATACGCCTGAGCTGTTTCGTCAGACGTACTCCAGGCTACTCATTGCGGATTACTTCAACTGGCGTTTCTGTGGGCGGCCGGTGGCGGAGGTATCGCTGGCGAGCACGACCCAATTGTTGGATCCGGGCCTGTTGGACTGGTCGCGACCCGCCATGGATGTTATGGGCATTGATGTGACCACCTGGCCAAAGGTTGTACCGTCCGGTACGATTCTCGGCCCGCTGGAGCCCGCGGACTCCGTGATTGCCGTAATCGCGGGCTGCTCCCATGACACCGCCTGTGCGGTGGCGGCCGCCCCGGCTGAGGCTGACTCCAACTGGGCGTTCCTGAGCAGCGGGACCTGGTCACTGCTGGGGGCTGAATGTGGTGCTCCCGTTCGGACAAGCGCGGCGGGCGCGGCAGGCTTCACCAATGAGGTCGGTTTTGGGGGTACGATTCGGCTGTTGAAGAATCTGACCGGGCTGTGGGTGCTGCAGGAGTGCGAACGAGAGTGGCGTACTGCAGGTCAGCAATTCACGTATGACACGCTGATTGAGGAAGCTGCGGCAGCATCGTCTTTGGGGTACACCATCGACTTTTGTGAACCGACCTTCACCGCTCCGGGCGACATGATCGGGCGGATCGCCAAGTGGTGCCGCGGAAACGGTGCGGTCGTTCCGGCTGATCGGGGAGCTTGTGTGCGGCTGATCTTTGAGAGTCTGGCCGAAATGTACCGTGCCACGCTGAAGAATCTGGAAGCCTTGCTTGGCTGCTCATATGCAGTACTCCACACGGTGGGCGGAGGCAGCCGCAATGCGCTGCTGAATCAGTGGACGGCTGATCGATGCAAATGCAAGGTGGTAGCCGGACCGGCAGAGGCCACGGCATTGGGCAACCTGCTCGTGCAGGCGCATACCATGGGGGATATCCCGGCCGGCGAGACCATCCGATCCATTGCGGCCCGAAGCGTCTCAACCGAGACCTTTTCGCCTAATCGATCCGACGGATCTTGATGCTTCTGAAGTGCACTTCGTCGCCGTGATCCTGCAGCAGGATATGGCCCTGTGGCCAGAGTCCGAATCCGCCCCAGACCACATACTTACTTCGTGCTACCAGTGCATCAAACGCCTGTGTTCCCCGCTCATATTCAAGCACCTTGCGGTCATTGAGCCAGTGTTCCACATGGGCTCCTACAAACATGCTCTGTTTCATCCGGCTTCCCATAACGCGTTCTTCCAGGCGGGTGCCGGTGACGATCAGCCGGGCCCGGTTCCATTCCCCAGGCCGGTGGACGGTTTTGGCATCGTCAGCCGGGATCAAGTCGTATAGAGAGGCAAGGGTTCGGTTGCCGCCAGCACCCTGCGTGGCATCGGGGTGTTTCTCGTCGTCCAGCAGCTGATATTCCAGGCCGATGGCAGATGCATCACTGCCGTAGCTTTCCGTGATGAAATACTTGATGCCGCTGTTAGCCCCTTCGGTCAGTTTGAATTCCAGACTGAATTCAAACGTTGCGTATTCGTCCACGGTCACAATATCGCCCCCGAAGGCCGCCTCAGCGCCACCCGACGCTTCCACCATCAGGACACCGTCCTCCACGCGCCATCCTCTCGCCGGGAATTCCTCTTTGCCAGCACCCCGCCAGCCGTCGGTGGAGGCTCCGTCAAAGAGCAGCTCAAAGCCTTGAGCTTTTTCCTGTTCAGTCAGCGTATTGGGTACAAGATTTACAACATAGTTGTCTGTCCAGGGCCGCGCGGCAATATCGCCGGTGGTCAGTCTGATATTGCGCCATTGCACTGTCCTGCCCGCCATGTCCCCGGATGCCACACTATGCACCTGCAGGGCGATAAAGCCTTCTGCAGTCATGGCATCATTGAGCGCGGCACAGGCTACATCATTGACCCAGGTGCGGATGAAACTGCCCAAAGCTTCAATGTAGTAGTGATTCCAACCTTCACGGTTGAAGGCCTGGCGGCAGTCCTCGTTGACCGACAGCGGATACAGCCAGCCCCGCCGGGCTTCGTCGTACACCCCCCCACTCCAGGCTCTGGGGCTGGGATCGATTTCAATCTGATAGCCGTGCACGCGGCCGTTGAGGTATTCCGGGTTACTTTCGCTTCGGATCTGGATGCCGGAATTGATATCCGGGTCCACTTTGACTTCCAGGCTGAGCGCAAAATCTCCGAAGGTTGCACGGGTAGCCAGAAACGTGTTCGGTGTATTGGCCACAGTCGTACCGATTACCTCGCCATCAACGGCTTCATAGGTGGCCTCGCCGCCCAATTGGTGCCAGGCGGAGAGGTCGCCGCCGGTGACCAGTGTCTGCCACTGCCGGGCAGCAGAGGCCGGGGCCATCAATGCGGGAAGGAGGATTATTGACAGGATGAATAACAGTCTCATGGATGTGCGAAATTGGCGAAATGAAATATACCCTTTTGGCGGGGCACGGTTGTCCTGCCAGTGAGTCAGGTTGCATACGACCGTCGGACCAGTAGCTGGGGAGTCTCCGGCGCGTGCAACTGACAGTCCCTCTGCCGCCTTTGACGCGCTCCCGGCCGGCAGTACGATCAGCGCGCTGACCTAATTCTGCTGCTGAGGCGCTGGACCAAGTGGCCAAACTGCTTCAACAGCTCCAACTGCAGCACCCGGCCCGGCTCTCCTGCGTCTCGGAGCGCCTCTTCCAGCTGCGAAAACTCTTCAGATAACATGGCTGACTCTTAACTGCTTGACGAAATCAAATCCCCAAGCCAGTCAGCAGTCAGTCACCCCAATTCCAACTAACTTTGTGACAACGCACCATTGCCGGCGGCACGAAGGCGGACTTTCCCTTCAGGATGGGCCATCGTATGCGCGACAGGGGGTAAGGTGCGGGGCGCACAGTTCGTTTGCGGGCAAAAGTTCACAGCCGGTATTTGGTGCTGGAAAATGAATCAGGTATAGACTCCTGCCTCACGCTCCCAGTGGCTGGTCACAATGGAGGTAAATGTTCAGTAGGCAATGGACCTGCTGCAAGACCGAGGAAAAAGGCCTGACAACCGAGAGACTGTACGTGTTGGTGCTAACATGGCGTTCCAGGCGGCCCGAATGTCCGTGACCCGTTAGGCCGCTTGTATGAACCCATTTTATTCACCACGGCATCGCCCTGACGTTCTGAGGCGGCATCGGAT
>JAPPNA010000148.1 GCA_028873925.1 Bacteroidota bacterium | reverse complement strand
CGCCGACATTAATGCGGCAAAGAACATCTTAATGGCCTCGGAAGCTGAGGCATCTGCATGTGGAGGTTGCGGGGCCGGCGAAACATGAAATAGGCAAAACCCCGTGATTCACGCGTTTTGCAAGAGCTTCAATGGCTTTGATGGGAATCCGCAGGTTGTCAAGACCGATCTGGATGGCCGGGTAGTCATGAAGCTGCCGGATCCGCGTGCCATGGGCATCTACGGCCGGGAAGACCCCTATCACCCGACGGAAACCACAGTGGCCCCCAACGGAGACATTTATGTGGCCGATGGCTACGGATCCCAGTGGATTCTGCAGTTTTCAGCCGCCGGGGAATTCATAAGGAGACTTGGCGGCAAAGGGGATGAAGATCACCAGTTTCAGACCGCGCACGGGGTGTGCCTGGACCTGAGGGACGCGGCTGCACCGGTGCTGGTGTGTACCTCTCGCGGCCATAATGCCTTTAAGCTGTACTCACTCGGGGGCGAATATCAGTCAACGGTCTTTCTGCCGGGCGCGCATGTCTGCCGTGCGGTGATTGCCGGGGATATGTTGTATGCGGGCGTATGCTGGTCCCCGACCGCGATATCTGAATCAGACACCGGATTCGGGCTTTGTGACCATACTGGACAGGGATTTTCGGTTGGTGTCCAATCCGGGCGGCACGCAGCCGGTTTACCAGGATGGCCGACTGCAGCTGATGCTCCAGGATGAACCGGTATTCAGGCACTGCCACGATGTGTGTATGGATACGGATGAGAATCTGCATGTGTGCCAGTGGAATGCAAATCGGACGTATCCGATAAAGCTGGAGCGCGTTTAGCGCCGGAATTCCACGCCCAGTGAGCGTCCATTGCTGGCCTCAAAATGCGTCAGTCGGTCATCGGCATGCCGCATAAAGCGGACCACCGGCATGTACCACCGGTCCGTTACAAACACATCTTCCTTGGCGGGGATGAGCGTGAATTCGTCCCCGCGCGGTCCGACCGCGATCAGAGCATTGTTGCGTACCAGGAGGGAGTAGTTAACTTTGAGCTCCATGCTGTAGTAGCCCCCGGCATAGGGCTGCAGATGGATGTCCGCAGGCGGCGTTTCGCGCACCAAGGACTGCCCCAGTGCCGCCATGTGCGTAACTGTGCCTTCGGTATTGCGTGAGAACGAGACCGGGATATTCCAGGCCGGTACAAAGTAAGGAGTCTGCGCCTATCGGCTGCAGGACGACAGGTGGGGCTGCCGGCAGGTGGGCCTGCAGAAGACTGTCTGAGTGTGCAAGCCGGATTATCAGTGCCGAATTGGCATCGTATGTACCTGTATAGGCCCCCGGATCAATGTCTGCATGTGCGATCGTCTGCGCAGGCTGAGCGGCAGGCTCCAAATCCAGATAGGCATCGGCAATCCGATACACAAGCTCCGGGGCGGAAATGTCGGCAGTATTGCTGAGCAGGATCACGCTGAAATCATGCTCGGGAATACGCAGCAACATACTGCGGAAGCCCGCCCAGCTCCCCGAATGGCTGACTGTCCGCAGCCCCCGATAGGAGCCGACCACCTGCCCGAAAGCGTAAGTCGTGGTGCTGCCGCTGTTCAGGGTGCCGGGCTGCTCCATCAGTGCGTGCACGGCATCGGAGCCGATCTGACGGGACATGAAGTTCAGCGTCCATAAAATGAGATTGTCCAGCGTCGTATGCAGTGAGCTAGACCCCAGGCCCATCAGGCCATTGCCGACCCGTCGGTAGGCACCCTCTACAAACGTATATCCGTAGGCCCGATTCATCACCTGCTCCTCATGATCATCCTGGAACCAGGTGTGGAGCATGCCGAGCGGTCGGAATATGTACCGGTCGGTGTATTCGCGGAACGACATTCCAGCTACGCGTTCCACAATCAGCGCTAACAGCGCGTAACCGGTATTGGAGTAGGAGTATTGTTCGCCCGGCGCAAAATTCAGCGCGGTCTGATGGCGTGCCATAGTGATGATTTCCTCAAATGAAATCACATCTTCCATGGAGCGCCCGGCCATGGCCAGCATGCCCGGCCAGTCCCGCAGTCCGCCGGTATGATGAATCAGATGCCGAATGGTGATCGTCTCACCCCAATCCGGCATCGCAGGCAGGTGCGTGCGAATATTGTCATCGAGCGAGAGTTTGTTTGCGTGCGCCAGCATCGCAACGGCATAAGCGGTGAACTGCTTGGATACCGAAGCTGCATCAAAGACTGTGGTAGGCGTAACGGGGATGTGGTGCTCCAAGCTGGCCTGACCATAGCCCCGCTTATGCACCACCTGTCCGTTCTGTATCACCGCCACTGCCGCACCGGGCGTATTAAGCCGATCCCATCGTTTCAGCAGCGAGTCCACCTGCGCCTGGACCGTACCGCAGCAGATGGCCAGAGTAATCAGCCAGATGGTGTGTCTCATGGGTCCAGGCGGGCAAACCGGACATCGCGGGTCCGGCTGTACGACACCGAAAGCCCGGTGATACGGCTGTCTTCCCTGCTGAAGGAAATCTCTGACAGATACCATGTCGGACTGACAAAGGTGTTGAGGCCCGTGCGCCGGAGGGTTGTTTCAAGACCCCGGGCGGTTTGCAGCCTCAGAGAGTCTTCGCGCACCGACAGCGTATATCGGGTGTCCAATTCTCCGCTGTAGTATACGCCCTCAAAATTCACGAGCGATTCATCCTCAATAAACAGGGCCGCCACCTGATTAGCCATATCTGACGGATTGAATTCTTCCAGATTACTGAGGATAACGATGCTCAGATCATGATCCGGGAATCGACCCGCCCAGGTCAGAAAACCCCGGTGTGAGCCACTGTGACCGATGCGGCGCGCTCCCCTGAACTGTCCGTGTGCAAGACCGAACGCGTAGTCCAGGGTGTCTCCATTTGCAAGGGCCCCGCGTGTGTGCACCAGAGAGCGGATATCGCTTCCTTCCGCTGAATCATCGCCGAGGTACTGCAGCCACCGGGCCAGATCCGGCGCAGTGGTGTAGAGGCCGCTGGCACCGACGCTGGCATAATTGACCAGTTGCATCCTGTAGGAATCTCCAGAGGTGACGTAGCCCTGCGCGAGCCCGGCAATCACCGTGGAATGATCATCCCGAAAATGCGAATCATGCATGCCCAGCGGCTCAAAGATCATTGCACGGGTCCATGCACTGAAGGACTGGCCGGTGATACGTTCAGTAATCTCGGCGAGCAGCGTGTAGCCGGAATTACTGTAGAGGTACTCGGATCCGGGCTCAAAATTCAGCTTCCGCTGCCGGTAGATCAGGCGCAGGATGTCGTCTTTGGTGATGACATCGTCCATTCTGTAGCCCGCCATGGCCAGCAGCCCGAATTCATCCCGCAGTCCGCTGGTATGGTGGATAAGCTGTCGCACCGTAATGGGCATGGCATATTCATGGAGTTCCGGCAAATATCGGCGAACCGGGGCATCCAGATCAACTTTGCCCTGCATCGCGAGGAGAGCAATACTGTAGGCCGTAAACTGTTTGGACACGCTGGCCACCATGAATACGGTGCGCGGGGTGATCGGCACGCCGTAGTCCAGTTGGGCCGCACCGTAGCCTCTGGCATAAAAGACGGAATCGCCCCTGCTGATGACAACAGCGGCCCCTGGCGAATCCGGCCGGTCCCAGGCGGCGAAAAGATCGTCCACGCGGTCTCCCAGTGACTGTCCGGCTGCCGGGGCCGTACATATTGCCGCATAAAGGAGCAGAAACTTTCGTACCATTGAGGATCGTGGTTTAAGCAGAAAATAGAACAATGCGCAGTAAATCAACGGTCTGTCGGGTATTGGGCGCGGCCGCGTTTGCGCTGCTGGTGATCGGTAGCGCAGCCGCGCAGGAGCCGCTGAGGATTATCGCCTTCGGCGCACATCCCGATGACTGTGAGGTCAAATCTTCGGGCGTGGCGGCAATGTGGGCAGCGATGGGTCACAAGGTGAAGTATGTGTCGGTGACTAACGGGGATATCGGGCATTATGATATGGCGGGGGGTCCGCTGGCGCTGACGCGCAAGGCTGAAGTGGAGGAGTGCGGCAAAATTCTGGGGATTGAGTCCTCGGTTGTGCTGGACAACCATGATGGCGAATTGATGCCGACTTTGGAAAACCGCAAGATCATTGCCCGCCTGATTCGGGACTGGCAGGCGGATGTCGTGCTGACTCATCGTACGAACGACTATCACCCGGATCACCGGTACACGGCCATTTTGGTCCAGGATGCGGCCTTCATGGTGACGGTACCGTTTTTCACGCCAGGCACGCCCAGAGTGGAGGACAATCCCGTATTTCTGTATTTCAGTGATCGCTTTGAGAAGCCCAGTCCGTTTGAACCGGACATCATTGTGGGCATTGATGATGTGGGCGATCAGAAGTATGCATGCATGGCGGCGTTGCGCAGTCAGTTTTCAGACTGGAACGCCTGGTTGGGCGGCTACCATGACGAGGTGCCCAAGGAAGAGGATGCTCGCAAGGCGTGGATTCAAGACCGCTTCCAGGCCCGGGACGCGAATGTGGCCAACCGGCACCGGGACCTGCTGATCGAATACTACGGGGAGGAGCGCGGCCGCGCCTTTAAGTTTGCTGAAGCTTTTGAGGTATCTGAATACGGCAGTCAGCCCACGCGAGAGCAGCTGAAGCAGCTGTTCCCCTTCTTTGACGAATAGCGAACTTGCGACCGGTAGTTCAAATCTCGTTGGATCTGACGGACGCGCACGAGGCGCTCCGTGTGGCAGTGATGGCCCTCCGCGCCGGCGTGGACTGGTTGGAGGTCGGTACGCCGCTGTTGCTGCATGAGGGCGTAAAGGCAATCCAGGTGCTGCGGGCGGTTTTTGCCGGGGTCCCCATCGTGGCCGACTTGAAGACCATGGATGGCGGCTATCAGGAAACCCGCATGATGGCGGAGGCGGGTGCCACCCATGTGGTCGTGATGGGGCGCGCGCACGATGAAACCCTGCGCCGCGTAGTCCGGGCGGCCCGCGAGTGCGAAGTCAAGGTTATGGGGGACAACCTGGCTTGTCCCGATAAGGTGCAGGCGGCCAGACGTTTGGAGGATTTCGGATGTAACTATGTGATCCATCATATCGGCTATGATGAGCGCAACGGAATTGGTGAGCGGGGCGGAGTGCCGCCCAATCCGTTGGATGAGCTGCACGCGGTCATCGAGGCGGTGGATGTGCCGGTATCCGCCATTGGGGGATTGTCCGTAGCTGACGCGGTTCAGGCCTGCCGGATGGGTGCGCCCGTTGTGGGGATAGGAGCTCCGCTCGCCATTGATTCCGAGGAATTCAAGCGTGCGGGCGGCGATGTAGAAACCATCCTGCGGGAAGTCTGCATCCAAGTCCACGCTTTGGTACTGCCGTGAACCTGGGTATGGGCGGCAGTCACCCCGTAGTCGCAATCACTCGGCTCAACTAGCTCTCCGCCGGATCCGACGTTACACCGCTTTCGGCCGTTGCACCTTCGGATTGACGCGCGTTGCCCTGATTGGCACAGATCCTGTTGGAACATTCGGTCTGAGCGTCCGGTCAAAAGGGACATTGGGTTCAACGCTGCCACCGGAACTGAGTCCTTCTGCCCGTCCTGTTTGCCAGCTGTCGGCGTTGGTTCGGCGTGTGGTGGCTGGGTTTGTCACGGATCCTGCTGGAACATTCGGCCTGCGCGTCCGGTCAAAGGGGACACTGGGTTCAACGCCGCCACCGGGAATGAGTCATTCTGCCCGTCCTGTTTGCCAGCTGTCGGCGTTGGTTCGGCGTGTGGTGGCTGGGTTTGTCACGGATCCTGCTGGAACATTCGGCCTGCGCGTCCGGTCAAAGGGGACACTGGGTTCAACGCCGCCACCGGGAATGAGTCATTCTGCCCGTTTTGTTTGCCAGCTGTCAGTGTCGGTTCAGCGTTTGGTGGCCGCTGCAGGTGGGTGCACCCATGGCTTGAAATACTGTTACTGCTCAATTGTGGAATGGTCCACCACTTGTCGTGCACTGGGATGTACAGATTGGCCAGCCAAAGAAATGGAAGACTGTAGCGGTAATGGCACGAAATGCCATGCACAATCATGGTTGGAGGTGAAACATACGGGCACGATTTGTTAGTACGGATAGAGAATCACGGGGCAAATGATGAAGCGAATAATCCCATTGCTAGTTCTTAGTTTAGCATTGATAGCAGGAATTTTCGCCGGAATGGCTGTGGAGCGAATGGCTCAGCAGTCCGACGCAGCCGACCGGACGACCTGCTGTACTCAATGCAATGATTATTGTTATTGCGATAATACAGGAGCGCCAGGGAGCTGTCGTGCATTAGGTTGTGCTCCCGAAAAGACACCCAACTCGGGAGAATGTTGGGGAGGTGGCAGAAAGTGCTGCGTGAGCGTTGATCCGTAGGTGCGCGATTTTCAGTACGAACACACGTTTAAGGGAAAATGATGAAGCAAATAATCTCAGAGCACATTCAAAGTGTGGCCTTGATGGCAGGAATCTTCACTGGATTGGCTGCGGAACGAATCGTACTGCAGTCAGCCGCAGCCGGGCAAAGGCTCTGCTGTACTCAATGCAAAAGGTATCGCTATGATGACGATGATCAGGACGGGCTCGGATGCCGAGCTTTT
Source organism: Bacteroidota bacterium (assembly GCA_028873925.1). GTDB lineage: Bacteria > Bacteroidota > Rhodothermia > Rhodothermales > Bin80 > JAPPNA01. Next base: position 3,084 of record JAPPNA010000148.1, on the reverse strand, counting down.
AGTTACACCGCAACGAAAAAGGATGGCGGTCCGTGCTGGAGGTTAGAGACCCAATACTGTCTTTGGCAGGCCAGTCCGTGAGAAATGGATACTCTACTTATCAGGACAGTAGCTAAGAAGTCAATGGAAACTATGCTGCAAGATCAAAGAGGGCTAATACTGTGATGTTCGGCGTAGCAAATCAAATTGGGCCTGCTGTACTTCTTGTTGGCCTCAGCATTTGGACATGCGCATCTGGTATCGGCAAACTAACTCAGTTCGTCTTGGCAGGCAACATGCAGATACTTGGCATCTCCGCTTCTCCTAGCACAGCTACAACCGTAGCCATTGTATGCGTTGCAGAGCTAATTTGTGCCACAATGCTGCTGTATCAACGCACATGTCACCTGGGGAGTAGATTTATCATTGGCGGACTGGTTTGCAACGGTGTCGCCGGTCTAGTGTTCGGTGCGCCAGCAATTGCATTGAATCCTGGGTTACTGCCGTATGATTATTCGTCCGGAACGTATATAGTATTGTCCTTTCTGAGTCTTGTCGCGTTAAGCCTTGCACTGAGAAGAAACGCAGAAGCCGTTGGATTACATGCAGAAGTCAGACGTGTAACGGAAGTTGCTGTATATGTGATGGGCGTAATATGCAGCTTCGTGTTTGGGTACATGATAACAACTTATGACTGAGGTGGAATGTCATGGGTAACTGCTCCAATAACTGGAAATCTCCTCTGCTACTGGGTGTTGTGGCAATAATGACTATCCAGGTTATTCTACTTGAGGTGCAGAGACAACCATCAGTAGTTGCGTCCGTGCCGGAAATCAGGAAGCAGTATCGGCAATACACGAAGACTTTTCCAAGAGAAATCAATATGAAAGTGGAACTGCCTCTGCTGCGTACAGGTGCAACGGTCGATCTCGGTGCCCTCACAGCGGGCAAGACAACCATATTGAGTTTCTTGTCACTTACATGTTACCAGTGTTTGCAAGACTTGCACAAGTGGATGGAGTTGGACAAGGATTTACAGGTTGCGGAAAATGTGAGACTAATATTTATTGCATCGGGGCCATCACGGCAGTACGTGATGACTCTGTTCAACCGGTATCCGCAATTCTCTCTGCCAGTGTTATACGACTCAACAGAGTCGATTGTGAGAAGCAACAACATACCGGAGGTGCCGGCAACGGTATTACTGAATACTAGTGGGCAGGTAGTTCTCGCAGGATCACCGGTGCTTAGACCGGAGGTCCATGATATGTATGTGGAATATTTGAGCAATTTTGAAAAATGAAGAGGTCATTGATTAACCGTGATGTAGTGGGTAGCATTGTGTGCCGTGTGCTGGCCATCAACTATAGACGGATACTTGAGGCGATTCTACTCTCTGTTGGAATGTGGTGTCTGGTTGCGGTGATAACCGGTTTCGTGATCACTGGATGTAGCCATCGGCATGAAGTTGATCACTCTAATGAGATACCACTGGAACGTGCGCGGAACAGCCCACTGAACAGCATCCGCCTTGAGCTGGACAGCGTGATTGGCTCAGACGTGGAGGAAGACTATCTGTTTTCAATCGTGCGGGGCTTGGCCATTGACAATGAGGACAACTTAGTAGTATTTGATGGGATTCTTAAGAATGTACGCGTGTTTAATACCGGTGGCCAGTTACTACGAAAGCATTCTCTCAAGGATGGAGATGGCCCAGGTGAATTCAGGCGTGCATCGACCTTCAGCCTCTCGCATGATAAACAACGGGTGTACCTATATGATATGGTCAGTCGGAGAATTACAATAATGGACTACGCCACATTTGACTATGTGGCTCAGATTCCAATTCCGGAAACGCAACATGCGGTCGTGAAGGGCGCATCCGATAGAAGAATTCTCGTGTTGTACAACCAATTGGATCTTGGGGATGGGTCTCTGGTGCATGTGTTTTCGGAGAGCGGGACGAAACTGGCCACATTTGAGCGACGCCATCCGGAATACTCTACCTACTTGAGACAGAACCTTCAGGCCTTCCATCATGTGTCAATGGCCCAGTCGGATTCTCTCATTTTTCTGTCCTTCGCTTTGCCGTATGATCTGCGAATGTACAACAGACAGTACCAATTATTGAGGCGATTTCATTTAACGCCAGATTTCTTTGGCGGTACTGTTCGTGATGGTGAGTGGGTGTATCCGTCAGGATATACCTCAAATCTCGTGGTGGCGGATGATAATTTGTTGCTTCAGTTCGTGACCGACAGAGAGAATGAGGAAACATGGCTACACTCTTTTGATTTTGCCGGACGAAGCAGAGGTGTTCAACGCTTGGTGAACAATAGTTGGGGTGATCGGTTCGGCCTGTACAGCGGTGCCGTTGATTCAAAGGGACGACTGTATGGAGTAACATATGATCCGTTTCCGAAGATTATTCGTCTCAGAGTTGTTTCCGGCACGCCTGATTTAGAGGGGGCGTGAGAGTGCATGGAAAGGCAGTGCGTGTGTGAATCTCAGAGGTGCCAGTGTGTCTGATGGTTGGGCCAAGTCCTGTACTGTCTACCCCTGCTTGGGTGTCAGCTAGTGAAACTTGACTGTGGGTAGATTGTGAGCTTCCTGCGGTCTCAGGCCTGTGTTAGGTCCGTACCGAGCAACAGATTTAGGGCAGTTTCGGCATTCAACTGACCAGCTGTACCCGTGCTGGTGTGTACCTCCTGCGGTCATAGTGCCTTTAAGCTTTACTCACTCGGGGGGCGAGTACCGGTCAACGGTCTTTCTGCAAGTCGCGCAATAAATCAAGGATCTGGCAGGCATTGCGTGCGGCCACGCTTGCGGCTGTTGGTCACCGGTAGCGCAGCAGCCTCTGTGGAATATCGCCGTTGGCGTACATCCCGATGACTGTGAGGTCAAGTCTTCCGGCGTGGCGGCAATGTGGGTAGCGTTCGGTCCCAAGGTGAAGTAAGTGTCGGTTACTTATGGGAATATCGGGTATCATGATATGGCGGGGGGGGGGGGGGGGGCCCCCCAAAAAAAAGGGGGGGGGGGGGGGGAAAATTTTTTTGATTTTTTACAAGGTTTGGGTGGAAAAACAATTTTTGCCGGGCGGGGGGC
>JAPPNA010000102.1:42706-72583 GCA_028873925.1 Bacteroidota bacterium | reverse complement strand
ATTCAGGCAACTTCATTGATTTCGTGCTTTCGGCTCGTCGTATCCGGCGCGGAATAAAGAGGCAGCTTGATGCGCACACATCCCCGCTGCTGCGGCAAGGGCTTATGATGCTGTACTTTGATGTATCTGCGCCGCTTATTGGCGGCGGGTGTCTGGCAAGGGAGGCGATTGCGGAGATCCCAGCCGATTCGCCGGTGTGGTCGTATGAGGCCTGGTCCTTGACGGAAGCCTCAAATCTGATCTATCGGCTGAATGAAAAGGCTGACGATGATGACCAGATTGACGCGTATGTCCGCCGCGTGATTGAGGAACATCCCGATCCGGGAGTTAGGTTGCAATTCCTGTACGTTGGAGTCAATCGGGCGCACTATGCGGAGGACGACAAGACCAAATGGGAATACTATTCGATGATTCAGTATTCCCATGGTGACTCCCGGCGGGCGGAATGGCTGCGGCGCGATTACGATCCGGACCGACAGCTGCAGTCGGGCAATCCGGTACCGGAGTTCGCCTTCGTTTCATTTGAGGATTCAACGGTTATATGGCGCAATGCAATCGCGACTGAACGATAGATGCTCGCCACCGGTGCCATCACCGTTGCGGTTGCACCAGTGGATGGTGAGCCATTGAATTTTACCGGTGATGAGCTCCTTACCAGATGAACGTATAGGTATACTTGAGTAGGATCGCCCGGCTGCCGGAAACGGGCAGTCTCGGTCCGAAGGGCCGGAATCGCTCGGTGTTGAGCCCCTCGTTGTAGACCAGCCACAGGTCGTTACCCTCACCAAAATGATAGCGGATCCGGGTGTTGACGATAAACACATCAGCGACGCTGTTATATTGGAGGAAGGCTGCGGCCGAGAGGTGGGTGTTGAGCGCGGTCTGGATGCGAACCTGGCCCAGATGCGCGTCAAGCTGCTGGGCCCGATCCGTGAAACGGATCAGATTAAGCTCGTAGGTGCCCGCCAGCTCCAGATGGCGGGACAGGTTCCAGATGGCTCCCGTGCTCACGGTCGTCTTCCATCCGTCATAGAAGGTACCGGTGCGAAATGTAACATCCGGCCGGAAAAACCATCGGTCAGGAGGACTGGCCTCAACCCAGACATCATGAAACCAGTAAGATCCGATGGGAACACGTACCTCTTCGGAGAGCGCAAACGATGTGCGCACATCCTCGTAGGTGTGGGCCGTTGAAAGCAGCACCCTAGAGCCCCCTTTGGTTTCAAGAAGGTAGAAGGGATGTAGCCATGCCGTTTCAACGGATCCATCATCGTTGCGCAGGAACACATTGGACCAGTTGCCAACCCAGATCCGCCGGAGCCTCGAGTCGGCCCCTCGGAATGACTGATAGTTGACATCGGGGCTGAAAAAGGCCACATTGCGGCGGCGGACAAAGCCGGTGGTCGGGTTGTAATCCGCTCTGGACCGGGTAAACTCCAACTCATAACTCAGCCCCTGGATATTACGTCGTTCCCACTTGAGCATAAAACGTCCGGTATCCAGGAAATTGAAGGCACCCGTGTCTGATGGATTCCTGTCCAGCGTTTGCGCCCATTTTGCAGTGAGGTACTCATCCCCGATCATGCGCACGATGCCATCAAGCCCGTACGTCAAATTGTAATGGCCATTGATGTCAACCCGACTGGTAGCCAGACCACCGACCGTTGAAAAGGGATTGAAGAGCTTCCTTCGCAGCCGCAACACACCGAAATTCTCGGCCGGAATGTCGCCTTGCCTGGCGGTTTGCATATTGAGCATTCCAATGTCCCATTCGCCCGCACGCCCTACGAGACGGGAGCCACCGAGGATGCGAATCGGATGTCCGTCAACCAGACCGATGCGGCGGCTGTGGAAGAGGCGGCTGCCACCAGCCCCGGTATCAAACTCAAAGATGCCGGAACGCTCTTGGAAAAACTGCCGTTTTTCTGGGAAAAAGAGCGAAAAGCGGGTCAGGTTAATCTGTTGGTCGTCGGCCTCTACCTGCGCGAAGTCGGTGTTGATGGTAGCATCCAGCGTGAGGTTGCTGGTGAGGTTGTACTTCAGGTCAAGACCAATTTCACGCGTGAAATCGTCAGTGGACTGGTAGGCTGTTTCCGGGGTGTTTAGCTCAGATATCCGCTGGATGCCCCCAAGTCCATATGGGGTCACATATACGGGTTTACGGCTGTAGATCCCTTCAAGGATCACGTCCTGCGCTACCGAGGGCTTGTTGCTGCCGCGTTCCCAGCGGGGCGGAATATCAGGAAAAACGTAGCGGTGGTTATTGTGAGCCATCCACCGATACACTATCATGCCCATCTGCACACGTCCGTCCTCATCCTGAAAGCCAAGGCTGCTGAAGGGAATACGCATTTCAGCAAACCAGCCTTCGTCGGTTCGCGTAGTGGCTACATCCCAGAACGTATTCCAGTTTTCGTTAGTGGAGGCGCGACCTCTAGCCGCATCATCCGCTACCGCGAGGTCAAAGCGGGTGCCGAGGGGTGTCGTATAGAACCAGAGGGCATTCTCGTTGTCGTTAAAGGTGTCAAGCACAATAGCAAATGTCTCATCGCCGCTCCATCGGTCGCGGTAGAAGGAATTGCCGCGCATGTTTCCGGGGTTGATATGGTACAGATGCCCGGCGACATAGAGGTAGTCGTCATCGTAGGCTACCCGGATCTTTGTGGGTTCAGTCATGGCCCCCTTATAGGTGGGCTGATACATTATCAGGGGAAACGGGTCAACCTCCTGCCAGGCCGGGTCATCAACGAGGCCGTCAAGGTGTATCGGGCGGGCCAGGCGGTGCAGCTTGATAGGCGGTTGCGTACCGGGGGCGTAGCTTTCGGCGGTCTGGGCCGCCACGGGTAAGGCGAGGAAGCACAGGCATATACATGAAATCACAGGCTGCATAGCATCGGCTTAGGAGTGATTATGATTCCGCGTAATCTTTGGAGAAAGAGGGCGGTATTTGGAGGGTCTGGTCGGACAAAGTTATGCGATTCACCCTAGTGTGTTGCTCATGCCAGGACTTACCTGCATCTCCAAGCTCCACGCGGGTTGACTGCCCGCTTTCCTCCCACGGGATCCCCTCGCATTCCAGGAAACGCCGGGTCCTTAGGGCGGGATCCTGGTTAACGGTACGGGCCATTTTGATCCTCTGATGTTCCCCGGTGCCAAGTGGGGTAACGCAGTGGTGCATTACCGCGCCGGATTCCACCGTACAGATGGGCGATTGGATGACTTCGGGTTCTTCGTCGGAGAGTGTACCGGACCAGTTTGAGAGGAGCAGTGTCTTGGGGCGAGCGCAGCCCTGCGCTGACCTGCTCAACACTCGGTGCGGGTTGGCGCGCGCACGCGCAGTGTGGAGGTCATTGACAGTCACGCACCCGTCCAGCGGAGGCCGTATCCTGGCAGGTGTCCACGTCAGACAAGAATGGCCATCACGGTTTGGGCGGAGCAGACCCACCGGTTCGTCCGCGCTTACCGATTTGTTGACATCGGCCGTCATTCTCGGAGTGTTAGCTCTGAGATCACTGACAGTACCGATCCCATCATCGACATTCCCTTCGGTAGCGCAGGTTCAGGATGTGTCCAAGCACAACGACGACTGAGCCGAGGAGTGTCAGACTCGTTGTGGCGTTTGCACCCAGTGAGTCCTCGCCAATAACGGCGAAGAGGAGCAGTCCAAGACCGCCGGCCAGCAAGGCTGGCACCACCGCGCGGCCGTGCTTTTGGTAGCTGGGCCATGCTACCAGTATAACTATCCCCGCCAGCGCGATGGTAAGGCCGATGTGAATGGCCTCAGACGCTACCCATGCCAGCATTCCGGTGGCGACAAGCGGCACGGCGAGGCAGTGGAGGAAGCACAGGGTTGAGAGAATGATGCCAGCTGCGTCAACTGGAGGGCGGGTGATGCCTGTTAACATGAGGATTACTGCGTTGAGATTAAGGTGTGGTCAATAAAGAGCGGTCTTGAGATGGCGCGAATGCCTCCGGGAGCACAAGCACGCCCAGGACGGCGGGACGCTTGATCCGTCCGGCGCGCCCCGATCGGGTGTCTCGGCCCACTTGATGAAGCTCGTTAGTGCTGCCACCATTCCGGCCCTGAACCGCGGCCTGTGCCGGGGCTGCCCGGATCGTTGGCGGGAAGCTCTGCATGGGAATTGATCCCTGAGCGTACGCTCGTCCGGCGGCACCTGGCGGCCGCTGGAGCCCCTGCCGAGAGGCAGTCCTGGGATAAGCGCCTGTGGCTTTACGATAGCGATTCCTAATCCTGATTGGGCCGCACATGGGTCGCGGGCGATTCGGCAGGGTTGACAGATCATTCGGCGACCGGATACTTCCGGTGTTGGCGCAGACCGATCCCTCCGAGGATGGCCGTTATCAGTGTCAGAAACAGTGCGGGGAAGACCAGGCGATCCAGCAATTCAGCCAGCTTTACCTCGCGATACTCAAACCGAGGCATGGTATCGTAATCGGCGGACTGGAAAGCGACACTGGCGAAGTATTTCGGTACAAAGTGCTCCTGCCATGAAGCCTGAAAGGCATCGACTTGGTCGCGAAAAATCTTGTACCGGGTCTGGCCGGTACCGGCCGCATCCAGCAGCATCCCGTGCGTGACGAGCGTTGGTGAAAGGTAGCCGAGTGCGCGTACGAATTCGTGCTGCCGCTCCTGCTGCCGCACGAACTGTTCCATCACCGGAGCCAATTGCTCAGCGATTCGCTCGTCACGGACCACGCGGAGCATGGCGAAATTGGCCTCGTCATCACTGACTGGAGCGATTTCAGGGTGATCGTGCAGGAATTTAGCCAGCGACTCGCTGCTTTGCTGCTCGGCTACGGTTGTCTCCGCCCGCATCGCTGTTACGAATGCCATGCGTGACGGCACCGGGTAAAGTGTACCGGCTACGACATTGATTAGTGAAGGGAGGATGACCACAAACGCCAGCCAGCAGACCGCCAGGATGATCGCATTCGTCGCGGCCGAACGCCCAAAGGCACTGATCAGTAATGCCAGGCCGAACCAGAATGATCCGTAGAGCAGTGTGATTATCAGCCAGAGGCCAAAGCGATCCCATCCGCCCTCAAAGGCGGCACCCGTGACGACGAAAGCTACTACCATCAGCATGAGTGCCGCCCCGACCAGCAGACCACTGCGGCTCAGTACCTTAGCCCAGACCAGTGTTGACAAACTCACCGGTTGTGTCATTACCAATCGGAGTGTACCTGAATCCTTTTCTTCCGCCGTCAGGGCAAATGTGAGTGTCAGAATCAGCAGCGGATAGAGGAACAGGGTGACGAAGGCCAGATCGAAGTGGCCCACCAGCAGCTTGAACGGATTTTCGAGTTGGTCAGATTGCCCCAGAGCCACGCTACTGGCCGCGCTCACCCTGTAGGACGACGGATACAGGTCGCTCTGTCCGATGGCAAAGCGTGCCAACGGCAATGGGGGCAGTATCACCGGGTGGCCCAGGCTTGATCCGACGTTGTAGGGATCACGAGGTCCCCAGTCATACGTGTCAAGCGAAAGGCTGTCCTCGCGCATCTCAGCTTCAAGGGCTTCGGCAACGCGCTGTGCCTCTGCGATTCGGGTTTGGTAAGCTGCCATTGTCTCCGCTGCCGCATCTTGCCGGAGCAGCTGCTCCTGCCTGCCGTTTACGGCAGCATACATCATCAGGACCGCAAGCAGCGTCAATACGATCCAGGCGGTCCGATCCCGCCGGAGCAGTCGGATTTCATGGTTGAGTATTTTGCCGAGCATGGTGGTCAGTTGATCTTCATTCGGGTAACAGCCATGGGTGCCATCAGCACGACCGCAATGAACCATAGCCCCAGCAATCCCAGGCCAATTGAATAGTGGCCGAGCGTCCAGCCGAGTCCCGGGGCTGCGTAGGTGAAGGCGGGGATGCTTTCCCACATCGCGCGTCCGGCCCGATAATCCCAACTCGCGTCCTGCGCAACCATGTCGCGGTTCAGCGTCTGAACGAAGTCGTATCGGTACGTCTCGGCGGCCTCAACAAAGTGGCGGTGGTGGGCATAATCACTTCCGGCCAATCCCATTGATACGGCCTGAACCGCCACCGTTGGAGCAAGCACTGCTCCAACTTGAACCACGCGGTTTTGCGCCTCATATATATCACGGAGCGCATTGAAGTGTTTGCGATAGATCTTCGTTTCGTCCTCTTCGGCATCCAGCAAAGTGAGGCCCGCCACACTGATAGGAATCTGATCCGGCGTGGCCACGCCATATTCCTCCATCAGCCGTTCCTCCACTGTCAGCGTGCGGTCGGTCCACGCAGGGAGCTGATCGTAATCGGCTTCAACCAGTCGTTCAAACTCAATGCTCGTCGGTGTGGGAAAGAGCGCATCAGCGACATCAGTCGCGGCGCGGGGCACGAGGAAGCTGCTCAGGAACCAGAATCCAAGCAAAGCGATCAACGCTACCCGCGTTGAGGGGGCTCGTGCGCTCACCATGAGGGCAACTCCGATGAAGATGCCGAAGTAGAGCAGGTACAGTACAATCATAAGGAGCAGGCGCGACCAGCTCCAAAGCAATGCGTCCGGCCCGGCATACAGTGTCATTGCTATGGTGCCTATCACGGCCGCCGGGGCGAGCAGCAGGGTCAGAGGCAACACCACCCCCAGTGCTTTCCCCAGGGCCACCGTACGGCACCGAAGTCCAAGACTCATCAGATGGCGGAGCGTCCCCTGTTCACGCTCGCCGGCAAACGAGGAAAAGGATAGCAGGATGATGAGCAGTGGAATGAGCATCTGCAGGGTAGAGGCCGCCGTGATGGTTCCAAGGCGGTGCATGGCGTTAGCATCATCTACGGGGCGATAACTGGCATCCTTAACCCGATGCGCCTCCATGAAGACTGAGACACCCGTGTAGGGCAGCACGCCCCTATCAATGGACGACAACGGCGAGGCCGGCTTGAAGGCATAGCTGCCAAAGTGTGCCGCCGAATGTTGGCTCTTCTGACCTTGACCGATCCAAGTTTCTCGGTCGGCAGCCTGCGACTCGGCACGCTGCGCTTCAATATCAGCATAGTGCTTCCAGCCAACAATCAGTGAGCCGACCAGCAGGGCGAAGATGATCCCGGCGGCCCAGCGAAACTGTCCGTCGCGGATCATTTCGATGCATTCCTTTCTGGCGATTCGGGTGATCATGAGTCTGTGCGATTTGTATGGTGGAGGGCGAGGCGGCTTCTAATTCGCCCTCTCCATTGGAATTGCAAGGCGATGGGTGAATACAGCCTCCAAGTGATGATCATTAGATGTACTTGTTGCGCCATCAATACTGCTGACGCAGGAAGGGCAATTATTGCTGAATGGCTCGCCCGTGACCGAAGCAACGAGGGAATCGTTCGGGTGGTTGCTGCGCTGTCCCCGGGATCGATTTGTTTGAAACACGCATGCGTCTTTGTCCTGCATCCCGGTGTCGGGTACCCGGGCGACGCGTAGAGACTGGCTAGTGTTTTCATCCGGCGTGTAACAACGGAGCGCACACCCGAAGGCACATTCAGGAACCCTGCGGATGGTTGTGACGATTCAGTCTCCAAGGACTCCGCCCACGACAGCGATGTATCCCTCCTCGGGGCCGCCATCGGTGCTCTCATCATCTGTTGGGTTATGAGTTCACCGGTGCAGTTTGGGCCACACGCGGTGAGCGGGCGGGAAAAAGACATTGATGGGGCGCGGAGGTGCATCGTCTGCGTAACTGGAATGCGGACAGGTTGATAGGCAGCATTATGCGGCAACGTTCTCACCGCGCATGAGCTTCAGATATAGCCTCTCCAGGTCAGGATGCTCAAGTTCGTCCGTGGTAAGCATCTCCACGAGCTTGCCACGCCGCATTAAGCCCACACGTGTGCCCACATCAATGGCCCGGAACAGGTCGTGCGTAGCCATGAGAACAGCCACTCCCTGCTCACTGAGCTTCCGCAGCAATTGTGAGAATTCAAAGGACGCAGACGGATCCAGGCCGGAAGTAGGCTCGTCAAGCAGCAGGGCGCGGGCCCGCTTGGCAAGAGCGATGGCGATGCCCACCTTCTGCCGCATCCCCTTTGAATACGTTGAAACACGCCGGGTGGCGGCCTCCTCGGGCAGGTCGGTCTGCGCCAGAAATCCCATCAGATCGGCGAGGCTGTAGTCGTCGTGCCCGGCCAGCGCGGTAAGGTATTCCAGGTTTTCCAGGCCTGTCAGGTTTTTGTAAAGCATTACCTGCTCGGGGATGTAGGCCAGGTGCCGCTTCGTTTCAAGCGGATGCTGTCGGACATCTAATCCATTGACTGTCGCGATTCCGGAATCCGGCTCGGCAAAGCCCAGAAAGAGATTGATGGTTGTGGTCTTGCCGGCCCCATTCGGCCCGAGCAGGCAGAAGATTTCGCCCGGTTCAATCTTCAGGCTTAAGTGATCGACCGCAGTGATGTCGTCGTACGTCTTCGTCAGTTGAACTGCTTCCAGCATGGGGTATGATTTGTTAGGGTGATGAGTCTGTTGGAATCTGTCTTGCCGAACAGTCAGGGATTGTGCTCCGCTATTGCCCACGGTGCATGTAGAAAAACCAGTCCGGGCATCTTTGACCGGTTCCAGTCCGCTCCGCAGGGCTTGCGATGGTGCCGGGATGACTCCGATGCGCCCGACCTTGCCGCCGAGCTTCTGTCAGCACTGCTCATTGGCTCCTGATGGTCATCCGCTGCCCCCGTCGGTCCCGCACACCCCGGTACCGGGCAGCGCCATAGCCCAAACAAGGCGGAGCGTCAGGTGCAGAACCATCATGCTGCCTAAGCCCGAAGGGCCGAGTACATAACAGCACTCGCCCTGATGGCCGGTTCACGGGGGCGGAATCCGGCACCCCGGGCCGCATTAATGAATGATGTATATGATCAAGTTGAAGCATGATTTGCGCCTTCCCGTTGTGAGGGGCATGGTGCCCGCCTGAAACATCGGACTGCGGCGGGCAGCAACCAATAGCCCAAGACACTTCCGTCAGCCGCGCAGTCTGCCCGGAAGCAGGTTCGCCGGGCCGATAGTGCCCGGAGTGGTATCAGCTCACCCGATTACGGGCGGTGCCCGCGCATCGGTAGGTGTGGGAAGAAGGGCATAAACGAGGTGGGGGGCCAGCCCATTGCCCTGGTGGATGGCGTATGAGGGCGAAACTGCGATCCCCTTGAATTCAATGCCGACAAGCGTAGCCGTAAGCACGCAAAGCTCGCACCCCTCGGAATCAAACACAGGCGCATCGCCGGGGTGCAGCCTTTCGAACGGGTCAATATGCTCGTGGGCAAAGTGCGAAATCGGATGCCATACCGGTGCCGCCAGGCCCGCGATCAGCAATGGGCTCAACAGTGGCAGTACGATTGGGTGGCGGAGCATCCGCAGGTGTCGCATGGAAGTTCAGATTGCTAATTGTGCCGGTTCTCGGGGTTGCCCGAATCCTGGCAGGTCGGATATGTGGCGAGCATTGCCGGGTGCTTGGAATGTCAGGTCACAAGCTACGGAATCTTGACTGGAAGGACAATAATGAGGGGTGCTTCAGTGATCGGATCTATGCCCAGCCTCAACTTCCCGTCAAGATGGCTCGGGATACCTATGGCATTCCGGAAACCGCGCCACTGCGCCGGGGCATCGGCGATGTTGCCCCCAACGAGAAACATATATAGTCCCGGCCTTGAGAACTATTTGCGAATTTCGCCAGAATCCGTTGAGACACCAGAATTAGCGATTCATGGTCTACGGTGACGATGTCACGGGCTGGGTCGTTAACAAAGTGGGTTGGGCAGGGGGGGTGGAGCACGCTCTTGGGTCAAGGGCATCCTCGGGCCAATCAGACCCTGCGGCAAAAGCCGGATGGAAGTCATCTTTGGGCCAGTCACTGACTGTTTCGGCGACGAAGTGCCTCAAATTCCTTGCAGGCCCTAACGAGAGAGGAGGGTGCGGGTTGTCGTAGCTGCTCACGCTCGCACATTTCTGCAAGTTTTCCGACATGTTCCCTGCAGTCTCTCGCTCTGCGAAGTTTTGGGTAATCCGATCGGCGCTCGTCTACCGTTTCTCCATCCAAATAAGCCAGCCATGTTTCAATATTCCAGTTAGGCACGATCAGGGTAACAGCATCACCTGTACTTCTCACGGAAACCTGCCGTCTGCTACACGCGTCGTTCAGCTGCTCAACGCGTCGTGCGACACCGAAGCTGTCCCCGTCCAGCATAACGATCAATTCCTGGGCTACCTGGCGCTTTCTGCCGAAGTCTAATTCATCAGGGAACTTATCCAAGACAAATTGATCAGCGGCCCCCGTTCCGGCCGGGCGAGCCAGCTGACGCACATTGCAATCCTTGCGGATCAGCTTAAGCTTTTTCAGGAATTTGATCACGAATGAGACGTGCTGCTCGTCCTCGCACAAGAGAACAAACTGGACTCTCCGCTTTGCCATCACGTTTCCCAACCCCGGGCAACCACCTCCGATAGTGTCAGCGAACCATCGCCGGTGAGATGCTGGACCTTTTCGGATAGTGGTACAACATGTGTCGGCCCTGTTCCGTCCCGTTTAAGCAGGATTGCATGCCTTACACCCAGATAATCAATGATCTCGGGGTGGTGGGATGCGAGCACGGCCTGCGGGATAGTAGACTCGCAGGCATCGCGCAGCTCCATCAGCCACGGCTGGATTTCGGCGAGCGCCACGAAGTTTACAGGCTCATCCAACATGAGCACCGGTCCCGGTCCGGTGGCCAAAGAAAGCAGGGCATACAGCACACACAGTACCCGTTGACCATCTGACAATTCGCCAAAGGCAACAGAATAGTTTTCGTTGGGGTCACCGAACATGCCCATCAGCCTTCTGGTATCAACGCCGACCTGATCCAACTTGAATGTAATGAGTCCATCCAGCATTTCCCGCATGGTCTGGCCATGCTCGTGAGCGAGATCCGGCCGCTGCTGCATCCAATAGCGATACCAGCTCACGAAATTGCTCCCATCCCTAGCCAGAAATTCGTCTTCACCACCGGCCTCTGATCCGATGCCGGCCGGATTAAGCGAACACACCACTACGCTGCGCATGAATTCCATAAAGCGGCGAAGCCGAGCGTTATCGTTGCCGGGTGCAATCCGGGAAAGTGCTGAATATCTCCAGTCACCCCGAAACATTGGTCCCTTCGAATGGTCATCGCGGAACAGCTGTACATCGCCAAGAGTGAACTGGAATAACGGCCCCCCATTGCCCATAAGTTCTTCGCGCATGATGCGCGCCTTGCGGTCCTTCCGATCATGCTCAATCTCAAGGCAGTATTCAAATACATCTTTCGCCAATTCAACCTCCAGCTTCAGGGTCTGAATATTCCGACTCTGCCACTTGGTCAGAGAGGAGGGCGGAAACACATGTGAGTCTGTCACTCGAGCATGACCCTCAAGCACTTGGCCTATGGCGTAAATGGCATCTAGTACTGCAGTCTTGCCCGCGCCATTGCGCCCCATGAGCAGCGTGAGCTCCCCAAATTGCACCTCAAAGTTGACCAGACTCTTGAAATTATCAATGGAGATTCGCTTCAACATTGTCGGGATGCTTTAGATGTCAAGAGCTGGAGGGTCAAGCGGATCAGGCAGCACAGTCGATGATCCGGATTGTCGTTCGTACATGCACAGAGTTCCGGTACCATCAAGCAAGAGTAGTCAACTGTCTGCCGCTCAGAATTGTTCAGGAGTTGAGCGCAGGTTTAGGGTACTGAGTGTGCCTCCCGTTCGGTTATCTGATCTCCGGGATGCCCATATAGCTGTGTAGCACCTCCGGTAGGGCGATGGAGCGGTCAGGACGCTGATTGTTCTCCAATAGTACAGCCACGATGCGGGGCAGGGCCAGCGCGCTGCCGTTGAGCGTGTGCACTAATCTGGGCTTGCCTCCCGCAGCCGGCCGGTACCGAATACTCATGCGACGGGCCTGATACGAGGTGAAATTTGACAGCGAAGACACCTCCAGCCAACGCTGCTGCCCGGCACTCCATACCTCCAGATCATATTGCTTAGCCTGGTTGAAACCCATATCGCCGGTACACATCAACAGGCGGCGCCAGGGCAGCCCCAACAGCGTCAGCAGATTCTCGGCATCCGCACGCATGGTTTCCAGGGCATCGTAACTGCGGTCAGGGTGCGTAAACTGGACAAGCTCCACCTTATCAAACTGATGCAGCCGGTTCAGGCCCCGCACATGAGCGCCATAGGACCCCGCCTCCCGGCGCCAGCAGGGTGTATGGGCACAGAGCTTTATCGGGAGGTCCGCCTCACTGAGGATCTCCCCCCGATAGTAGTTGGTCAGCGGGACTTCGGCGGTGGGAACCGGGTACAGGTTATCAATCCTCACATGGTACATCTGTCCTTCCTTGTCCGGCAGCTGGCCGGTGCCGCGGGCACTGTCTTCATTGATAAACAGCGGCGGCTGGATTTCGGTGTAAAATCGGGCCGCCTGGTCCAGGAAGAACTGTATCAGGGCGCGCTGCAGTCGCGCACCCATGCCGACGTAGAACGGAAATCCCGCCCCGGCTACCTTGGAGCCGCGCGCAAAATCGATCAGTCCCAGGTGCTCCGCTAGCTCCCAGTGAGGCAGCAGCTCAAAATCCGCCTCCGGCATCTCACCCTGTGCATGAACGACCGCATTGTCGGCCGCATCGCGCCCCACCGGGACACTCTCATGGGGCACATTCGGCAGACTCAGCAGAAGGGCACGGAGGGTCTCGTCGGTCTCAGCAGCCTTCGCTGCAAACTCTTTGCCGTTCTGTTTCAATCGGGCCTGGTCCGCAATCAGCTGGTCAGCTTCCTGCCGCTTGCCCTGCCGCATAAGCGTACCGATTGAGCGGGCGGTCTGCTTGACCTGCGCGCGCAGCGCCTGCTGTTGGGTAACAAAATGGCGGCGTTGTGCATCGGCCTGAATCACTTCATCAACCGGGGTGGTGTGCGTAAATCCCCGGTCGCGCAGCGCCTGGCGTATGCGGTCCGGGTCCTCACGAATGATCCGTAAATCCAGCATGTATTCAGGCTGCAGGCTGGTGCTGTTTCAGGTGGAGCAGGGCGGATTTGAGACGCATAGGCCGATAGCCGACTTCTGATTCCGCCTTGATTATGATCAGTCCGCTTCGTACCGGGCGCTGCGCTTTCATTGGAATCATCGGCTGAGAGGCTGGCTGCACCAATGTGCGATCAAGCGAAAACGTTTCAGCCACAGTTTGAGCGAAGTTGAACATCGTAACGTAGTCGCGTCCGGTCAGATGAAATACGCCGGTAGCGCCGCGCTGCACAAGCTGCATAATGCCTTTGGCCAAGTCGTAACTGTAGGTGGGTGTGCGCCACTGATCTGTGAAGGCTAGGATCGGACTGTTGCCCCCAAGCCTGTTGCGGACCCATCCCACAAAGTCTTCCCGTGCACGCTGGACCGCCACACCGAAAACAACACTGGTCCGGACCACGCACCACAGATCAATGCCAGCCTTGCGCGCGGCATTCTCCCCGGCAAGCTTTGACTTTCCGTAGAAACTCAACGGATTCGGACGGTCATTCTCCTGATACATCTCCAGAGAACCGTCAAAGACAAAATCCGTGGAAACCTGCAGCAGGCGGGCCCCAATCCTTCGGCACGCGTTGGCCAGATACTCAACACCCTGCACGTTTATCTGCCAGCACCGATCCCTTTCCTGCTCACAGAGGTCCACCTGCGTAAAGGCCGCACAATTGATGACCCATTGGGGCTCAAAGTCTTCAATGATAAGTCGGATATCCTGCGCATTACAAATGTCCATCCTCGCATACCCGAAGGACACAGGGGCCTCCTGCCTGGGGGATGCATCCAGGCCCGTTGCAAGGACATCCAAGTAGACATTGGAGGCCAGCTGTCTGACGAGAGCCTGCCCCAGGAGTCCGTTCGCACCGGTGATAAGAATCCGCATAAACGACATCCTCAGGCTGCCTTCACGCTCATGATCCCCTCACTTGAAGTCCTTAATGGCCAAAGCTGCAAAGATCTCCTCCTTGATAAGCTTCGCGTCGACCAGCCGGATGTGGCCTTTCTGGTACAAACGCAGCTCACGGCGCAGAGCGGCCAGCTTATAGCGCTCCGCTTCCTCCTCGGTTTGCGGATGGATGGCGGGTACAGCCTTGGGCATCCCGTCCTCGTCTATTGAAACGAACGAAAAGAAGGCATGATTGCAATGGCGCAGCTCCTTACTGGCGAGATTCTGCGTCTGAACGGTGACTTCCACTTCCAGCGAAGTTCGGAATGCTCGGTTGACCCATGCGTCAAGCATTACGGCATCGCCCAGATTGATCGGGTGCCAGAAGTCCACCGAGTCAATGCCGGCGGTTACGCACAGGTTGCCGGCGTGCCGCATGGCACTGATAGCCGCGCACTTGTCCATCAGCGACAGCAGGCGCCCGCCGAACAGGGTGTTGCGGATGTTGGTGTCGTTCGGCAGCACCATTTCCGTCATGTGACACCGCGACGCGGCCGGGGTCCGCAGGGGCTCCTCCATGACGCTCAGGTCTTCTGCTTCTCCTTGCGGGCGGCAGGGAACAGAATGTTGTTCAGAATGAGCCGATACCCCGGGGAGTTGCGGTGCAGACTTAAATCAGTCGGAGGATCCCCCACAAAGTGCTGATAGTCTTCCGGATCATGCCCGGCGTAGTAGGTGAAAGTTCCCTGACCCAGCGAGCCGTGGACGTACTTGGCCTCGCTGCGCAGCGTGGATTCCGCCAGCACGACAACTTCCGGTTTGATAAGATCGGGATTAAAGGCGGTGGTCTGCCCAACGAACCCCCGGATTGTAGACACATGATTCTGGGTCAGCATCGAAGGCACAGGATCCCACTTGGCGCTGAATTCGAACATCGTGAAATAATCCAGCGCCGGATTCTGGAATTGTGCCGGGGGTGGGCCGGTATCAATATCCGAGTGCTCATACTCGGCCGCGTTGAAGCTGGGGGTAAAGTCCGTAAAGGCCAGCGCAGCATCGTAGTCCAGCCCCCGCAGTGCGCCGGGATCAACAGCATCTCCATCATAGTCCGCCGGAACGATATCGGTGGCATGCGCGGCGAGGGCGATGTCGAACGTATCGGTGCCGGAGCACATGGCGAACAGAAAGCCGCCTTCGTGGACATACCGCTTTATGGTTTGAGCCACATCAAGCTTGAGGTGGCTAACCTTGTGGAATCCGTGTCGGGCAGCCGAATTTTCCGCCATGCGCTGCTGCTCAATGTACCAGGAAGTGTTTCGGTACTGGTAGAACTTGCCGTACTGTCCGGTGAAGTCCTCGTGGTGCAGATGAAGCCAGTCATAGTCGGCCAGATCACCCCGCAGCACAGCTTCGTCATAGACCATTTCGTAAGGAACTTCGGCATACGTCAGCGCCAGCAGCACTGCGTCATCCCAGGGCAGTGTCTGGTCCGGCGCATATACAGCGATGCGGGGCGGCTTTTCCAGGCGCACGCGGGCGGTATTCGCACGGTCACTTTCAACATCCGCCAGTATCAGTGCGGCCGCTTGGGCGGATAGCGTTTCAAATATCACGCCGCGCACGGCCAGTTCACGTTCCAGCGTGCCGAAATTACCCACCATGAAGGCTCCCCCGCGGTAATTCAGCAGCCACTCCACCGGCTGGCCACGTTCCAGGGCCCAGAAGGCAACCCCGTAGGCCTTAAGATGGTCGGTCTGTCCGGCATCCATGGGGATCAGTATGTCCTGGCCCCGCACAGGGTACGCCACAACAAGTACGGCCAGCACGAGGCTACACGCCCTCAATACGCAACCGGCGAATTCTTTCACGAGCTTCATTTACCAAGAGTGAACCGGGGAATCGGGTGAGCAGGTCAGCATATGCGTCAGCGGCCGCACTGGGGTCGTTGATGTTCTGCTCAAGAATTTCCGCATACATGAAGAGGCTATTGTCGCTATGCGGACTGTTCGGGTGGAGCAGGGGCAGCTCACCAAAGGCCGCAAGGGCTTCGTCTATCCGGTGAGACTGTCTGAATGCCCGCGCCCTCAGGAATCGCGCGTCATCGGCTATCGGATGATGTGCCCATCGGCTGAGCATTTCGTCAGTTCGCCGGATGACAGCATCTTCTTTCTGCTGCCGCAGCAGCAGACGGGCCTCTGCATAGGCACCAAGAGCAGCCGCGGCTGAATCCTGCACCGGATTCTCCAGCAGCAGCAGGCGCAGCGATAAGGCGTTATTGGCCACATCGTCGCTGGTAGCTTCACTCAGCAACCCCAGACTCTGCTCTGCACGGGCAAAGTCTCCGTGGTAGAAATGCATCAGTGCCACTTCCAATTGGGCCTGGGTCGTGAATTCGGTCACCGGGGTTGCGCCGGCAAGTCCGGCAAAGATGCGCTCGGCCTCGTCCAGTTGGTCACGCTCCAGTTCCAGCCGCCCAAGCGCCAGCCATGCCTGCTGCGACACGGGCTGATAGGCAAATTCATTGGTAACTGTTTTCAGCATCGTGGCAGCTGCATCCGAATCATGAAACGTATACTGCTGCAGTCGGGCCATACGCATCATGACATCAGCCCGCTGAGGATGCTCGGGGTGCTCGGCCAGGAGTGCGGAATAGGTGTTGAGTGCTGCCGCAAAATAGGCTGTCCCCTCTACGGCGGACTCGCCCTGCAGTTCAAGCATGTGCCCTATCCCCAGCAGTGCGTCATTGTGAATAAATTGGACGGACTCATAGGCGCGGCGCGCCACCTCAAATGCACCCGCTTCCGCGGCGCGCTGAGCAAACGAATAAATGGCCTGGCCATCCCCCCCGTTCAGGCGATCCATAATCACGACATGCTCATAGGCAGCGTCAAAACTGCCGGCCTCCATATGCAGCCAAGACAACAGATCGCGTATCACGGCCCGGTCCGGGTGGGCGGCCACGGAACGTCCGGTGACCTCAAGGGCCGCCTCCAAGGCACCATCCTGGTCCAGTGACCGGCTCAGCCGCCCGCGGACATAATTGATCTGGCGGGAGCTGGTCTCCAGCAGCCCCAGGTACTCCTCCATAGCCCGCTCATGCTGACCGGTGAGCCCGTAGAGGTAGGCGAGTTCCGGCTGAAACAGAATGCTTTGGGTATGGGAGGCGCGTCCGCGCAGGAGTACTTCAATGGCCCGGTCCAGCAGCCGTAACCTCAGAAGGCTGTTATAGACCAGCCGGTAGACGCTTTCCGAACCGTTGGAGGCCGTCAGTACCGCGTCCCATTGGGCTGCCGCTGTGCGGTCCTGGCCCGCCAGATAGTACAGCCGGGCCTGCTCCACAAGCAGCGCCGTTTGGTCCTGATTGCCCTGTTCCAGCTGCCCGTCAATGAGTTTAATGGCGGCCGGGTAGCGTTTGACGTTTTCGTAGGCTTCCTTGAGCTTGTCAAAAAAAACAACGCTGCCGGGTTGGTTCTCATAGAGATTCTCCAGCAGCGGAATGGCCCGGTCAAACTGACCGCCGCGCAGGTATTCGGTGGCCAGTTGAAATCGGGCGGCCGTAGAGCTGTCCATATTCTGCCGGGGCGGCTGGGTCACGCGAACGTCCTGACGCTGCGCGACGGCTGCGCCGTGCGAAGTGAAAAGCACCGCCAGTAAAAGCCAGGCACGGACCATCGGCAAACTCGTAGCTATATTGGGCACGCCCGCAGGGGCCGCACGTTCAATCCGTTCAAATTAGGTTGCCTCCTTGTGATGAACCCAACCAGACTCCATTTAAGCATTATCGGGGCAACCGGTTCAATCGGCACCCAGTGCCTGGACATTGTCCGACACCATCCTGACAGGCTCGGCGTTTTAGCGCTGGCAGCCCACCGTAGTGAGGATCGCCTCGCGGAGCTGGCGCTTGAATTCAGGCCGAAATACGTGGCGCTGGCGGATGCCTCCCGGAGCCGCTCCCTGCGCACGCGGCTCAAGGGAAGCGGTATTCAGGTCTTCTCGGGGCTTGAGGGTGTCGGTGAGTGTGCATCTCTGGACGAGGCTGGGATTGTGGTGGGGGCGGCATCGGGTGTGGCCGGACTGTACCCGGTATTGCGTGCCCTGGAAGCCGGAAAGGTGCTGGCGCTTGCCAACAAGGAAACCCTGGTGGCCGCCGGCCATCTGGCGATGCCCGCGGCACGGCGGTACGGGGCTGAAATTATCCCGGTGGACAGTGAACATGCGGCCATCTTCCAATGTCTTGAACAGGGCAATCGCCATGTTGAGAAGATCATCCTCACCGCATCAGGAGGCCCCTTTGCCCAGCGGGATCGGTCCACTTTTGATGCCATCACTCCTGAAGAGGCGCTTAAGCACCCCAACTGGTCCATGGGCCGCAAGGTAACGATTGACTCGGCCACGCTGATGAACAAGGGGCTTGAGGTGATCGAGGCACGCTGGCTGTTTGACATGGGGGCAGACCGGATTGATGTGGTGGTCCATCCGCAGTCCATTGTGCATTCCATGGTGGTGTATACGGACGGGTCGGTAAAGGCTCAGCTCAGCCAGCCTGACATGCGCCTGCCCATCCAGTATGCACTCAGTTATCCTGAGCGATGGCCGCTGCCCTTGGGCAGGATAGACTGGTCCCGCCTGCAGCGGCTGGAGTTCAGGCCGCCGGATAGGGAAGCCTTTCCATGTCTGCGCCTCGCCTACGAGGCTGTGGAAGCCAAAGGAAATGCACCAGCCATTCTGAATGCGGCCAATGAGGCCGCGGTCGCCCTGTTTTTGGACGGACAGCTGCCGTTTACGGGCATTCCGCGGGTGATAGAACGCTGCCTTGAGCGACTGGCTACCGGCGAAGAGCTCGACTATGAAGCTTTGGTGGAGGCGGATCAGGAGGCGCGCAGACTCGTTGGAAGGCTCGCGTAATGGAACCACCCGGTGCCAGCATAATACTTACAGGTTGCACCTAAGCTCAGTATCGTGAATATAGTTTGGATCTTAGCCACCTTTGTGCCCGCCCTCATAATTCTTGTGTTTGTGCACGAGTTGGGGCATTTCCTGGCGGCGCGCCTTTTTGGGATGCGCGTGGACAAATTCTCCGTTGGATTCCCGCCCGATATCGCCAAAAAGAAGATCGGACAAACTGAATATGTCCTTGGTCTTACGCCGCTGGGGGGCTATTGCAAGATTGCGGGCATGATCGATGAGAGCATGGACACTGAATTTGCCGAGCAGGAGCCTAAGCCCGACGAATTCCGTGCTAAGCCGCTCTGGCAGCGGATGGTAGTCATCTGCGCCGGCGTTGCATTCAACATAATGCTGGCCGGTGTCATTTTCATGACGCTCAAGATGGTCTACGGCGAAAATCGGTGGGCATTCACCGAAGACGGGGCGGTGTTCGTCGCCGACAGTTCGGTAGCGGCTCAGATCGGCCTTCAGACGGGTGATCGGCTTACTGCTATCGGGGGGAGGCCCTTTGAGCCATCCGACATCGGCGATCAGATGAGACCGCTGCTGGCCGATGATCTTACCATTACGGTTAAGCGTGATGGTGAAGAACTGGCTTTTGCGGGGCCGGACAACATCATGACCCGAATCCAGGAGGCACCGGCAAGCGGTGGACTCTATGGCCTCGGACTCTACAACTGGCCCAGCGTCCTTGGAGGCATCCTCCTTGGGAGCCCCGCCAACCGTGCCGGCTTGCGGCCGGGGGACCGGATCGTGGAAGTTGACGGACAGCCTATAGTGTTTTGGCAGGAAATGACCCGGCTGGTGCGTCAGTCGGAGGGAGATTCTCTGCAGTTCACGTATGTGCGTGGCGACCCGGGCCTCTCCGCCACTATCTGGATCACGCCGCAGGCGGTGGATTCCGGTCTTTACAGAATTGGTGTCAATCCTGCGCACTCCACTCGACAGGTTCCATTGGGAGAAGCGGTGATAGACGGTATTGTTGCCACCTGGGACAATACGGTGGTGATTGTAACAAGTCTCAGCCGTATGATCAGCGGGCGTGAAAGCGTGCGTGAGAATCTGGGCGGCCCCGTCATGGTGGCGCGCGTGATCGGTGAGGCCGCCCGGTATGGGGCCCGGTATTTTTGGAATATTGTCGGGGTGCTTTCCATTACGCTGGCCATCATCAATATCCTGCCGATCCCTGTGCTGGATGGCGGCCATTTGGCCTTCCTCATTTATGAGGGCATTATGCGGCGGGAACCCTCCATCAAATTCCGGATGGTAATGCAGCAGGTGGGCTTGGTGCTGATTCTGGCGTTGATGGTGTTTCTGATCGGCAACGACATCTGGCGTGCGGTCACAGGCTGATCCGGGCCCCGGTACTAAACCTGCCGCCGCGGCCGTTAAGGGGGTGCCCAAGAAACAATGGGCGAATCAAGCGGGTTGCAACCCCCTATGCCGGCCCGATTCCTGCGCAACTAAACGGCCCAATCATGCAGCGTACTTTTTTGGCTTTTCTGGTGCTGATTCTGCTCCCTACCGGCCCTGCGGCGGGGCAGGGGCTTGCGTCATCTCTGGGTAGCGCTCCGACCGGCCGGATGGCGATGGTGCCGACGGAATACGAGATTGTTGGCATCTCAATTGAAGGGGTGGAGACCGAAACCATGCGCAACTTCGTGCTACGCAACAGCGGTCTGGCCATCGGACAGACGATCACGCTACCCGGGGATCAGGCGATAGCAGAGGCTATCCGCAATATCTATGAGCTGCGTGTGTTTTCTGACGTAAAGATCCTTGAGGAGCAGCGTGCCGGCACAGGCGTGTTTCTGGTAATCCGGGTACGGGAGGAGCCGCAGTTGTCCGCCTATACCTTTACCGGCATCAAGAAGAAACATCGTCGGGACTTGGAGAAAGAGCTGCCGCTGTTCAAAGGCAGCCGCGTGCGCCCGGCTGACACGGAGCGCTCCATCCAGGTGATCAGGGACTATTTCTCCAAGAAGGGGCATATGCTGTCCGAGGTTGAGGTTACGCGTACCCCTGGAGAAGCCAATACGGTGGAGCTGGAATTTGCGGTGGAAATCGGACCGAAAGTGCGGATCCGGGAGGTCCGTGTTATCGGCAACGAAACCGTAAAGAGCAGCACGGTACGCCGCAAGATGAAAAAGACCAAGGCCCGCGGCGGCTGGGCGTTCTGGCGCAGTGCAAAGTTTGACCGCCTGTTGTATGAGGAGGACAAGGCGAACGTCGTCAGTCATCTGAACAACAAGGGATTCTATGACGCGCGTGTGGTCGCCGACAGCGTCTGGCTGGATACGACCGGTGAAAAGCCCGGTCTGATTGTGGAGCTGGAGGTCAAGGAAGGTGCCCGCTACCACATCCGCAACATTGACTGGGAAGGCAACACCGTATACCCTGACCAGGTGCTCTCTACTGCGCTAGGCATTGAGTCCGGTGACACGTACAACGCTAAGCGGCTTGAGCAAAATCTGCTCAGCAACCAGCAGAGTTCGGATGTGTCCAGCCTTTACATGAACAGGGGTTACATGCTCTTCAGGGTGGAGCCGGAGGTACGCGTCATTGAAGGGGATTCGCTGGACCTGCACTACGATATTTACGAGGGGGATATCTTCCGGATAGGGGAGGTGTCCATCGCCGGTAACGAAAAGACTAAAGAGCATGTGATCCGGCGTGAACTGTATACGGTGCCCGGGCAGACCTTCAGCCGGGAGCTGATCCAGGAAACGATCCGGCGGCTGTCCCAGCTCAACTACTTTGATCAGGAGAAGCTGGGAGCAGGTCCAAGCATTGATTTGGACCAGGAAGATAAAGAGGCCGATCTGATCTACAACTTTGATGAGGTCGGCAGTGATCAGTTGGAGCTCAGCGGTACGTACGGACGGTTCGGACTGATTCTGATGCTGCGGTTTGCGTTCAACAACTTCTCCGCCCAGGACATATTTGATGGCAGTTCCTGGCGCCCGTTACCTTCCGGCGATGGACAGCAGCTGTCGGTGAGTCTGCAGACCAGCGGCCGCCAGTACCAGAGTTATTCGCTCGGGTTCACCGAGCCGTGGTTCAGAGGACGGCCGACTCCGGTCGGATTTTCGCTCTCCCATTCCCGGTTCAACGGATATTCATTTTACGGCTACGGCTATTACGACGACTTTGCCAACGACGACGGGACCAAGTTCATCAATTCACAGGCCCGGGTGTTCTACGAGCAGCGGTTGAACTGGCCCGACGATAAGTTCAGCACATCGACCACGCTGGGCTACCAGCACTATTTCAATCAGAATTTTACGTATGCGCTGCCTACCGGGCACAGCCAGCAAATCACGCTGCGTCAGGCGCTGACCCGCAGCTCTATTGACCATCCGGTGTTCCCGAATGCTGGGTCTACTTTCTCATTGTCCGCGGAGCTGGCCTTACCGATTCAGGACTTTATCCAGTACCACAAGTGGAGTCTGAAAACCTCCTGGAATGTTCCGCTCATCAGTAAGCTCACGATGGGTTTCTCGGGGGACTTCGGCTATATCGGGTCGCTGACCGGCGACGATGTGTTGTTTGAGCGCTACATCGTAGGTGGATCGCCGTTCGATGTGCAGGGCTACCGCAATAATTTTGGCAAGGATATTGTCTATATGCGCAGTTATCCGGCGCGCGTGTTGGGTCCGCGCCGCAACAGCGAGGCGGTTGGCGGGCGGATTCTCAACAAGTTTACTTCGGAGTTGCGGTTCCTGGCGGTGCAGACACCGCAACTGACCGCGGCCCCGTACTTCTTTATGGACGCGGCCAATACGTGGGACCGTTTTGCCACTTATAATCCCACGCAGCTGTACCGGTCTGCCGGTATCGGGGCCCGACTTTTCCTTCCGATTCTGGGCATGATCGAAATCGCCTACGGATACAACTTTGACCAGTTTGTGCCCATCGGCGGCTCGGAGGGCAAGCACGACGGGTCCAACAGATGGATGTTCCAGTTCACGCTCGGCCAGGGATTCAACCAGTAATTCAGCGCATGCGAAATTTAGCAGCACTCATTCTTTTTGGCGCGCTCTGGACCGCACCGGTCGTGGCTCAGCAGGAAATCGCGTATGTGGACTCTGAGTTCATTTACGAGAATTATCCGGAATTCGCCACCGCGCAGCAGAACCTGGATCGCATGGCGGATGGCTGGGAAACGGAACTTTCGGAGCGGCAGGCGGGCCTTAAAGATCTGTTTGAAGAGTATCAGGCCCGTGAATTGCTTTACACCATTGATGAGCGGCAGCGCAAGCAGCAGGAGATTGTGAGTCTGGAGGAGGAAATCGAGCGGCTGCGGATGCAGTATTTCGGACCGGAGGGAGAGCTGTTTCGGCAGCAGGAGCAGATATTGCGTCCGATTCAGGAGAAAGTGCTGGCGGCGATTGAAGAGGTGGCCGTCGCGGAGGGATACGATTATGTTTTTGACCGCAGTGGCGGCACCTTTGTGTTTCTGTTTGCCAATGATCGGCTGGACATCAGCATTCTGGTCCTGGAGGAACTCGGTATTGACACACAGCGGCTTGTACGGAGTTAAAGCGGGCCGAAGTGATCACTTATAATTTTGGAATGTCTCTCAATTTTGCCGAGAGAGCGGGCTGGCTGCTGGCGGGTCTGTTCTTGTTTTTTTCGCACGCCGCCCTTGCGCAGCAGGTGCCTGCCTTGAAGATCGGCTACACGGATCACGAGATCATTATTTCCAACATGCCGGAGTACCGGCAGATCCAGGAACAGCTGCAGGGTGAGTTGGAGCGGACCCAGGCTGAGATCCAGGAATTGGTCGGCGCTTTGGAGGAAAAGGCGCAGCGCTATGAGCGCCAGCAGGGCCTTTTGTCGGAGCAGCGCCTGCAGGAGCGCCAGCAGGAATTGATGAACGATCAGACTGAGATCCAGGAGCGTGTGCAGAGTGCTGAGTCGGATCTGGCCGTGATGGAGGCGGATCTGTTGAGTCCGATTTTTCAGCGGGTGGACGAGGCCATCAAGAAGATATCGGAGGAAAAAGGACTGGATCTGGTCCTTAGAATACAAGCCGGGCAGGGACAGCCCATTATTCTGTATGCCAACGAGCAGCGAATCACGGACATAACGTTGGATGTGGCCCGGGAGCTCGGCATTGACGTAGGGGATCCCGCGCCGGGCAATTGATGTCCGGGCCTTGGGCGATTGCGTCCATCCTCTTTATACGGGGACCTGAAGCTTATGCCGGACACCAAGCGTGTTACGACGCGGACACTGAGGCAGATGAAGGCCTCAGGCACGCCGATTGCTATGCTGACGGCGTACGACTACACGCTTGCCCGCATTCTGGACCAGGCGGGAGTTGATGTGCTGCTTGTCGGCGATTCCGCGTCCAATGTCATGGCCGGACATGAGACCACGCTGCCCATCACATTGGAGCAGATGATTTATCATGCTCAGTGTGTTATACGGGCGGTACGGCGTGCGTTGGTCGTGGTCGATCTTCCCTTCGGATCGTACCAGGGCAACAGCAAGGAGGCGTTGATCTCGGCCATCCGCATCATGAAGGAGACCGGGGCCCACGCGGTCAAGCTGGAGGGCGGTCTTGCGGTGCGTCCGGCTGTAGAGCGTATCTTTGAGGCGGGTATTCCCGTTATGGGTCATTTGGGACTGACACCGCAACGCATCTACCAGTTCGGCACTTACAGAGTGCGCGCCCGGTCTGCTGAGGAGGCGGATCGGCTGCTGGCGGATGCCGAACTCCTGGAGCGGTCGGGTTGTTTCGGGCTCGTGCTGGAAAAAATTCCGGCCGCACTGACCGCCGCGGTTACCGCGGCGGTGAGCATTCCGACGATTGGTATCGGGGCCGGTGTCGGCTGTGATGGTCAGGTGTTGGTAACGCACGATATGCTCGGGTTGACTACGGATTTTAATCCTCGGTTTGTCCGGCGCTTTGCACAGCTTGCAGACACGATCGCCGATGCGGTGAATGGCTATGTGCAGGGGGTTCGTGAGCGCAGTTTCCCCGGAGAATCCGAAAGCTATTAGAGTCGCCATGCATGTGCGTGCAATTCCAACCAGACGTCAGCCGCTGATTCTGGTCACGAACGACGACGGAATCGGACAACCCGGGATGATGGCGCTGACCAGGGCTATGACCGGGCTTGGCGAGGTCGTCGTAGTGGCACCGGCCCTTGAGCAAAGTGCGATTGCACATGCGATCACTATTCACGGTCCGATTCGGGCACAATCACATACATTCGGTGATGGTCTGGGTCATATTCGAGCACTGAGTATTGAGGGTACGCCTGCTGACTGCATGAAGCTGGCCCTGAATAATCTGCTGCCCCGGCTGCCGGATCTGGTGGTTAGCGGCATCAATAGAGGTGCCAACACCGCCATTAATGTGCTGTATTCCGGTACGGTGGGCGCGGCTACCGAGTCTTCCATTCGGGGCATTGATTCTATTGCTTTTTCTCTGTGTTCCAAACGGAGCGATGAGTACGATGCCGCGGCCAGGTATGCGGGTGAGATTGCGAATAAGGTGCTTCGCAGCCGGCTGCCCCGTGGGATTGTGCTGAATGTTAACGTGCCGGATTTACCCTACGACGAGATCAAGGGAGTCCGGGTCACGCGCCTTGCGCATTCACGGTGGACGGAGGACTTTATTGAGCGGATGGATCCCAACAGCAGGCCGTACTACTGGTATCAGGGCACCTTTGAAAATCGCGATACGGGCACCGACACGGATGTGTATGCGATCAGCGAGGGGTACGTCTCCATGACACCCATCCAGTATGACCTGACCGCACACGGCTGTCTTGGCGTACTTAGGACCTGGCAGTGGACCGAGCCTGCTTAAGCCGGTTAAAGAGCTGGTGTGCTGTCTGAAGATCGGTATTGCCGCCGCTCAGGATCACACCGATGCGCGCACCGGTGGCCCGGTAGGCTCCGCTGAGTAGTGCCGCAATGCCCAAGGCACCGGTAGGTTCAATGATCAGTTTCATGCGCGCCCAGAGGAAGTGCATAGCATGAATGATGGCGGTTTCCGACACGGTAACGATGTCGTCCGTCAATTCACGAATTACCGGAAAAGTATATCGGCCCAAGTGGGGCGTACGTGCTCCATCGGCAATGGTATCCGGGTTGTGCAGGGTCTGGAGAGTACCGCTGCGAAAACTCAGAGCCGCATCGTTGGCCTGTTCCGGTTCGGCACCGATCACCTGAATGTTGGGATTATGATCTTTGGCGACCACGGCCGTGCCCGAGAGCAATCCGCCCCCGCCCACGGGCGTGATGATAACATCCAGATCCGGGCACTGTTCAAGTATCTCCAGGGCGCTTGTGCCCTGTCCGGCCATGATGTGCGGATGGTCGTAGGGCGGGATTATGGGCAGTTGGCGCTCTTCTGAGAGTTTTTGAGCCAGTGCCTCGCGGACCGTTTCGCTGGGGTTGTAGGGAATGACGGTGGCCCCGTACCCTTCCGTCGCGGCCCGTTTGATGGCGGGCGCGTTCTGGGGCATCACGATAGTTACGGGCACATTGAGGAGCTTTCCGGCGAGTGCCAACGCCTGTGCATGGTTGCCTGAAGAGAAAGCGAGCACCCCACCGGCCGCGTCATTGTGCTGACTGAGTGCGTTGTAGGCTCCTCTGAACTTGAATGAGCCGGTCCGCTGAAAATTCTCGCACTTACAAAAGACGGACGCGTTTACCAGGTGGCCCAACGTACGCGAGGTAGCCACCGGCGTAAGGTTTGCCTGGCCTCGGAGGCGCTCGGCCGCGGCTGCGACCATGCGGGCCGGCAGTAGGGCGGTCGTCTCCACGCGATCAGTCCTTCACGATAAGCTCCACATCCCCGGAATCCGTGTCGTTCCGTTCGATGACCACGGTAATTTCGGAAGCGAGTGCGACGATAGCCGCAGCGGCTGTCAGAGTTGGGGCCAGTACGACTGCTGCGACTGTACCTCCACCGCCCAGCAGCAGCGGAAAGTCAGCTATTTCACGATCATCCTTGCGGATGACAATCCGCCGCGCGTTGCCTTCGGCTACGATTTCGCGAATCTTGTTCGTCAGCCCTTTGCTCTTTACTTCGACCCGGTCCAGTAGGGCGGAGCTTTTCGATCTGATGTCGTCAATGTGGCGTCGGGCCTTTTCAGCGTTGATCATGGGGTCTCGGGAATGTTCATTCTCTGGTACCGATACGCAGCCTGGCGGCGCAATGTTGCGCCGAGCCGCACTCTGGAGGGATTTTATTCGGGCGGCTCCAAGTTCGGAGCCCACTACTGAGCAGGTTCTGTTGATCGCGCGGCTGCCCGTATATTGGTGGATCCCAAGTTCACCCGAATGGTCCAGGTATGCCTACTTCCTTGCGATACATTACCTCAACGTCCAAATTGAGTCTGCTTGGACTGCTGACATTTGTGATGGCCGGGTGCGGTCTGAGCCTGGATCCCTCCATTGAGAGCCAGGATTCAGGCACCGATCAGCTGCTGATCGGAATCAGTCCGGTCAGCGAATCCGTTGTGTGGATCAGCGGGACCGGCGGCACGTTCGGCCGTACGTTGGATGGCGGTGCCACCTGGCAGACCGGCATAGTGGAGGGGGCGGATTCGTTGCAATTCCGGGACGTGCACGGGGTGGATGCGCATACCGCGTACCTGCTCAGCATTGGACCCGGCGATGAGTCCCGCATTTATAAGACGGTTGATGGCGGCGAAAACTGGGAGTTGCAGTTTACCAATCCGGAGCCCCAGGGATTTTTTGACTGTTTTGATTTTTGGGATGCAGACAGCGGGATGGCATTCAGCGATTCATTTGACGGGTCATTCTTCATCATTATCACTGAGGATGGCGGCAGCACCTGGACCCGCGTAGCTCCAGATCGTCTTCCTGTGGCCCGAGAGGGTGAAGGGAGCTTTGCCGCCAGCGGTTTGTGTCTGGAGGCTGGCGGCGATGGAACGGCTTGGATTGGTACGGGGGCAAGCAGAGAGGGTAACGGCCGTGTTTTGCGCACACCGGATCGCGGCCGTTCCTGGAGTTGGTCCGACACGCCGATTGCCGGTGGCAGCGTAAGCGGTCTGACATCGGTCACATTCATTGACAGCCGACGCGGCGCTGCCTTGGGGGGCGACGTAATGGATATGGAGAGTCTGGAGGACAATGTGTCGGTGACGACTGATGGCGGCCATACCTGGACTGTTGCGACGCGTACCCCCTTCGCCGGCCCGGTATACGGGGCGGTGTACGTACCTGCAGCACCGCAGCCCACCCTGGTGGCAGCTGGCCCGATGGGTCTGGCATTTTCTGCGGATAACGGCGACTCCTGGATCGCATTGTCTGATGAGAATCACTGGAGTGTCGGCTTTGCCAGCCCCGGAGCTGGCTGGGCCATTGGCACCGAAGGGCGAATCACCCGGATTGCGCTTTACCGGTGATTGTCATGCCTTCTCTGTGGTTTGCATGGGCGGTAGTCACGACAACGGTTCGTGGACTGCCGGGATTGGGCGGGCAGCCATCCAATGGGACATGTGATTGTGTTCTGCAGGCTGTATTTTCAGCATAGTGAACGCTCTTGATGGATGGCACAGGAGTCAGGGGGGCATTTTGGGGATTTGCTGAGTTCGGGCACGGTACTGCGTAACTATGAAATTGGCCGCGTGATTGGTCGCGGCGGATTTAGCGTTGTTTATCGGGGGATTCACCGGGAGATCGGTGCGACGGTGGCAATCAAGGAGTACTATCCGTCCGAGATTGCAGGTCGCCAGGGCGATACGATTCGACCCAGCCAAACGATTCACAAGGAAGCTTTTGAGGATGGTCTGCGCCGCTTTGCAGACGAGGCCCGAAGGCTTGAGTCCTTCCGAGATTGCCCGGTTATCGTAACCTGCCGCGACCTATTCCGGGCCAACGGCACGGCCTACATGGTCATGGATTACGTTGATGGCCGATCGCTTTCGGACCTGCTTGAGCGCCGGGAGGCGAACGGCATACCGTTTACGGAGCGGGATCTGCTTGCCGTGGTGCGCCCGCTCCTGGCGGGACTGAGTGTTGTTCATAAAGCCGGAGTATATCACCGCGACATCAAGCTCTCCAATATTCTGATCCGTAAATCGGACAGTCAGCCGGTACTGATTGATTTTGGAGCAGCCAAGCAGGTTACCTCAGCCCTGACCAAGTCCTTTGCCCCATACACGGATGGATATGCTGCAATGGAGCAGGTCGGTGAGGGGGAGATTGGTGCGTGGACGGACATTTACGGTTTGGGCGCGGTAATGTGGCGCATAGTAGCAGGTAATGCTCCTCCTTGGATGCCCCCCCGGCCAACACCCGTACAGCGCAGAGCGCTCGCACAGATGCAGGGGATGGCGGACCCGCTCCCGCAGGCCCAGGAGATCGGCTCCGGGATGTTTACTCCCAGGTTGTTAAGTACTATTGACGAATGCCTGACTATCTCACCAACATCACGGATTGCTTCCTGTGAGGCTTTAATCACCCGGCTCGGGGCGGACATCTCTGGGGGTACTGCATCGGGACAACCATCTCAATCAGCTCTGGAAGTTACCGGAGTTTCGGTGGTGGACTCAGCGTTAAAACAGACCGCACCCCGCCGAAGGACGCGACGCTACCGATGGGTGGCCCCAGGACTGTTGGCTCTTGTGGTGCTGACTGCATGGTTCATGAATGATTTCTGGCCCTTTTCGGGGCGTGGCCCGGACGAGTCGCCATCAGCCTTTGATGGAGCTCTCACTTCGGAGCTAGGAGACGAATCCCCGCCGCGCAGCCGTCCGACTCCAACATCGCCGTTGGTGCTGTATGACACCAATCGCAATGGCGTGATTTCCTGTGATGAAGCGCGTGCGGCCGGGATAGTGCCAGTACGCCGTGGCCATCCGGCCTATTTGTTCATGGTTGACTTGGACAATGATGGCATCGTGTGTGAGTCTGGCGGGCACCGATCAACTGATGGACAGACAGTACGAGGTCCGCAGCCTGGTACATTCACGCGCGGATCTCATGCTGACATAGTGCTGCAGGTTCAGGGTACTCCCAG
>JAPPNA010000102.1:0-42606 GCA_028873925.1 Bacteroidota bacterium | reverse complement strand
ATGAGTTTTTAGGGTACGAGACTTGGCGGTACGGTCTGAGCTCAATAAATATTGAATTGGGGACGCGCCGAGTAACTGAGTGGGACAACTTGGGCGGGAACCTGAAGGTGCAGTTACAGCCCGAGCGTCAGACGCAGGGGGCGGTAGCATTCACGCGCGGATCTCATGCTGACATAGTGCTGCAGGTTCAGGGTACTCCCAGCTCAATTGATACCTATGAGTTTTTAGGGTACGAGACTTGGCGGTACGGTCTGAGCTCAATAAATATTGATTTGGGGACGCGCCGAGTAACCGAGTGGGACAACTTAGGCGGGAACCTGAAGGTGAAATAATTGGCCATTTCGGGTCAGGGCACTTAACTGTGAATCTCCCTGGTGAAATCACGAATGGCAGCAGTCGGGATCAGTGATGGCCGATTCGTTCCGTTGCAGCCGCATCATCGGTCAAGGGGGTTGTCCAACAGCCAGCTGCTCCAGTTTGCCGAGCCAGTCGCCGAAATGAGGGCATGAGGTTCGAATGGCTGGCAGACCAATCTTCATTAGCGCGAGAATCCCATCGACCGGTTTCTGAAAATCGCCTACGAGTTTCTGAATGCGTTTTGATGGAGCTGTTTCTGCCGAGTCGTTGATTTCCTCTGGAGTTTGAAAGCTCTCCAGGATACTCCACATCCAGGGGCCAGCGCTGGGCACACCAAGGACATCGGCAGTAATACTGCAGTTGCTAAACAGGAGGGCCTTGAATTCATGCATCATGACAAACAGTATAAATCGTCGGGAATTAAACCGATCCCCCAAATGATTTCGAATATCTTGAGTAATGGCACTCTCTACCAGTTCTGCCTTCTGGATGGCGTTTGCGTTATCGGGGGCATCTTGACCGGGCCAACCTCTGCGGCCTCGTTTTGGAAGCCCATAATAGTCCACCATAGTTGTAGCGTAGCAGGTGCGGTCTTCCCTGAGGTGACGCACGATGTCATTCCGAACAGTACTCCATGCTCTGATTCCACCCCGATGAATACGTTCCTGATGATTGCCGATTAGGCGGGCCCCAACGCTGTGCAATCCACGCGTGATTAGGTGAGGTCCCAAGACCTCGTTGACAAAATTCTCCTCAGTCTGCCCCTCAACATGTATCAGCAGCCGTGGCGTGACTGATCCGCTCATCCGACGGATTCAGGAATCGGGCGCCCTCCAAAGTGGTTCTTCTCCCACAGTTGGCCCAGAGAGTAATCTTTGAGCCACTCCTGCAGCCCATTGGACCGTAACCGTGTTAGAGTCGTCGCTCCTCCCGAACGATTTACGACCAATACATCCTCGGGATCAAAATGATCTACGAATTGAGACGACTGAGTCGCAAGCACGATTTGTGTCGCAATAGACACCTTCTTGATCAGCGCGGCGAGAGTCACAAGCGCAGCGGGATGCAGACCAAGCTCGGGTTCATCCAATAGAATGACAGGCGGGCGAAGCTCCAACGGCTGACGTAGCAATGTGACCAGCGCGATAAAGCGCAAGGTACCATCCGACAAAGACGATATGTCAAACGAAAGCCGTGAGCCTCGATGCCTCCATTCCAGCCTGATGGTGTTGGGGTTGAGCTTCACCGGTTCCAGTATGAAATCCTCCAGGAACGGAACTGCCAGCCGTATCGTGGACCGTATGGCATCATAAGCATGTTCATACCGTGCGCGGAGGAGATACAGGAATGCTGCCAGATTAGCGCCATCGGCATGTAGGAACCGATTGTCGTGGAGCCTCGGCGTGTTTTTCATGGGCGACAGATTGCCCGCGTCATGAAAGTGGTAGACCCACACCTTTTCCAAGTAGGCCCTCACAGACGCTACCGGTTTAGAGATGTCGCGATGATGATTGACTCCTGCGCTGGTGCTGGGCAGGTTGATTCTGGTGGTCAGCGGCTGGCCTTGATCGTCGAATCCGTTCACAGTGCAGACTTCCTTAAGGATTTCCAGGACGTTCCCCTGGTTGACCCCTAATTCAATTTCGTAATGGATCCGCTCATCCTGGAGGGACCATTGAAGATGAATCTCAGAAGTCTTCCGTTTTCCGAAGTGGAGTAACGGCTCGGCTCCGCCTGCATGCAGCACAAACCGGAGGAGCTCGCCATTAATGGTGGCTCGGAATAGATCAAGCGCCTCAATGAAATTGGATTTTCCGGCCCCGTTCGCCCCGATGAGAATATTGATTTGGCGCAGCGGCAGCCGTTCAATGGACGCAAGGCTCTTGAAGCCCTTAATCGTGATCCAGTCAATCGCGGGCATCAGCAGAGCCTGATTGAGTGGTCATCTTCAATTTCACGGGCTTCTGTTCGGCGGTCCAATCTGCAAAATCCAGACACAGACAGCCAGCTACTGCTCCGATGCCGATTAAGCACCCCCGGCAGCCTGCGTAAATTTTGCGGGTCATGGGACTAGATACCTCGGGCATCCCTGAATGCAACAGAAACTACGGTACGGACTCACCACATACAACCGTTATACCGAGCACATCGCCTTTTGATACGATCCATGTCCGGGGCCACTCTTCCTGTACGGTATGCATTCGGAAAACTGATGATGAGGCCGGATCCGGTGGTCCATGGGCGGGGGGTTCGGGCTGTTTTCGGGTAGTGTGGTACCTTGTGCGAAGAGGGTAGCTTCAGTTGTGGATGTCCGAGTCCGTCAGTGATCAGGGTGCCAGCCACGAAGAAACGGGCTGTGCCAGCTAAAATGAGACACTTTGAGGTCAGCTGCAGCCTGTCGGGGTGGGGTCATTTTGACGGGCCTTGATTACCTTTAATGTCCTTATTTTCGGAATGTTCAGCACTCTGATTGGCGGCGTTCTTGGGTTTATTGATCCGCGCGCGGCGGCGGGGATTCGGGACCTGCGGGGCACCACCACTGAATTGATCGGGGTCGCGGGCGTACGCTGCATCCATGACCCCATTTTATTCACCACGGCATCGCCCTGACCTTCTGAGGCGGCATCGGATCACCCCGGGGTAGGATGGCCGCAAGGAGCCAGAAACTTGGACCGTTGCGTTTCACAATTCACAGTGGGCTTCAAATTCGTGCATCATGACAAAGGGCAAGAATCGAATTGGATCGAACCTGCTGCCCAAGGTATTCTGAACGTCATTGAGGGTGGCATGCTCAACAACCCCGGCTTTTCGTTTGAAATCGATACTTGAGGCCGCAGCTCGACCGGGCCATGCCTTGTGACCACTACTCGGTAGCCCATAATAGTCCACCATGGTAGAAATGAAGCATGTTCGGTCTTCTTTCAGGTGACGTACAATTCCGAATCGTGCAGAATGCCAGCCACAGATACCCCCGCGGCGTGATCTTTCCTGACGAGGGCCCAACAGGCGTGCGTTTACAGGCCCAAACCCTAAAGAATATAGGTGTGCCCTCAAGATGGCATTGACAAAATTGTACTCCGTCATGCCTTCAACAAGGACCAGCAGCCGTGGGCTGGTATGGATGCTCATCAAGCGGTCTCAGGCATGGGCACCCGTCAAATTCGTTGTTCTCCCATAGCTGGCCGAGACTATACTCCTCAAGCCATCCCTTGAGTTTATCCGTCTGTAACCTGGAAAGCATCGTCGCCCCCTTCACACGGTCGGCAACTACGACATCCTCCGGGTCAAAATGATCAATGAGGTGAGAGGACTGTGTCGCAACAATGATTTGAGCACCAGCAGACGCTCGGTCAATGAGCGCAGCGAGAAGATCGATGGCCATAGGGTGCAGACCAAGCTCAGGCTCATCGAGCATTATGACCGGCGGGCGAGTTTCCGGTGGCTGCAGGAGCAATGTGACCAGCGCGATAAAGCGCAAGGTACCATCGGATAAGGACGATATGTCAAACGAATGCCGCGAGCCTCGATGCCTCCATTCCAGCCTAATGGTGTTGGGGTTGAGCTTCACCGGTTCCAGTTTGAAATCCTCCAGGAACGGAACTGCCAGCCGTATCGTGGACCGTATGGCATCATAAGCATGTTCATACCGTGCGCGGAGGAGATACAGGAATGCTGCCAGATTAGCGCCATCGGCATGTAAGAACCGATTGTCGTGGAGCCTCGGCGTGTTTTTCATGGGCGACAGATTACCCGCGTCGTGAAAGTGATAGACCCACATCTTTTCCAAGTAGGCCCTCACAGATGCTACCGGTTTAGAGCTGTCGCGATGATAATTGACTCCTGCACTGGTGCTGGGCAGGTTGATTCTGGTGGTCAGCGGCTGGCCTTGATCGTCCAATCCGTTGATGGTGCAGACTTCCTTAAGGATTTCCAGGATGTTCCCCTGGTTGACCCCTAATTCAATTTCGTAATGGATCCGCTCATCCTGGAGGGACCATTGAAGATGAATCTCAGAAGTCTTCCGTTTTCCGAAGTGGAGTAACGGCTCGGCTCCGCCTGCATGCAGCACAAACCGGAGGAGCTCGCCATTAATGGTGGCTCGGAATAGATCAAGCGCCTCAATGAAATTGGATTTTCCGGCCCCGTTCGCCCCGATGAGAATATTGATTTGGCGCAGCGGCAGCCGTTCAATGGACGCAAGGCTCTTGAAGCCCTTAATCGTGATCCAGTCAATTGCGGGCATCAGCAGGGCCTGATTGAGTGGTCAGCTTCAATTTCACCGGCATCTGTACGGCGTTTCAATTTGCAAAATCCAGACACACAACCATCCAGAAACTTGGACCGTTGCGTTTCACAATTCACAGTGGGCCTCGGGCATCTCTAATGCAACAGAATATGCGGTGCGGATTCACCGCATACAATCGTTATACCGAGCACATCGCCTTTTGATACGATCCATGTGCGGGGCCACTCTTCCTGTACGGTCCCTCAATACTCCCAGCACAGTGTCGCCCGGCTACTGGTCGCCCAGCCAGGCAATCAGCGAATCCACACTGGCATCCGAGACATTCGTGTAGAAGCCCAAGCCGTTCAGGGTGGCCTGCATCACCAGACCTGTATAGCCGCTGACAACGATCACGTCCGGATCCATAATGGACTGCAGGATTGAATCCGGCGGCTGGCGGTCAGTAAGGCCCGTCAGAGACGGGCCAACACCTACCGTACCATCCAGTGAGTGGCAGGTGATGCAATAGCGCTGATAGACCTCTTCGGGTGCCTGGTAGGCTGCGACGGGAACAGGCTCCTCCTGAAGCACTTCCTCCGCCTCAACAGCTATGACCGTAGTGCCCGCGTCCGTAATGCCGAGCACGCCGCGCAGCTCCGTGTCCGCCAGCGTTAGCGACAGAAACACCACGGCAAACAATACGCCCAGAGACAGTACCAGCACATTGACCTGATTATCGTACTTCAGGGCCATGAAGACTATCGCCACCAGCAAGGCCTTGGACCCGGCAATAGCCAGCGCGAGCGGCACATTCGCCACCCCCAGTTCGATCCGGGCGGTAATCACGGTGATGATGGTGAGTGCCACCAGTACGGCAAACACCACCGCCAGCGTCCGAATCGGAATAATGTGATGACCCTGGGCCATACTATATCAGATAGAGCAGCGGAAAAAGAAAGATCCAGATGATGTCAACCAGATGCCAGTACAATCCGGTCAGCTCAACGGGCGTGTACCAGGCTGACGAAAAATGCCCCCGAACCACACGGGTCACCAGCCACACAAACAGCCCCATGCCCACCAGCACATGGACTCCGTGGATGCCCGTCATGATAAAGTAGATGCTGAAAAACTGCGGGGCAAACGGGATGTCGTATTCGGCATAAGCCTCCCCGTGGGGCGCATAACCGGCCCCCGGGAAAATGCCGTGAGCGAATTTGCCGGTGTACTCAAAGTACTTGATCACCATGAAGATGGCCACGCACAACAATGTTATCAGGAGCAATACCACGACCTTCCTGTTCTGCCCCTTCTGGACAAAATGGATGGACAATGCCACCGTGAAGCTGGAAGCTAACAACACCAGCGTGTTAAGCCCGCCCAGCCGCCAGTCCAGAAGTTCGCTGGCATGGGCGAACACTTCGGGATGCCAGGCGCGGTACACGGCGTAGGCCACAAACATGCCGCTGAAGAGCAGGATCTCCGTGACCAGAAAGAGCCACATCCCCATTTTCGCCGCATCGAACTGCTGTTCAGAGGTGACGAAATAATGCTTCAGCGTACCTGCAGCCTGACTCATTTAAGTTGTCTACGAATCTTCCTCGTCAGAACCGAACACATCATCGGCCAGATGAAAATCATACGGCCCGCGGGTGACCAGCGGTGTCTCATGAAAGTTGTGCGCATCCGGCACCGGACCCGTGTGTGTCCACTCCAAAGTGCAGGCACCCCATGGGTTGGCTGATGCCAATTTGCCCCTGAAAAGTGAATGCAGCGCGTACACCAGAATCATCACCAGGCCCGCCGCCAGGATATAAGATCCCAGGCTGGAGGCCAAATTCAGCATGGCCGCCTCCGGCATTACATCCATCAGCGCGCTGTAGTCATGGTAGCGGCGGGGCATGCCTCGGCTGCCCAGTATGAACTGCGTGAAAAACGTCAGATTGAAGCCGATAAACACCAGCACGGCCGCAATGCGGCCGGCGGTTTCATTGTACAGGCGACCGGTAATCTTCGGCCACCAGTAGTGCAGCCCCCCGATCAGACCGATCAATGCGCCGCCCATCATCACATAATGAAAGTGCGCCACCACGAAATACGTGTCGTGCAGGTGTACATCCACCGCCAGTACACCGACCATGATTCCGGTCAGCCCGCCGATCGTGAACAGAAACAGAAACATCAGCGCATACAGCATCGGGGTCTGCAACCACACGGACCCCTTGTACATGGTGGCCACCCAGTTGAACACCTTGATGCCGGTGGGAATGCCGATCAGAAAAGTGAGCATTGAGAAGATGATCGACGACAGGGCACTCTGCCCGGCCACGAACATGTGGTGGCCCCACACCAAAAAGCCCAAAAACGCAATCGCCACCGACGAGAGCGCGATAAATGTGTAGCCCGATACCTGCTGCCGGGAGAAGGTGCCCATCAGATCACTGATAATGCCCATGGCGGGCAGAATCATGATGTACACCGCCGGATGACTGTAGAACCAGAAAAAGTGCTGGAACAGCACCGGATCACCGCCCAGAGCCGGATCGAAAATGCCGATTTGAAGCAGTTTCTCCAAAAACAGCAGCACCATAGTAATGCCGATCACCGGGGTGGCCAGGACCTGGACGATAGCGGTGGCGTAAATGGCCCACACAAAAAGCGGCAGCCGGTTCCAGGTCATGCCCGGAGCCCGCATCTTGTGGACTGTAACGATAAAGTTCAGCCCTGTGAAGATCGAGGCAAATCCCGCCACGAATACGGCGGAGGTCAGCCAGAGCACGGCATTGGATGCGCCGCTGGAGTAGGGCGTGTAAAAGGTCCAACCGGTGTCAACTTTGCCGACCAGCAGCCAGCCCAGCACGGCCAATACGGCCCCGGCCATAAAGATGTACCAGCTGGCCAGATTCAACCGGGGGAAGGCCACATCCTTTGCGCCGATCTGAATCGGCAGCACAAAGTTGCCCAGAATGCCCGGAATTCCCGGGATGATGACCAGAAAAACCATTACCACCCCGTGTAGGGTGAAGAGCTGGTTGTACTGATCCTGTCCGAAGACCGTCTCCCCTGGCGCGGTCAGCTCGGTGCGCACCAGAATGGCCAGGATGCCGCCCAACAGGAAAAAGGCCGCGATAGCCACCGCATAGAGAATACCAATCCGCTTGTGGTCAGTCGTGAGCAGCCACGACTTGAGGCCCCGGGAGGCACCTAGATATGAGCCTTCGTGCATGCCTATTGTGCTTCAATAAAGGCCACAAGCGCGTCAAGATCTGCTGCGCTCAGGCTGCTGTATGTACCCGGCATGAGCGCTTCGTATCCCTGGACGATTTCGGCGGCAGGATTGACGATCGCCTGCCGCAGATAATTGGCATCCGCCTCGGCAGAAGTTCCGTCGGTGAACATCCGCGTAGATCCCGCCAGTCCCTGGAAGGAGGGTCCGGTGAGCTCGATGCCATCGAGTGAGTGGCACGCAAAACAGCCCTGCTGCGAGTACAGCCGCTCGCCGCGCTCAGCCGGTGTCATGTCA
The DNA here is from genome assembly GCA_028873925.1 of Bacteroidota bacterium. Taxonomy (GTDB): domain Bacteria; phylum Bacteroidota; class Rhodothermia; order Rhodothermales; family Bin80; genus JAPPNA01. Next base: position 34,501 of record JAPPNA010000102.1, on the reverse strand, counting down.
GCATCCGCAGCGTTATTCGCCAGCCAGTTTTCAAAATCATCCTGAGAATGGACCACGACCCGGGTCAGCATCTGGGAATGGGCCATCCCGCAGTACTCCGCACACGCCACAACAAAGGTGTCCTGGCGTGTTGCTTCAAACCAAACGTAGGAATATCGCCCGGCAAACACGTCAGCCTTAACCCGAAACGCGGGCACAAAAAAGCTGTGGATCACATCCTCACTGATCATGCGCAGCTTTACCGGCCGATGGACCGGTACATGCAGTTCGCTGGACTGGGCCCCGCTGGAATATTCAAAGAGCCAGCTCCATTTGCGCGCGCGGACATCGATTTCGTAGCTGTTGGGCGGGGCAATCCCCAGCTCCAGGAACACCCGGAACCCCCAGACAAAGACAATAGCGACCAGGAGGGTCGGCACAACTATCCATGAGGCTTCAATGAGCTTGTTCTCACGCACCGGCTGCGGGCGGTCCTGACTGCTGCGCCTGCGGAACCTCCAGGCAAACAGCACCATCGTGCCGATCACACCGATAAATAGGATCGTGCTGACCCACAGGATGAAGTAGAACAACGCGTCCACATCCCCCGCTACGGTGGAAGCCGCTTCAGGCAGCCAGACAGTTCCCTGATCCCCCATGGATGCGTCTTAAGCCTGGTTGAATTCCCGTTTCCACAACAGCCCCAGTGACATAAGCAGCGCCAGGACTGTTAGGCCTCCCCCCACCTGCATGGCCCGCGTGGCAACCAGGACGTAAGAATTGCGGGCCGGGTCGAACTGGAAACAGAACAGAAAGGCGCGGTCAAGCAGGGTGCCGATGGTGCCTTCCGATGATTCCACGATTGACGCGCGTACATCACGTGTCTGCGGCGCAAAGTCTGGAAGGTAACGGGTGATTGTACCGGAATCGCTAAGAAAAACGACGGCCGCAGGATGTGCATATTCCTGCTGCTCTTCCACCCACTTGTACGCAAAACCTACAGATTGGGTAAGTGAATAAACGGCAGATTCGCTTCCGGTCAAAAAGCGCCAGTCCGCATTGGATCGATCCAGTTGTCTGAGGTAGCGCTCTCGCTGGTGCGCGGCGGACTCTGGGGTATCGTCGGCTCCAAAGGACACCGTTACCAGTTCATAGTCCAGCCCGGGCGTGAAGGGAATGTCCTTCAGTGCGCGGGTCACCCCGTCCAGCAGCAGTGAGCAGAGCATAGGGCAGGTGTGATAGACAAACGTCAGCACCACTGGGCGCTGCTGACCGAAGACTTCGCGAAGGGTCACCTCCCGGCCATCCGATCCGGTAAAGGTAAGGTCCAGCGGAATGGTATGGCCCAGCCGGGGAGTGAGTCCGACATCCTCGTAGACACGCTCGGCCTGCTGCTTGACCTGTCCAGACGCAGGCATGCTCAGCAGCCCAATCAGTACAACAAACCGGGCAGTCATCAGGGCATCTCCGAGGTGAACAATGAATCAGTCGGATATTCCCCTGCCAAGAGATCTATGGCCCGGTCAATCGGGATGAGGTAACTGCTGTCAGGCTGTAGCGCATACCGTCCCAGCAGTGACCGCCCGGCTACCTCCAGACGCTCCAGCTCAGGATATCGGGATTCCATGGCGGCGCGCATTCGTACCCGATCATTTTCGGCCTTGAACCAGAATGTGGAGAGCCAGACCGCCAGCCCCATGCCCAGCAAGACCAGCACCACAAAGCTCAATATGGGCCGCGCATCAACAGCCTCGTGCTGAACAGCAGGCCGCGCACCTGGCTGTGACGGGTTAGCCATGAATCAAACGTTTTCAAAGCGCAGGGATTTGCCCAATTGCGGATCACCCGAACAGACAATGGAATGGCGGCTAAGTCGCCAGAACATGGCCCCGCAGAATACGCACACCAGGGCAGCCCAGCATACTATGTCAAGCCAGTGAAACATGGCATGGTCCCCATGCAGCACCGGCATCGCCAGCCAGTGAAGATCAAACCACTGCATAACCAGCAGCCACACGGCCATGATGCCCAACAGCAGCGGGATGCGCTTGACCGCGCGCGGCAGCAGCAGGATAAAGGGCAGGATAAAGTGGCCCACCAGAAGGACGGCACTATGTGTCTCCCAGCCGTGCTCAAGCCGGTGCTTAAACCAGACCGTTTCTTCCGGGATACCGCCGTACCAGTACAGCATGTACTGGCTGAAGGCAATGTAGGCCCAGAACACTACAAACCCGAACATGAGCTTACCCAGATCATGATAATGCTCGGCAGTTACCACACCCCTCAGCATCCCGCCGCGCTGCAGGATCATCAGGCAGAGCGCGACAAATGCGAATGCGGCCATAAAGGCACCGGAGAAGAAATAGACCCCGAAAATCGTCGAAAACCAGTGCGGGTCCAGAGACATCAGAATGTCAAAGCTCGCAAAGGCGGTCGTGACACCGGTCACCGGTATGCCCCAGGCACTCAAATGGCGCTGGCGCGCTGAGATTCCGGCATTCCGTGTGGTATCCTGGAGCAGCGAAAGCCACCACAGGCGCCCCGCGATGAAGGTCCAAAGGGTAAAGTAAAGGGCAATCCGGATCAGAAAAAAGGGCCGGTTCAGATAAGCGACTTTGCCGGCAAGGATCTCGTCATAGTGGGAGTCGGCGGGATCAGCAATTCCCTCCACCGCCCAGTGGTGATACGGACCGTGCGCATCAAACAGGCCGATCAGGATCGGAATGAACAGGATAGCCAAAAGCGGGAACGATGCCGCCGCCGCTTCAGGTATCCGCCGCAGAGCCACGATCCAGTGCGCGCGCACCAGATGTTTGATCATGACCGCAAAAAGTGATCCGAGCGCCAGAGACAGGCAGAAGGTCCACCCGATCAGGTAGGAGAAGTAAAACTGTTCCCTTAAGGGCTCGCTGAAGCCCACTACAAGGCTGACCGACAGCAGCGCGATCCCGATGAGCGTCAGAATCAGTACGCCGCGGCTGCCTCCGGTATAGGCATGGTCCCCGACCGTGGTGGGGGCTACCGGATCTACGAGAGCCGTAAGCAGCGAGCTTCGCTGGAGGGTGTCAGACATTCGGTGATTCAGGGCAGGTTGTCCGGAAGAATGTCTTCCGGTATATCGTTTGCACCGGCATTCTGACTGCGCTGCAATGCCCGGACGTAAGCGACAATCGCCCAACGGTCCGCCACGGGAATCTGCTGGGCATACGCGGGCATGGTTCGAACGCCGCGTGCGATGACTTCATAGAGATAGCCATCTTCAATGGCACGCAACCGGTCATTGTGATAGCCGATCGGTGCAAATCCGTAGCCGCCGGTCATCACGATGCCCTGGCCATCTCCGGCCACGCCGTGACAGACCGCGCAATAAATATCATAGCGTTCCTGTCCACGCCGGGCCAAGTCTACGGTAAACGGAATCGGCATGACCTCCACATAGCTGCCATCCGACTGTCGTCCGGTATGAAATGCCACATCTTCCTTCAGCAGTCCCCGCGCAACGGTGCCCGGTACCGGAGGCCGCATGGCCCGGCCGTCAGCAAAGAACTCGTTCGCCTCCTGCGCTTCAAACCGCTCCATGGCATCCATGTTGGGATTAATATGGATGGGCGGAGATTCCTTGAGCGTGCCCCGACACCCGGCCATCAGCACCGCAACCGTTAGGAGCCAGCCGATGCGTCTCATGAAGTGGCCGAGTGAAGTTCCGAATAGCCGTGGTCGTGGATGGCCTCCACATTGAGTGCGCCTAATTCCCGCAGCATAAGTTCAGTGCCTTCCTGGTCAAATGAAGGGTCACTCGCCGCAATATGGAGGAAAAATGCATCATCGGTAACCCGCTGGAATTCAGACGAATAAAACAGCGGATTATAGGGCCGGGGCAGTCCGTTGAGCAGCAGCATTCCGGTTACCGCCGCCAGCGCCGACAGCAGTACGGTCAGCTCAAACATGATGGGGATTGAGGGCTCGATCGCAAAAAACGGCTTGCCGCTGATGTTGATCGGATAATCCACCGCTGAGGTCCACCACTGTAGCCAGGTGGCCAGCGCCAGCCCGGCCAAACCGCCGCCGAGGGTGATGTAGCCCACCTTGGACTGGCCCAACCCCATAGCCTTGTCCATGCCGTGTATCGGGAACGGACTGTGCGTGTCAAAGTGCCTGTATCCGGACGCATGCACGGCCTGGGCTGCCTTTAGCAGGGCACCGGGGTGGGGATATTCCGCCAGCAGCCCACAGATCTCGCCGGGACGGGTCTCATAGATCCCCATCGATGCCTTAATGCGCCACAGCAGCCGCTTAATCATGGTCCTCCTTGTCATAGAAATGCGGATCACTTTCCGGAAGGACCACCTTAACTTCCGCCATGGCCACCATGGGCAGGAACCGCAAAAACAGCAGGAACAGCGTCAAAAACAGGCCGAACGATCCGGCAAGCGTCAGGACATCCACGATCGTCGGATTGAAATAATCCCAACTGGAAGGCAGAAAGTCGCGGTGGAGGCTGATTACGGTGATGACAAACCGCTCAAACCACATCCCGATATTGACGATAATGGAGGTCACGAACAGAAACGGAATGCTGCGCCTCAACCGCTTGATCCAGAAGAACTGGGGGAACAGCAGGTTGCAGGACATCATCGTCCAATAAGCCCATGCGTACGGACCGGTCGCCCGGTTCAGGAACGCGTACTGTTCGTACTCCACCTGCGAGTACCACGCGATAAAGAACTCCGTGATGTAGGCAAAGCCCACCATGGTTCCGGTGACCAGAATAATGATCGCCATCTTTTCCAGATGGTTCATCGTGATGATATTCTGGATGTTGTAGACCCTGCGTGCAATGATCAGCAGCGTCATCACCATCGCGAAGCCCGAAAAGATGGCACCCGCGACGAAGTAGGGCGGGAATATGGTGGTATGCCACCCCGGGATAATGCTGATCGCAAAGTCAAACGACACCACCGAGTGCACACTCAGCACCAGGGGCGTAGCCAGGGCGGCAAGCAGCAGGTAGGTTTTCTCGTAATTGCGCCAGTGGCGGTTGGCTCCGGTCCACCCCAATGATAAAAAGCCCATGATGCGCCGGCGCCAGATTGACCGCGCACGGTCACGCAGCGTTGCCACATCCGGCACGAGCCCCACATACCAGAAGATGAGCGAGACGGTGAAGTAGACACTGACGGCAAACACGTCCCAGAGCAGGGGGCTCTTGAACTGCGGCCACATTTCCATCTGGTTGGGCAGCGGCAGCGTCCAGTAGATCACCCAGACGCGGCCGACGTGGATCGTCGGAAACAGCAGCGCACAGATGACCGCAAACAGTGTCATGGCTTCGGCACTGCGGTTGATTGCGGTGCGCCAGCGCTGTCGGAACAGGAACAGGATCGCGGAAATCAAAGTCCCCGCGTGACCGATGCCCACCCAGAAGACGAAGTTCACGATCGGCCAGCCCCAGCCCACCGGGTTGTTGTTGCCCCAGACTCCGATACCGTTCCAGAACAGGTAGGCAATCAGAACCAGCAGCACCGCCAGGAGGGTGGAAGACACCGCAAATGCCATATACCAGGCGGAGGGCGGACGCTTCTCCGTGTGATAGGAAACGAGTTGGGTGATATCGTGGAATCCCAGATTCCCGGTCACCAGGGGAGGTTCATCGCCCACTGGCAGGGTTACAGATTTATCAGTGACCGTTGTCACGGTACGCTAGCGGGTTGAGTTGAAAAATCAGGCGGAGTCTTCCGGAATGACACCAGGATTGCGGACGCGTGCCAGGTACGACACCCGCGGCCGGATATTGAGCTCCGCCAACATGGTGTACCTCCGCGGGTTCTTGCGTTCCCGGCTAACCCGGCTGCCCGGATCGTTGAGATCCCCGAATGTGATGGCTTCAGCCGGGCAGGCCTGCTGACAGGCCGTTACGACCTCATCCCGATGGAGCTGGCGTTTCTCAAGCCCGGCGTTTTTCTGGGCCGACCGGATACGCTGCACACAGAATGAACACTTCTCCATAACACCCCGGAAACGGATGGTCACATCCGGGTTCTGTGCCATCCGGACGGTTTCCGGAATGGTCTTGGACCAGTTGTAATAGTTGAAGCGCCGCACTTTATAGGGGCAGTTGTTGGCGCAGTACCGGGTGCCGATGCACCGGTTATAGATCATCTGGTTGGTCCCGTCCGGGGAGTGAACTGTGGCCGCGACCGGGCATACCGATTCACAGGGCGCATTTTCACAATGCTGGCACGGCATCGGCTGTACCACCATCTGCGGATCGTCGCTGACTTCAAGTCCGTCATCCGACAGGAAATAGCGGTCAATACGCAGCCAGTGCAGCTCCCGGCCGTTGCCGACTTCCGTCTTGCCGACCACCTGGATATTGTTTTCCGCCTGGCAGGCCACCACGCAGGCGTTGCAGCCGGTGCAGGTATTGAGGTCAATGACCATGCCCCACTGATTCTGCCAATAGTCACTATCCCTGAAGGCGGGGGAGTCCTCAGGGTGGCGGTCTTCCCAAAGCGTCGGATAGTCCTCAAAGCGGGTTTTTTCGTCCGACCCCGGGGTAGGGGCTTCGTGCGCCAGCGCAAACTCCGGATCCTCCTGATATTCGCTGAGGGTGGCCATGCGTACCAGCGGCCGGGCCTCCACATCCAGGACTCCGTGATCCTGGGTGGTAACTATCGTCCAGGTGCGTCCGGTCTTGGTCACCTGCAGTCCGCTAGCTACCGGACGTGCCAGGGCATCCCGCAACAGATATGCATTGGCCCCTATACCCGTGGCTATGGAGCCTTTGGCATAGACATCAGTCTTATCGTCGGTGTCCCAGATCGGGGTTTTCCGCTCGGGTCGTGTGGTGGCAATATTGCGCCCGTACCCCAAGCTGACACTCACGGAATGGTCAGGATGACCGGGCAGAACCCAGACCGGGAGGTCTATCTGCTGTCCGTTGGCGGACAGTGTAACGACATCCGCCACATACCGTCCTTTCCGGTAGGTTGAGGCCACATCGAGTTCCCGTGCGGTAGCCGGGCTCATGATGGCCACATTGTCCCACACAATCTTCGTAATCGGATCCGGCAGTTCCTGACACCATGCGTTGTTGGCAAAGCTGCCATCCAGCACGGTCGGATCCAGTCGCAGGACCAGTTCAAGACCTCCGGGGCTTGGGGGAACTGATCCGGTAAGGGCTGCGCCATAGGGAATGATGGTGTCGTAGCCGGTATCTGCCAGATATCCATCGTGGAGCACTCGGTGCCAGGCTGTTTCAAAATCATCTGTCCCCAGCACCGGCTGCCAGGTGGCCCGAACCTGATCGTAACTTCGGGTAAAGGTGCCGCTGGCCAAGGCACCGAGAATCTCGCTATGCGAACGGGCCCCTTCATACAGCGGTGCGATGAGCGGCTGGATGGGTGTCAGCGTGCCGTCCCAAGTGCGTCCGTCGCCCCAGGATTCCAAAAAATGGGCGGCTGGAACATGCCAGGTGCTCCGCTGTGCCGTTTCGTCCACATGCAGCCCCACATGGATGGAGTCACTGACGCGCTCCAGTGCGTCGGAAAACGACAGATTGGCCGGTGCGTCATAGACCGGGTTGACCCCCATCATAAGGAGAACATCCACCAGACCATCGCGCATATCGCTGACCAGTGCCGCAAGTGCTTGCGGCTGCGTCGCTGCGCCTGCTGCGGTATTCAGCAGGTCTACCGTCTGGCCGATAGCGTCCAGTGCCTGATTGATGGCTGCGCACAGGGCGTGGACCTCCGCCGGCTGCGATTCACCCGCCAGCACGATACCGCTGCCTTGTGCAGCCTGAAGTTCGCCGGCCAGCTGCCGGGCGAAGGCTCCGGGGCTGTCTCCCTGTCGCAGCCCGAGGGCAACGGCCAGTTCAGCGGCCAACTCGGACACCCTGCCGGATGTCATCCTGCGCCGGTGATCCGCCATAAGTCCGGTGGAGCTGTAGGCACTCTCGGCGACATAGAGGCGGCTCATAGTATTCTTGCCTTCATGCAGGCGCCGGCCTGCGGCAAACCTTCGCGTATTGTGCCGGAAATTCCGTGCTGTCGGTCCCAGGAAGTCCGCATCCAGACTAACAATGACATCGGCCCGATCAAAATGGTACACGGGGCGATACGGCACTCCGAAGGCCGATTCGATCCCGAGGGCCTCGGCATCAATGCCTTCCGCCCGATATTCAAGCCAGTTGGTCTGCGGGAACGCTGCTTCAAGTTCCGCTCTGAGCCGGGCCATGGTGGGTGAAGAGGTGGGGGCTGCCAGTACGGCGACCCGCCGACTGCCCAACTGGAGTCGCTGGCAGAGGCTCAGAAAGTCGTCCCAAGAGGTTGCGGTGCCGTTGCGCAGCAGCACACGGCTGCGGTCGGGGTCATACAAGGTAAGCAGGGAGGCCTGCTCAAAGACACCTGTGGACCCGGTGCCGCCCGGATGCTGGGCATTACCCTCAATTTTGGTAGGACGGCCGTCATTGCTTTTGACCACCAGCGGCTGCACAACGCCGCGCAGCGGCATGGCGGTCGCATACCGGAGCGGAACACCGGGGATGAGTTCCTCCGGGCGGTCCGCAAACGGCATCACATGCTCAACCGGTCGGCGACAGGCGGCCAGGCCGCCGAGTGCCATGGAGGCTCCCAGCAGCTGCAGGAAATGCCTGCGGCTTCCGCTTGGCGGGTTGCTGGCTCCGGGCATAAACTCCTCCCGGCTGGACTCCACAAAGTCGGGGTCCTGACGCAAATGAGCCGGACTGCGCCAGAGGCGCTCAGGCCGGACTGCCTCAGGGGAATCGACAATGGGAAGGGAAATCATCATCAATAGTGGCAGGCACTGCAGTTGGTCGGAGGCCGGATGCCTTCTTCGCGGATGCGGTTCAGATTGGTCTTCAGGTAGTCTGCACTGTGCATGTAGCCCATGGTCGTGACTTCCTCATTCGGACGCAGATAAAGTTCCGGCTCCCGATGGCAATCCAGGCACCAGCCCATGGACATCGGCTCCACCTGGCTGACCACATCCATCCGGTCAACACGCCCGTGGCAGGTTTCGCAGCCCACGCCGTTGTTGACATGCACCGCGTGGCTGAACTGCGCATAATCCGGCAGCTGATGCACTTTGACCCAGGGAATTGAGCTGTCATCAGCCCAACTCGCCCGAACCGGCATCAGGTCAAGGCTTTGCGGAAGCACGACCCCGTGGCAGTTCATGCAGGTTTCCGTAGCCGGGATGTTGCTGACATCGGCGATCTCAACGAAACTGTGACAGTAGCGGCAGTCCAGCCCCAACTGGTCCACATGGACACGGTGGCTGTAACTGACCGGCTGCTCCGGTGCGTACCCCACATCGGTATATTCCGGCGAGAAGTAGTACCACACGAAGACGACACTAAGGATCCCCCCGACGGAAACGGCGGCCAGCGACAGCGCAGGCAGTCGGTTGGCCTTCCTGGGGAATACTTGAGGCATGCGGTTGTGCTCAGTTTCAGCCGGCTAAATGTACGGCATTACCCGCAATTGGATCGGCATCGGCCCAAATATACGGGATCGAAGGATTAATTCGCGGAATCTTGAAATTCTTCCCGGCTGCCAAGTCTCCTGCGCCAGTATCGCGTCCGCGTAAGCTTGATGAATCGAAGGCTCAGCATCAGGGACGCGGCCAGCAGCCCTGTCACCAGACCCCACCAGAAACCGGTCGCGCCCCAACCCAGCCCGTAGCCGAGGATCAGTCCGGTGGGAATGCCGATGAGCCAGTAGCCGAAAAAGCAGTACAGCATGGGCAGGCGCGTATCTTTCAGGCCGCGCAGTGCACCCTGAGCGGCGACCTGCAGGCCGTCAAACAACTGAAACAAAGCCGCCAGACCCAACAGCTCAATCGCCAGAACCGCGGTGGCCGCAGTGTTCGGCTGGTCGATCGGCACATAGATGGAGACCAGCAGTTGCGGAGCAAACAGAAATATCATGGCGGTGCCTGACATAAATACCAGGGACAGGCCCATCCCCAGAAAGCCCGACCAGGTGGCCCGGACGACCGAGCGGCGCCCGACGTTCTGTCCGACACGCACGGTCGTAGCAATGCCGATGCCCAGCGGCACCATGTACGCTACTGCCGCACACTGGATGGCAATCTGGTGGGCGGCCAGTGCGACCGGTCCAAGGGTTCCGACCAGGAACGCTGTACTGGAAAACAACGTCACCTCCAGCCCGTATGCGCCGCCGATCGGAAGGCCGATGCGCACCAGTTCGCGGAAGTACCGAAAGTCAAAGCGGCCCAGACCGGAAAACACCCGGAGCGTGCTGAATTGTCGGCGGGACTGAATGTACACGGCAATGGCCAGCAGCATGGCCAGATGGACAATTGAGGTGGCCCAGCCTGTACCCGCCAGTCCGAGTCGGGGCAGGCCGAAGTTGCCGTACATCAGCCCGTAATTGGCCACAATGTTGAGCACGATGCCGCCCAGAATAATCTGAGTTACCGGCCACGGCTTGGAGACCGCCTCCACAAAATTGCGCAGCGCGTTGAACCACAGAAACGGCAGAAACCCCCAGACCGCCGCCCGCAGGTAGCCTTGGGCCAGTATAATGGTAGTCGTGTCCTGACGCAGGATGGTCCAGATTGGCGAGGCAAACCAAAGGATGGCTACTATCGGCATGGCTAGGCAGATGCATAGCCAGAACGCCTGGTGCAGTGTTCGGGCAATCGGCTCACGCGCCCCCGCCCCGAATGCCTGTGAAACCATGGGACCGACCGCATGCAATGTGCCCAGGCACATCAGCATAAACATGAAATACGTAGCATTGCCGAGTGCCACACCGGCCAGCTCAGCCGCTCCGAGGCGGCCTACCATGATCACATCAATGAAGCCGTTGGATATCTGTCCCAACTGCGTAAAGGCTATGGGGCCGGAGAGCACCACCAGAGACCGCGCCTCTTCTCCGACGATTCGGAGGCGATCGGGACGGGAGAAGGGGCTGAGCCTGGGCACGGTTTCGGATCCTGCGTTTGATGGCGGGAGTATACCCCCGACCTGTCTTAATGGTTGATGAAAATTTTATTGGTACTGAGCCTGTTTGTGCAGGTCATCATCCCCGACCGCGTGGAAATTGAGCCGGCGGAAGTAACCCTGGAGGTGGGTCGGGCCCAAACGTTCACGGCCACCGCTTATACCGAAGACGGCACGCTGGAACTCCCGATACGTTGGTATATGGCCGACAGTGAAATAGCTGATGTCACCTCTATTGGTGAAGTAAAGGCCCGGGCACCGGGTCAGGCGCGGCTGGTGGCTGTTATGGGCGGCCGTCCGGGTTATGCCACCATTAAGGTCACCCTGCCCTCGGCCGCCAGCCTGCAGGCTGACCTGGCGGTGGATCAGGTGTTGGCAGGCACCTTTGCTCCGTTGAGGGTCAGCCGGATTGCCGCCAACGGCGCGGTTGAAAATGTGGAGGTCGCACGTTTTCGATCCGGCAACAGTCGCATCGCCACGGTGGATCGGCGCGGGGTGGTCAGTGGTCACGAGCCGGGTGAAGCGGTAATCACCATTCGCGCGGGTGATCTGCGCACGGGACTGCCGGTAACGGTCGTGCCCAATCCGGCGGTGTCCTATCAGATTGAACAGAACCGGTTTATTGTCCGACAGGGTGATGTGGTACGCTTCCGGGTACGCGCATTGGATGGCTCCGGCCAGACCGTGGAGGGATTGCTGCCGTTGTGGGAAGTCACAGAGGGGGCAGCCATCACGGCAGAACAGGAATTCGGCGTATTTGTGGCGGAACAGTCCGGCACCTTTATCGTGGAGGCCCGCATCGGAGAGAGCATCACACGCTCCATTACGATCAACGTTGATCCCCGCACCTTTGATGCCCGACTGGAGACCACCGGGCGCGGGGTGATTGACCATCACCATTCCGGGGACATGTGGGTCTTTGAGGGGGTCAACGGGCGTGACTATGCCTATGTGGGCACCTTCATGTATGACTGGATGAAGGTCTTTGATGTAACTGATCCTGCCCGGCCTGAACTGACGGATTCTGTTCAGGTGGATGCCCGACGCATTAATGATGTCAAGATCAACGCTGACAGTCGAATCGGTATCATTACGCGCGAAGGGGCTTCCAGTCGACGCAACGGCATTGTGTTACTGGATCTTTCCGTGCCCGCGCATCCGTCGATTCTGTCAGAGTACACCGAGACTGTTACCGGCGGCGTGCACAATGTGTGGATTGAGGGGGAACTGGTATATGCCTGCCACAACGGGACCAACGATCTGCATATTCTGGACATTTCCAATCCCCTCATTCCCGTGGAAGTGGGTCGCTGGGGGTTGAACAAGGCCGACAAGACGCTGCATGATGTAATCGTGCAGGACGGGTATGCGTATCTGTCATACTGGGATGATGGCATTGTGATACTTGATGCAGGGGCCGGTACGTATGGGGGTACGCCTACCGAACCCGCGCTGGTCAGCCGACGGGCGTATCCGATCGGCCATACCCATGTGGCCTGGAGGCACGGACGCTATCTGTTTGTGGGCGACGAAATCTGGCCCGATGGCTATGATGTGGACAAGCCGCTTGAGGCCTCCGGGTACATCCATGTATTTGATGTGGAAGACCTCCGCAACCCTGAGGAAGTGGCCCGGTATGAGGTGCCGGATGCCGGAGCGCACAATGTATGGGTGGAAGGAGATCGCCTGTATGTGGGCTATTATCAGGGCGGCTTGCGGGTGGTGGATATTTCCGGTGAGCTGCGCGGTAACCTGTATGAACAGGGCCGCGAAATCGCTGTGCTACGCACTACCGATGCGCATACCATGGTGCCTGACTGGCCCATGGCCTGGGGGGCCCAGGTTCATAAGGGGCATATTTACACCTCTGATCTCAATAGCGGGCTCTGGATTACCCGCCTGGTTGAAAATCCGATCCTGCCTTGAGCGGGTATCACTTGGAAAGTACCACTATCAACTGACCTGATGACTGTTTCAAGGCGTCATTTTCTGGCGTTTTCCGGCGCATTCGCCCTTGGGTTTGGGGGGTTGTACACGCTGTTGGCTGGCTGTCGCCAGGCTCCCGCGGAGCGGTATGGACCACTCTTGGCCGACCCCGCGGGCATTATGGATTTGCCGGAGGGCTTCAGTTACACCGTAGTATCGCGTGTTGGGGAGGTCATGTCTGACGGATTCGTTGTGCCGGGTCTGCCGGATGGCATGGCCGCGTTTGAAGGGCCGGAAGGTTACGCGATTGTAGTACGCAACCATGAGGTCAACGTAGGCAGTGATGCCGCGCTGGGCCCGTTCGGCGCGCAGAACGAATTGCTCAGCCGCATGAATCCTGACGATTTTTATGATGCGGGCGTGGCGGGTGCCCCCTGCCTGGGCGGCACCACGACCTTTGTCTGGGACCTGAAAAACAGGCAGCTGGTGTCCCAGCACCTGAGTCTTGCGGGCACCTTAAGGAACTGTGCGGGTGGTCCCACGCCCTGGAACACCTGGATAACCTGTGAAGAGTCTGTAGAACGGGCCGGAGAAGTGTGTGCCAAGGATCACGGGTATGCGTTTGAAGTTCCGGCTTCGTCTGCGATCGGGATAGCCCGTCCGGTGCCGCTGACCGCGATGGGACGCTTCAATCGTGAGGCGGTCGCGGTGGATCCGGTGACGCACGCGATCTACCAGACGGAAGACACCAATGATGGCTGCATTTACCGTTTTCTGCCCGGTGATCGAATGAATCTGGCGGCTGGCGGCCGACTGCAGGCCTTGAGGGTGACGGATCGCCCCGGACTGGATACGCGCAACTGGGCCGAACCGCTGGTGGCTCCAGGTGCCCCAATGGCGGTTAGTTGGGTGGATCTGGACAATGTTGAGTCTCCGGAAGACGACCTGCGGTATAGGGCCGTGGAGCAGGGGGCAGCGCTTTTCGCCCGCGGCGAGGGTATGTGGTACGGTAATGGTGCCGTCTACTTTGCGTGCACCAATGGCGGAGCGGCGAAGCGGGGTCAGATCTGGCACCTTGAGCCGGGAGGAGACTTGGAACTATTTGTTGAGCCCAATGATCCGGGCCTAATTGACAATGCGGACAATCTGACGGTTTCCCCCTGGGGGGATCTGATCGTATGCGAAGATGGCTCAGGCGAGCAGTTCCTGGTCGGCATCACGCCTGATGGCACCATTTACAAGTTCGCCCGGAACGCCACCAGCGAGTCAGAACTGGCCGGGGCCACATTCGCCCATGATGGCTCCACGCTGTTTGTCAATATCCAGCATGATGGCCTCACATTGGCCATCCAGGGCCCCTGGGTGTAATCGGGACCCTGCTCGGCGGGCGTGTCTCCAAAGATGGGATCACCCGCTGAGCGGCTTTTCACGCAGGGTCGGACATCCCTCACGCCTCCGGTTTTGGTGCGCTCAGATCCGATTGTGAGTTGTTGCTGATCATATGGGCCATCTCAAACCGGGGTATTCCAACGGCGGACAGACGGATAATTCTCGTCCAGACATTGCCCGCTGTCGATGGTGCTGGCTCTGCCGGGATTTAAGAGCTGGAGGTTCCGAGGCAATGCGCAAATGGGCCGCGTATCGGATGCCAGGATGGCGGCAAGGCCATTTAGTCGGCGGTGCCCCAGACTCAGTCGGTTAAGGTGAGGGGTTTAGGGACACCCCCGGCGGTCCACTTATTATTGTCGGTCTTGATACGGGGAATGGGCCCGTATCCGTCGTGTGCAAACGAAGCATCTACGGTCCGCGCGTCAAAGGCGTTGGCCACGGTCACAAAAGAGACGTATTCCTGTGGCGGCCCATAGACATTGATGCTGAACTTTGTGTGGTGGTCCACTTCCGAGAACAGCTTGAGTTCATTTGCAAACTGAAACCGATACCGCAGTCTCGGATACAGTGCGACGCGGAGCCGGGCCCCTTTGGGGTCATCATAGACACCGCCCGGATGCAGCAGGCCCACCGAGCCGGTCGACAGCGCCCAGGCCAGCGTGATAAACGACTTATCCCGGATTATTCATGACGATCCGGGACGAATTCTCCCTATATCGTGCCTTGCGACCAGTATCGCCCCGTTGAATCAACCATCTGTGCAGAACTGCCTCGGTTGCAAGTCCCGACCCTTACTGGGTCGATACAGATGATTTGCGTCGGAACGGCCCGATGCTGGCCCCGGTGCCATCCAGAATCGCCTGTGTACGCTTCTGGATTGTCTTGACCCGGCGTGCATGGTTCTCATCACTCATTGGGTTTCCACTGGCGAGGCGCTGCGAGACAAGTGACTCGGCGAATTCCCGGTCCTCTACGAACCGCTCAACTACGGCACGCAGCTCTGGATCCTTGAGCGCGAGCGCAAGGCGAACGGTTACGCGCACAATGGAGGCATGTTGTGATTCAGAGAGTCGCCCTTTGACGATGGCGCGCACCTGATCCGTCTGTCTGGCGGTCAAGACTCCGTCCTCAAGCATGAACCGGAGCGTGGTAAGGCCTTCTCCGACTTGGTAAGCGTCTCCGTTCGGGTTAGACACGACCGCGAGCACTGGCGCGAATACCAGCGCGGGACCGAAATCCGCCAGCGCATTCGATGCCCCAGATCCATTGCTCAAGACCTCAATCAGAAACGGGATTGCGCGGGGGTCTTCCAGCCGGGACACAGTGTCCATGTAGTCAAATACGGCCTCGGATCCCTCGGGCCGACCTGTCTCATCCCGCAATTCCGCCCAGGCTGCCTCAATTACGGCAAGCTTCAGCTCCGATGATGCCCGGGGACCGAGGAAGCGGGCGAGCTCAAGGGCCTGGTCCCGCTCCGGCGTAAGCTGTCCGTTCGCAAGAGCCGCAGCCGCCTGGCGTTCTGCTTCCAAACTCACCATCTGCGCAGCGGTTGGCAGCGTTGTAAATGCTAACGCAAGAAAATAGATCATGCACATTCTGATGGCTCCAGACATGAGTCCATACATAACTGTTCTTCCCATAGCTAAGGCCCCTTTAAAGGGCCGGATTCTTGTCTCGGTCATTTTGAATTCTACCAGTGGATGTGAATATGGCTGCTGTAGTTCCGGGATCGTCTGTTTTCCGACTTACCATCGTCAAAGCCCGAATTCCAGGTGCGTCCCGCATCTATCGCCGCCTCGTTAAACCACTCCCATATCCCCTCGTCAAAGCGAGCGGCACCAAAGTCGCCCGCTATGCCCTTCCTGTGGGTGCTTTCAGGTACGCCGTGGACCTTTGCGTTGCCTACAGGGCAACGCCAGTCGGAGTTGATCCATGCGGAAACGCCGAATTCGGAGCTCATGTAGGAGAAGACAGCATCCCTGCCGGACTTATATCCATCTGACAGATACCCCTTCGCGTGGCCGTGCGTGCCCCTTCCGTGGGTCACATCATCAACGAATTTTTCGCACGGCCATGCCGCGTCGTCATATTCAGCCGCGATCGCCTTTTGATCCTCCGTACATTGGGATTCTTCATCGTCATCGCTGCCTCCACCGCCACTACCGCCGCCACTACTATCGTCTCCGCCAGTACCACCTATGGACACGCAGGTCCAAATGACGTAAACCTCGATTGTGACGCAATTTTTGTCATCGGGACGGCTGGCCAGATATGTACATTTTCGTCCAAACTGAATATCAGATATGTAGCACCATAGTGGGTCTTCCTGGGCCTTGCCCAAACCCGTAATTTCCTTTAGGCTCACTGCAGTCGGCGTTAGCGAACTGTCAGCGGGGTCATACAGCTGGGACTTTTGACGGGAATACATCAAATCGAATTCAACGACCAGCACCCGATAGGTACCATAATCGTTCTCAATCCAGCCTCGCGCAAGGTGATGAAAGTCTTCCCGAGCAATAGGGTCCACGCTGATGAAATCAACAATTCTTGCATTGGAAACTATGGTGCTGCCATCCATCTCAACGATAAGCGTCCGAATTACGGACACATTTTCGGAACTGATGGCCTGTACAGGCCTTGCGGTACCCATCAACGTGGCCGTGTAAATGGTGCCTGCTCTGCTCCGCTAAGTGATGGCTTGGTTCCAAGCCGGGGGAAACTGTCTGACCATCTCCTTCCGCGCGGCTGCCGCAGGATCACCAGCGAAAATCCCCATTTGCGCATCCTTCACCTGCGATTCGTAATACTATGTCGCCGCCACCACAGAATGAGCGGATGGAATTTTGGCATGGTAGCTGACATCACCACCTGCATCACAGCCCGCACACGCCAAGAATGACCATGCTGCCGCTGCAAGAAGACCTCCGCGCTTCTCCATGAGAATCTCCAAGTATACTCATGCCCGTACGGAATAAGTCGGGAATTGGTTCCGAGACGGAATTCTGCCAGTTATTCACAAAACCTGGAAATACCTGTCACACTTCCGATTGGCCTGACCATCAAGCCACGGCTGGAGCCAATCGAGGTCCGGGCGCGCAATCAATCGGGCGTTATCGTATGCCATGTCCAGCGTCAAGCAGGCAGCAGAGCGATAATATCCATCGTACATCTCTACGACCAACCGGAAGTTTCTTCCAGTTGTGCGGCACCAGCTCATCCACGGATTCTTCATGGCGATCCTGATTTCCCCGAATGTGCGTCTGGAATTAAAATGCCTTCCTGACCAGGCAGAGGGTGCTTGCCGGGGGGCGTTGGACCATTGGGGACAGGTCCTACTCCATGTGACCGTCCGATATTGGCACCTGTGTTAAGGACGGATGCCAAGCCGTGAACGCGCTATTCCGCACGGCCGGTGTCGCGGTCGGCTGCGACCTGATTGGCCCCATGCTTTGCCCTGGCACACGGGAGCGGGTCCTATGGCCGCAGTGTTATCTTCTAAATCGCCCATACGCCGGTAGCGGCGTGGGTATGTGGTTGGGCGTACTTTGAACAGTTTCAATGGAAAGTGCTGTTCGGCCTGTAATTCCTCCCGCTTCAGAAGGCGCAATCCGAGTTTGTGCGGACCTTCGCGTATCAACATGCGGGATTGGGGCGCAATAATGCTGAATTCGGCACCGAAATCCAGTCGATTCCGGCAGCAAAACACCACAATTCACCTCGCTTGCACCCTCAAGTGGCCCAGATATCCGGCTCGCTGCGGCAATCCTCTCCGAGCTAATGCAAGGCCGCTTCAGGGGCCGGAGCGACCACGGTGATGAATATTCCGGGGATAAGACCGTGCAGCCCGCAAAGCAGTTGGTAAACTGAATCGGGAACTCCTGCTCAAGTGGAACCGGGGACACCATCTTGACGGATAGCTCCTGAACCGTCAATTATCCGACCACATTACGGCCTCAATATGGGCGAACAGACTATCGTAAACCCGGCGAGCCTGGCTGGCCCTCAGGTTACGGGAGGAATAATTGGGTCCGGTAGCTTCTGGATCGGAGTCCTGCAGGGCAATGGTGAGCATGACGCGCACGCCCGCCTCTGTGTCACGAACAAGACTGGTTACCTTCATCCGACTGGCCGAGCTGCTCAACCAGCTCAAAAAGGACTCCTGGAGCAGGAAATCAGTATTGATGCCCCCCTGTTCCTTATTGGCCTCTTCAACCGCGTAACCCTGTTCGGCCAGGGCCAGCACCACTGCGTCAAAGGCCACATCGTAGGAGACATCGTACGTCCGGCTGCGATCTTCTATGGGAATGCTCTGCGTGGTTGAGCAGCCGACAACGATCAGGAGCAGTAAAGCAGGGGCAATATAGCGCATCAGAACACTGTTTGTTGTATGGGAAAGACGCTCCGAGAACGGAAAAAGTCACAGATCACTGGGTGCTGTAGACCTCCAGCCGGATGGAAGGGTGTGTACCGGGAGCTATCAGCGCACTCAGGACCTCAAACGAGAGCGTGATCATGGCCGGTGACTCCAAGGTCTTAACGTTGATATCAATCACACCGTGCGGCGGCAGCGTGACCAGATTGGCGGATTCGTGCAGTGTGTAGGCGGACATGTTCCGCAGAATCAACGATGCATCCGAAGTGTTGGCGAGCGATACGCGCAGGACGGAGCTGTTGGACCAGTACTCGGCTGCAGCCACCTGGATGCTCGCTTCCAACAGCGGCATCAGATGCTCAGGGCGTCCTATAAGCGTGTTGCGGAACCAGACCACCGTGCGCCTGGCGACCAGGGCCTCTTTGATGCCATCCGCACTCCGCTCCGCTGCGAATACCAGCGTGACCGGACGATGGCCACCGCCGGGGACATCAAACTCCCAATCCACCAGACCGTGGATGTCACTGGTGCCGAGCAGCGTAAGATTGTGGTCAAGAGCAATCTGAAACGCTTCGTCCGAGTAGGTCTGCTCATTGGCGATTTCAATGCCGCTGAGTAAGCCCTCTCCGATGAGGGTGTGGTGCATGTCGGTCAGCACTGCGACTCCGCTTGGGCTCTGCGCGACCCAGTTCGGATGGTTCCAGAAGACGAAAGCGTCCTGTCGTCGCGCCTCTCTGAACACATCCATCGGATCCAGGGCTTCCTCACCGGGAGCGGCCACGAGGGCGTTGGCATCCTCAAGGAAAATGGCATTTAGGTGACCAGGCGGCAGCTCACGGGTGATTTCAGATCCGTTGATGACGATAAGATCTTCATTCCGAGCGGACTGTGTCGCCACCTGGTGCGAACGATTACGGTCGGGATGCGGAATATCGGCGCGATAGGGCTGATACTCCAGATGTTCGGTCACCGCGATGGCATCCAGCGCATCCCGTACGGCCTCTTGAACTCGAATATTCGGCCACACACTGCCATCGGAAAAGATGGTGTGCATGTGAAAATCACCCACCAGCGTCACATATGGCTCCACATCCGGAAACTCAATGGCGCGGTGATCCTGCGCCGCAGCGGGCAGCGTCAGCACACAGACCGAAAAGGCGGCAAACAGGGCTTTCATGATTCGGGCAAAATAGTCCAGTAGTGCGTTCAACAGCGTATAATGCCCAGTTGTGCCGAATGAATCTGCAGGATCTTGAACAGGCTGCTTTATGCGACGACACACGAAGATAATCTCAACGCTCGGCCCGGCCTCTCTGGACCGGCAGGTTATTGCTGCCCTTATCGCCGCGGGGACGGATGTGGTGCGCCTCAATTTCTCTCACGGCACCCATAAGGACCATCGAACGGCTGCCCGGCGGGTGCGCGAGGAAGCTGAGCGTCAGGGACGGCAGGTAGCGATTCTGCAGGACCTTCAGGGCCCGCGTATCAGGGTTGGGGTCGTAAAGGAAGGAAGTATCACGCTGGAGCCGGGGCGGTTGGTGCAGCTGACCTGCCAGCCGCTGGAAGAGAGCACTTGCGAGCGCATTTCGATCAGCTACGATGCGCTGGCCAGCGATGTATCCGCCGGCGGACGCATTCTGATCGACGATGGACGTCTGGAGCTGAGAGTCATTGGCATCCGAGGCCGCACGGTGGAGGCGCAGGTAGAGGTTGGGGGTGAGTTGACTTCCAACAAGGGTGTCAATCTCCCGCGCGTTCGGACCAGCGGTCCTGCACTGACTCCCAAGGATGAAACAGATCTCAGGGTGGGACTGGACTTGGGTGTGGATCTGGTTGCCCTGTCCTTTGTGCGCAACGAACGGGATATCGTGGATTTGCGTCGTTGGTTAAGTCGTAAAGGCTCCCGCGCGGCCATTATTGCGAAGATCGAAAAGCCGGAGGCGCTGGATTGTATTGACCGAATTCTGGCCGTCAGTGATGGCATTATGGTGGCCCGCGGCGATCTGGGTATAGAAATGCCGATGGCGGAGGTCCCGGCGGCCCAGAAGTCCATTATCCATAAGTGTCTGTTGGCTGGCAAACCTGTCATAACGGCTACACAGATGCTGGAGAGCATGATACGGTCGCGTACGCCTACGCGGGCGGAGGCCAGCGATGTCGCCAATGCGGTGTTGGACGGGTCGGACGCGGTTATGTTAAGCGGCGAGACGGCTGTGGGCATTGATCCTGCGCGCGTGGTTCAGGCCATGTCTAGGATCATCGCGTCTGCGGAGCGCCATTGGCAGGCCCTCCCTCTGGAACGCCGCGGACTGCCTGAAGGGCTGGACCGGGTCGTGGATGCCAGAAATATAACGGATGCCGTTACTCTGACGGCCTGCGAGCTTGCTGCGCATGTGGGTGCCAATGCGATGGTCTGTCTGACTTCATCGGGAGCTACCGCCCGCGCATTGGCAAAGCACAGACCCCGAATCCCGGTCTATGCCTTTACGGATGAGGAGAAAGTTGTGGGACAATTGGGTGTCCTCTGGGGTACCCGAGCGTTCGCGATTCCCTTCCAGCATGATACGGATGCAGGCGTGCGACTGGCACATGAGATTCTGTTGAGCCAGGGATTGGTACGTGAGGGGGATCCGGTGGTGGTTTGTGCGGGTATGCCGCTGAGTCGGAAAGGGCCCACCAATATGGTTCATGTCAGCCGTGTACAATAGTTGATGGGTGGAATGCGCGTCATTGGGTTGTTGGGGGTAGTGCTGCTATGGGCGGGTTGCGGCCGCCTGTCCTTCCTGGAGGAGCCGATGGAGAATTTCTCGGCCTACTACAACACCTATTACAATGCCGAGCGGGCGCTGGAGGAGGGGATTCGGGCCTTTGAGGATCGGGTGGATGATCAGCCGATTGACCAGGATGTCTTCCTGTCGATGTTCAAACGCAGCGAACAGGCCACTACGCAGCGTCAGCCGTTTGAGGATGCGGTGCTGAAGAGTTCGGACCTGCTTAGGAAATATCCGGATTCCAAATGGGTAGACGATGCGATCCTGATCATTGGTAAGGCGTGGTTCTTCACGCTCAACTTTGTAGGTGCCGAGCAGAAATTCAAGGAGATTTTCACCCTTGAGTCTCCGCTGCATGATGAGGCCAGATTCTGGCTGGCCCGCACGCTGATTGCCAGCGGAGCGTACGATGATGCCTTCAATCATCTCCAGGCTTCACTGAATGCGGAGGACGTATCGGAGCAATGGGAGCCCTACTACAGGCTGGCGCTGGCTGAACTGCATGTGCAGCGGGATAATTGGGAGGCGGCGGTGTCGGAGCTGGAGGCGGGCCTTGATCGGATCCGGGACAAAGACCTTGCAGCCAGGGCCTCGTTCCTGCTAGGTCAGGTAAATGAACAGCTAGAGCGGCCGGCGGATGCCGTAGCAGCGTATCAGTCCGTACAGTCCTATAAGCCGTTCTATGAGCTCAGCTATGCCGCCCAGCTCAGTGCCATTCGCGTGCAGGTTGAACATCTGGATGCGACTGCGGCCATGCGGTGGCTGCGCCAGATGGAGCGTGATGACAAGAATTATGATCATCGTCATGAACTCGCTTACATGCGCGGGCGGGTATTGATTGCGCTGGGGCGCTTTGATGAAGCATTGGATGCCTACGACCGACTGTTGTATGACCCCAATTCAAGGGGCGGGGCGCGAATGGAGGGGCCGGTGCACTATGCGCTGGGCACCTATTATCGGGATGTTCAGGAAGATTACCTGTATGCTGCAGCTCATTTTGATACGGCAGGCAGTGCGTTGGGCAGAAGCGCCCGAAGCAATCGTCAGACATCTGCTTCACCGCCCAAGCAGGCACCCGGAGCGATCACGGATGGTCCAGAGCTGGCGCGCGTGTTTGGGAGCTATTCGGATGTATCGGAGCGCCTCGCGCATTTTGATTCCCTGATGTATCTGGGATCTCTGGACGACAGCAGCTTTCAGGCAGTCATTCTTGAGATTCGCCAGCGGCGGGCAGACGAGATGGCGGAATCAGAACGTGCAATGCAGCGCCGTCAGGCGGAATCGTCCTTCGGTGTGAGTTCGGGATTCGTTGATAACGATGGCCGCGGCGGGAGCGCGGCCACCGGGGATGCCGGGTTTCTGTTTCATCGTGACCCCGTCCGCATGGAGCAGGCGCGGCAGGACTTTATTCTGATCTGGGGTGACCGTCCATTGGCGGTCAACTGGCGCCGCCTGGCGGCCATAGAGGCGGTAGCCGACGAAGATGGTGTCAACGATGCGGACGCGGGTATGGGAATTTCGGGTACCGGCGGAATTGCCTTGCCGCCTGTGGATTTTTCCGAGGTCCCGCGGGATGAGGAGAGCTGGAAGCGCATGCGGACGCGTAGAGCGATGGCGCGGTATGAATTGGCGAATGTGCTGTTTCTGTCCATGAACATGCCGGACTCCGCCCTGACCTGGTACAGGCTGGTGATTGAAGATGACTGGGATCTGCCGGTCGCCCAGAGAGCCCTTTACGCGCTGGCGGAAGTGCAAACCACGCTGGGAGATGCCGCTGCGGCGCGTGGTATTTACGAGGTCATCATCCGCGATTACCCTAATTCCGAGTTTGCCGAGCGGGCCTACCAAAATCTTGGTTTGCCGGTGCCGGCCGGACTGGTGACTGACTCGCTGGGCCTGGCGGACCGTGCGTATGCAGCCATTGAGGAACGA
Organism: Bacteroidota bacterium; assembly: GCA_028873925.1. Taxonomy (GTDB): domain Bacteria; phylum Bacteroidota; class Rhodothermia; order Rhodothermales; family Bin80; genus JAPPNA01. Next base: position 11,139 of record JAPPNA010000102.1, on the reverse strand, counting down.
TGGCAGTCCACCGCTCATGACACTTTGATTGCGGATCTGATTGATCTGGCAGTAACTTGGCCAAATTCGGAAGTGGCACCGCGTGCCTTGTACGGGGCGAGTTCAGTATTCATGGACTGGGCAGCCCGGGACAGTCTGGATGTTCTGGGTCCAATACCCGTGATCGTGGCGGATTCCATGTTGGAAGCCCAGGGATTTTTTGGGACTCAGGGGCAGGCCGCAGTGCTGGACGACACAACCGGGACGCAGCCCGAGCGTCCGCCGCTGACCGTTAACGTGCTGCTGCGGCAGCTCACCCGAACGTATGCCAATTCACTTCAGTTCAAGCGGGCCGAACGCAGGCTGGCTGCGTTTGAGGAGATTCATGCCGCCCGTTTGGCGGTGCGTGATTCACTGGCGCAGGCCCGGGCGGACTCTATTGCATTGCACCGCACCCTGACAGACCTGGCTGCCCGCAAATTCATCCGGAGTGACTCACTCATGCTAACGGCGGAAGATGTGGTGGTGGCCGGGGATTCGCTGCTGCTGGAGGCACCGGATTCATTGCTGATCGTCAATGCCCTGCAATGGGTGCTTTTGCAGGACTATGTGCCGGGGGATTCGATGAATCTGGTTGTGGCGGAGGCTCTGGTAGCGCGGGATACGCTTAGTGTCGGGGCGGATTCGGTGGTATTCGGCCGGACACTCGCAATTGCCACAGACTATATCATGCTCGTTGCGGATTCCATCGAAGTCGCGGCACTGGATTCACGGGCAGGACCGGACTCATTGAATCTGGCCGTGGGCACCGACTCGCTGGCCGCCGCAGATTCGCTGGGACTGGCAGAGATAGGGAAGACGGATGCGTTGGGACTGGCAGAGCCGGGGCAGACGGATGCGTTGGCTGCTGCTGAGGATGAGCCGCCGCAAACGGATGATGTGCGACCCGGGGTTCCCGATCCAGAAACGGGGAGCGATATGGAGAACCCTTCGCTTGGCAATATTGACTGGTCGGCTGGCGGCTACACCATATATATAGGAGCCTATCCAGAGCACGCAATGGCCGAGGCCTTCATCAACAATTTCCAGTACAGCCTCGGCGACATCCCGCACAAATTGGACATTTACGGGGCCACCGTTGAACGCGGAGTGGAATTCCGGGTTGGACTGGGGCTGTTTGAGACGCTTCAGGACGCGGAGATGGTGATGCAGCGGGCGGGGGAGCGGCTCCCGGGTGATGCAAAGGTGGTGTTTGTGCGCCCCCGGACGGATGACGATGAACTGTGACCCTGCTGCGGGTTGGGCGCGCGGTTGAAACAGGTCACGCCAGCGGGATCAGGCTGCCTCAGCCGCTTCGGCCACCGAAGCGATGGCATCCAGTTTTTGGGTTATTTCGGGATCGATTTCGTGATCCGGCACGAATCGGACCAATTCGTGGAGGTTACGCTTACCCATGGTGTTCCGCAGCCCCAGATTCTTAAAAAAGGCCTTCATAACGGGCCCAAGAACATCGAGGCTCGCCCGGGTCTGCGAGCCCCACAGTTCACCCTGACCGAGTGTTTCCAACGCAGTGCTCACCTTAGCGATGGCATTTTGCATAGCCTCGGTGCGTTCAAGGCGCACTGAATCCGCAAAAAGAGGTCCCACCGCAGTCTCAGGTGCTTGGGCAAAGGCAATGAGGGTGGCTTCGGTGCAGAAGTAGTTTTCAATCTCCCGACACCTCCAGGTTAGGTGTTCAAAGGAGCGATAGTCGGGAAGATTGCCTTGGAGTTGGTCAAGAAGGGCAATCCCTTTCAGGCCGGGCAAAGCCTCCTGAAGGCCGTAAAAATGCTCAGCCGCGTTGTTTGGCTGATTACTGACGTGATGCACAAAGGGCCTCTCCAGTGCTTGCGTTGCCCGGTTGTGCCCCACCCTCCGCGCAAACGCCTGCAGAATATCCAGGTCGGTAGGACCCTCCAAGTACAGTACCCAACCGGTCTGTTCCGCTTGGTAAAAGTGCTCCCATCCGATACTCTTGAGTGCCTTGCTCACCTGACTGCGGCCGTTGAGGATCTTATGAGGCCGTCCGATAAAGGCAATCACGGTATCCTTCTCTGCTGCTTCATTGAGCAGAACTTCCGAGTGACTGGCCGCGACTACCTGACCGCCACTGACGCGCGAGATTTCAGCAATCAGGTTGTAAATCTGTTTCTGGCGGAGTATTTCCAGGTGCGCATCCGGCTCGTCCAGCAAAACCAAGGAATGCGGATGGGCCTGCAGATAGGTGAGAATCAGAAGTGTCTGCTGCAGGCCGCGACCGCTGGAGGAAATGTCAAATTCTATACCGCGTTCACGGTACGCCAGGTTGATCTCTCCACGTCCGGGCACATAGGCTGGTACCTTGAGATCCGCTCCGAACAGGTGACTGATTCTGGCTGCGATTTTATTCCAATGGTCCGGGTTTTCCTGCCATACACGGAAACACAGGTTGCGCAGCACTTCTGCGGTACGCCCTTCGCCGATCCGTACATTGACAGCGCCCGGGTCGAGCCGAGCTTCATTCGGGGACAGTCCCGACATCGGGGGGAGGTAGGCAATCTGTACGGAGCCAGCCTCCTTGGGCACGGGCATCCTGTTCGGGCTCCGGCCGCTTTCTAGGCGCAAGGGTCGGCAGTAGAAGGATTCGGCGTTGGCAAAATCAAATTCCAGGCCGCAGGTCCAGGTATTCCCGCCATGCCGCCCCTCCACAATGATCTCAATTCTAACATTGCGGGTCTGCTGTTTGCCATCAGGGTATTCCACTTGCCGAACCCGCATATTCCGCCAGAGGTGTTTCGCATTGGGATGCGGGATGGCGAGTAAATCCCGGCGGTTGACGGTTACGCCGGGCCGCTTTTCCGGTGCTGATTTTCCACCGTACTTTGCGATCCAATGTTGCAGACCCACCTGCCACAAAATGAGCGCCTGAATGGCCGAGGTTTTGCCCGAATTGTTCGGCCCGACAAACACCACCGGATTGTCCAATGGAATCTCCACATCGCTAAACCGCTTGAAATTGCGAATGGTAAGCCTGGTAATCATGCGGTATCTGCGGAATCAGCCCGACTCTTTTCTGCATCACCGGAATGGGCTGCCATTTGCGTCGGAACACCTGCCACTGGTGCAGGCAGCGTAAACTGGCCTCCCTGATACACCCATGATCCACGATTTGTGCCCAAGTAGGCACGAGCATTCGCGGGCGCGGTCCAGTCCGAACATGATGGGTCATTTCAGAATTTTCGCACAGATCCCAATCCCCGATGGGCAGCCGGTGACGCAGATCTGGAAAAATTCCGCAAAGGAAAGCCTTGGACAAGGCTATCGGCCTATCAACGCTCGCAATCCGAATTCTTGGGTCTGCGAGAAAACAGCCGAAGTGCGTATGTCCCTGCACCCACTCATCCGGTGAGGTGCTTCTCTTCGTCTCGGAAGATCCTGGCCCCGGCTCACAGGTTGTACTCCGGGTCGGTTAGATCGATTCATGCCAAAGCCGAAGGCTGCGTGCAAGCGCCTCCTCAAGCCATCCGGAAAATCGTGCCGTAGCCGCCTCCTCTGATTCATTGTAATGGATGAGAAACAGCTCATCCATCAGTGGAATAACGGGTCCGATTTCACGTTCGCCCTCGTCGGTATCAACGCGCTGAAAGAGGGATGCCGAACAGGCCAAAACACCTTGAAACTCGTGTCCGATTCCATGGAAGGCGAATAGAACCTCCGTACGGTTAGCATTAGGCAAGACGAGCCGCGCCCATGCCTTATGAGTCTGCAGGTTGGCATAGTAATCCATTGCCCTGGCGGTCTTGATGATCTGTTGGCGAAAATAGTGACTGCGACCCCCATCCTGCGCAGCACAATCAGCAAAGAAATTGGCATGCTGCCAGATCTCAGCCATCTCCTTTTTGAGATCGACTGCCACAGCATTGAGACACGAAATTGCATGTTCGCGCAGCGCTTCGGCGACAGACCTGGCGACTTCCCACTCCTGAACGAGTGAATCCCTCCGCCCCTGCATATCCTGCTTTATTGACGCAATCCTGTCCGCCACCTGCTGCTCCTTCTTTACCTCGTCGCTAATTGAGAGGGCGCGAACGAAGGTCCGCTTTTGAAGTCTGGAAAAATAATCTACCAGTGGTGCCAGGTCTCCGCGGTCGGCTGCTTCCAGCACATCTATGTACGCCGCCTTTTCACGACTTTGAACCACCAGGGGAAACCATTCAGCCTTAATGAAAATAAGTGAGGCTAAGGCTCGTGCGACTCTACCGTTGCCATCCTGGAAGGGATGAATCTGGGTGAATCGATGGTGAAGCCAAGCAGCCTGTACTTCCGGTGCAATACCGCTTTCCTGGTGCTCGTGATGCAGCTCAATCAGGCGGTCCATCTCCGATACTACATGTTCAGGGGGGCAGTACTCGTGGATGCTGCCACTGAAGGGGCGCAGTGGATTATTGGGCCGTGACTTGAATTGCCCGTGGCTGAGTGGAATAGAGACGCTTCTGCCCAGGAAATCAATTCCTTCAACTGTGTCCTGGTGTCGCGTCATCAGGGCGTGCAGCTCCTTGATGTAGCTCGTTGAAACGGGCCGGGTGCCCGTTGCAAAATCGAACAGACCTTCCACTGCCTGTTCGTGATCTCGGATCATCGCCACCACCTTATCCGGATTCGTAGACATCTGGCGAGGAATTAGCGCAGCACTGATTCCGCGTTCGATGAGCAGTTGCGTGATACCGCGATCAAGCGAGTAGATATTCTCAATCAGGCCAGTCTCAATAGCCCATTCCCGCTTCAGCTTTTTCTCAAAAAGCCGGTAAGCCGGACGATTGCCTAATCGCTCCCGATGTTCACGCCACACTCCTGATAGGGCCCTTATGGCTTCCTTTGCGAGACTGTTGGGTGCGTCAATGTCCGTAAGCGGTGCCCATTTATGAGCCATTGGAGCGCGGTCCGATGCGAGCATCTGGTCCACGATACCGCTTACGCCGCAGTCTCAAGGTAGATTAAGGTATCGGCCCAGTCGCTCAATTCGTCAGCCGTGGCAAACTGCGGTCCGGCATTTTGGCCCCTAGGCGCGAGAGATTTGCACCCGCACCAGTAGGTGGCGGACCTCCGCTCATTCGCGCCGCTCCACCCGCACGGATCCCGTATTCCGGGCTATGGGCTCGGACGCGCCCGCCCGTGGGAAAACAGCCGGGAACTGAAGGAACACATTGCTCCTCATTGCGATCCGCAGCGGGTACAGGTGCCGTTTGGAAACGTGTCCGGGTTGTTCTACCGGAGTCTGTGCAGCTTTCAGGTGTTGCCACATTGCAGGCCGATGTTGAGTGCCATCAGGCACCGCCGGCCATTCGGCAGGGCAGTCGCCTCTGCATTTAGTGAGGTGGAGTGATCAAGACTATGCGGATGGTCACGCCGGCGGTACCGAAACCACAGGAATTGAATGGATTGCTATCCGGCGATAATGCCGTTCCAATAAAAAAGCGTCCTGATTTGCAACAGACTTGTCGGAAGAGCTGCTGCCGGTTTCAGGTAGAATTGCAGCTGGCAAAGCTAATTGACTGCGGTGAATCCGGCTCAGGGTCAGCACAATCTGCGGCCTGCACGACAGGATGAGCCTTGCCGGTGCCGGAAGTTGCCGCCAATATGTTGCCGGACCGCCGCTGGATCAGGATATTACGCAATAGCGAGCAACTGCGGTACAGACTTGGGAACGCACCGGTAGCAGAACCAAGCACGCTCTGGACTGAATTCCGGCATTCCCCGGCGCAGTTGTGGGTGATCGCGAGTGGCAGACGCGCCCCGGTCCGCGGGTCACATGTCCGAGGTCGCGAATCAGGCTGGAGATGAAGATCGTCCGAAAAGGATCCCGGCCAAGAAACCGCCGTGCGGACGGGCGGGTATAACGGGATTGCCTTCGCTGTGGTCAACCGCATGAATACCAGTAACGAGAATCCGGAGCCTCGGATGGGTTCATTCCGTCCGAGACTCATGTGGCTGTATCTGATCGTTGCCGGTGTCTTCCTGGTCAACCTCCTGTTTCAGTACGGCCGGTCTGACTCCTCGACGGTAGCCTACGGCGTATTTCTTGACTATGTGGAGGCCGGATACATAGATAAACTCACCATAGTCAACGACCGGCGGGTAAGCGGGACCCTCACAGCCACCGGCCAGGAAATGCTCGCCGGTACCGTGGGCGAGCAAAATCGGAGTCTGTGGTCGTCTTCTTCGCCATCGGGCAGGTTTCAGACGACAAAATCAGAGAATCATGATCTGGTTACGTTCCTCAAGAGCCACAATGAAAGCCACGATGAGAGTGAGGCGGTCATGTTTGAGGTCGTCTATCACGACAATTGGCTTGGCGGCGCACTGACCTGGCTGCTGCCGCTGGGGCTGATACTTGTGCTGTTTGTGCTCATGGCACGCCGCATGGGTCCGGGTTCCCAGTTTCTCAATATCGGCAAGAACCGGGCGGTTCTCTTTGAATCATTAGGTCAGCCGACGGTGACGTTTCGGGATGTGGCAGGTCTGGAGGAAGCTAAGGAGGAGGTGGTGGAGGTGGTGGAGTTCCTGCGGAATCCGAAGAAATTCACCAAACTGGGCGGTGTGCTGCCCAAGGGCGTGCTGCTGGTCGGTCCGCCCGGGACGGGCAAGACACTCATGGGGAAAGCTGTCGCCGGCGAAGCGGGCGTGCCGTTCTTCTCCATCAGCGGCAGCGATTTTGTGGAAATGTTCGTGGGCGTGGGCGCGGCCCGCGTTCGGGACCTGTTCAAACAGGCCAAAGGCAAAGCACCGTGTATCGTCTTTATAGATGAGATTGATGCCATCGGACGCAGCCGGGGCCGGAACATGATGATGGGCGGCAATGATGAGCGGGAAAACACGCTCAATCAGCTGCTGGTCGAAATGGACGGATTCAACACGGACAAAGGGGTCATCATCATGGCGGCCACCAACCGCCCCGATGTGCTGGACGCGGCGCTGCTGCGCCCCGGCCGGTTCGATCGCCAGATCCTTATCGACCGTCCGGACCGAAGAGAGCGGGCAGAGATTTTCGAGGTGCACACCCGGCAGCTGATACTGGCCGAGAATGTGGATTGTCATGTGCTGGCGGCTCAGACCCCAGGATTCGCCGGTGCCGAGATTGCCAATGTGTGCAACGAAGCGGCGCTGCTGGCAGCCCGCTTGGAAAAGGATGCGATTGAGCTGGATGATTTTGAAAAAGCGATCAGCCGCGTGATCGGTGGACTGGAGAAGAAAAACAAGCTCATTAAGCCGGAAGAAAAGCGCATCGTCGCTTATCACGAATCCGGGCATGCCATCACCGGCTGGTATCTGCCAAACACCGATCCGGTGATCAAGGTGTCCATCGTTCCACGCGGCCTGGCCGCGCTGGGTTATGCACAGTCCCTGCCCGATGAGCGCTATATCACCACGCGTGAGGCGTTCATGGACCGCATGACCATGATGATCGGCGGTCGGGTGGCCGAGGAAATCAAGTTCGGACAGCTGTCCACAGGTGCTCAGAATGATCTGGAGCGGATCACGAAGACCGCCTATGCCATGGTGGTGGATTTCGGAATGAGCCAACAGGTGGGGCATGTGAGCTTCAATATGTCCAAGCAGAACGGCCGCCCCATGTTTGAGAAACCGTACTCGGAATCGCTGGCCCGACTGATTGACGAAGAGGTCCGCGAGCTCATTGAAGAGGTGCGGACGCGCGCCATGAATCTGCTCACCGAAAAGCTCGATAAGCTGGAGGAACTGGCGCTCCTGTTGCTGGACAAGGAAGTGCTGGGGCCGCAGGAGCTGGTCTCCGTCCTGGGCAAGCGGCCCTACGGAGAGTACGTTTCAGTCAACGGACAGGACACCGGCGGCTGAAAAAAGGGGGCATTTCAGGCAGATTTGCGGGAATTCACGGAAATTTTACAATTCTGCATAAAAACTATTTGCACTTTGCATCGATTCGTTCGTACTTTGTAAAGCTGTAGTTAAATTGAAATCTGGCACCTGCGGGGTGAAATCACGCAGCACTACCGGAAAGTGACCTATGCCTACAATTCAGCAGTTAGTGCGTACCGGGCGGCGGCCGAAGGTCAAAAAGACCAAGGCGGCGGCCCTCCAGGGGAACCCCCAGCGCCGGGGGGTCTGTACGCGGGTGTACACGACAACGCCCAAGAAGCCCAATTCCGCGCTGCGAAAGGTAGCTAAGGTCCGCCTGACCAATCAGATTGAGGTCATCGCCTACATCCCCGGCGAGGGGCACAATCTGCAGGAACACTCTATTGTTCTGGTTCGGGGTGGTCGTGTGAAGGATCTGCCGGGTGTGAAGTATCACATCGTGCGGGGGGCGTTGGACACCTCTGGAGTTCAGGACCGGTTACAGTCCCGGTCAAAGTACGGGGCTAAGCGACCAAAGAGATAGCGGTCTGTGTGCCTTTTCGCACACGGCCATCCGAATCAATTCCATGCGTAGACGATCTGCTGAGCGGCGTGCTATTGTGCCTGATCCTAAGTTCCAGGATGCTCAGGTATCGCAGTTCATCAATTACATCATGCTGAACGGCAAGAAAACGGTGGCGCAGGGCATCGTCTACAATGCGTTCTCAATTATCCAGGACCGCTCCGGTGAAGAGGGGCTTGAGGTTTTCCGCCGCGCGGTGGAAAATGTGGCACCGTTGGTAGAGGTGCGCAGCCGGCGTGTCGGCGGGGCTACCTATCAGGTGCCGTCGGAGGTGCGCCCCGGACGGCGCACCGCGCTGGCATTCAGGTGGCTGATCAAGGCGGCGGCCAACCGCCCGGAGCCTTCCATGGCCCGGAGACTGGCAAGTGAGTTGTATGCCGCGTCCCGCGGCGAGGGCGGGGCCGTCAAGAAGAAGGACGACACCCACCGAATGGCGGAAGCGAACAAGGCATTTGCCCACTACCGATTCTAATGGCGGTACGTCCAATGGATACTCTCACCAATACCCGGCTTCGTCGGCGACGCAATATCGGCATTATGGCCCATATTGATGCTGGCAAGACGACCACCACGGAGCGGATACTGTTCTACACCGGCCGGTTGCACCGGATGGGCGAGGTCCATGAAGGTGGTGCCACCATGGACTGGATGGAGCAGGAGAAAGAGCGCGGCATCACGATTACCAGTGCAGCGACAGCCTGCTTCTGGAAGAAGTCCGATCAGGAGTACAGCATCAATATTATTGACACGCCGGGGCATGTGGACTTTACCGTTGAAGTGGAGCGTTCGCTGCGCGTGCTGGACGGAGCCGTGGCCCTGTTCTGCGCCGTAGGCGGTGTGGAACCGCAGTCGGAAACTGTATGGAGGCAGGCCAACAGGTACAAGGTGCCGCGCATCGGCTTTGTCAACAAGATGGACCGGACGGGTGCGGACTTTATTGGTGCGCTCAACTCCATGCGTGAGCGGCTGAAGGCCAATCCGATTCCGGTGCAGATCCCGATCGGCACTGGGCGGCTGTTCCGTGGTGTCATTGATCTGATCATGAATAAGGCCATAATCTGGCATGATCATACACAGGGTGCCACCTGGGATGAAATAGAGATTCCGCCGGATCTGCAGAAGCTGGCCCGTCACTGGCGCATCATGCTGCTGGAAGCGGTGGCCGAGTACTCCGACAATCTGCTGCTGAAATATCTGGAAGGTGAGCATATCACGCCGGAAGAGATCCGTGCTACGGTGCGCCAGGCTACCCTGAATCTGGACATTACCCCGATTTTCTGCGGTTCCGCATTCAAGAACAAGGGTGTCCAGCGTCTGCTGGACGGGGTGGTGGACTACCTGCCAAGCCCGCTTGATGTGGCTGCCATAGAGGGGGTGAACCCGCGGACCGGCGAGCGGATGGCCCGTAATCCGGAGCCCAAGGATCCCTTTGCCGCCATCGCGTTCAAAATCGCTACGGACCCGTATGTCGGCAAACTGACCTTTTTCCGGGTCTACAGCGGGGTGCTCAACAAGGGCATGCAGGTCTACAATTCCACCACTGAGCGCAAGGAACGTATCGGGCGGCTGCTGTTTATGCATGCCAACCACCGTGAAGATGTCTCCCGTGTGGAGGCTGGTGATATCGCGGCGGCCGTGGGGCTCAAGAATGTGCGTACCGGCGATACGCTGTCGGATCCGAAACGGCCGGTGATTCTGGAAAAGATGGACTTTCCGGATCCGGTGATCCGCATCGCCATTGAGCCGAACACCAAAGCGGATAGCGACAAGCTTTCGGCGGGTCTTCAGAAGCTTGCGGAGGAAGACCCGACCTTCCAGGTGTCCGTTGATGCGGAAACGGGCCAGACCCTGATTGCCGGTATGGGCGAGTTGTACCTGGAAATCATTGTGGACCGGCTCCGTCGTGAATTCAAGGTGGAAGCCAATGTCGGCAAGCCGCAAGTGGCGTACCGGGAAGCCTTCCAGAGGAGCGTAATTGAGCGGTATATCCACAGGAAACAGACGGGTGGGCGCGGTCAGTTTGCGGTCGTGGAGCTTGAAATCGGTCCGAATGAAAGCGGCACCGGCTTTGAATTTGAAAACGAGATCGTAGGCGGGGCCATTCCCAGAGAGTTTATTCCGAGTGTTAAGAAAGGTCTCAGGGCCGCAAGCGCACACGGACCGCTGGCCGGGTATCCGGTGGAAGGCATCCGCGTAAGGCTGTTTGACGGAAAACACCACGAGGTGGATTCGGATCAGAATGCCTTTGAGATTGCAGGCCAGATGGCCTTCCGAAGTGCGGCCCGTCGGGCCAGGCCGGTCCTTATGGAGCCCATCATGAACGTGGAAGTGGTTACGCCGGAAGAGTATATGGGAGAGGTCATCGGCGATCTCAACAGTCGCCGCGGCCGCATCGCCTCGATGGATCAGCGCCAGGAGGCCCGCGTCGTCAAGGCACTGGTGCCCCTGTCCGAAATGTTCGGCTACTCAACCGACATGCGGTCCATTACGCAGGGGCGCGCCATCTTCACGATGCAGTTTGAGTCGTATGAACCGGCCCCCAAATCGGTGGCTGAGAAGGTAATTCTGTCCAGTTACGGTAAAGCGGGCTGAGAGGGCCCCGGTCAATAGGCACAATTAACAGGTTACGCTAATGGCAAAGGAAGTATTTCAGCGGACGAAGCCGCATGTGAATGTGGGCACGATCG
>JAPPNA010000014.1 GCA_028873925.1 Bacteroidota bacterium | reverse complement strand
GCTGCTAACCACGGGGTTCAACGCATTTATGCCGCTGCGCACAATACTCGCGCTTGCGCATACCGTAAACGCGCTGCTGTCGGACCGGAAGATCCGTGTGCAGACGGGCCGCTTTTGCCATCCTGAACGCACCCACAGCTCACGCGAGTGCGGCAGAGGCAATGCGGCGCGCCAGCCAGTCCCTGAGGTTGGCTGACCGAACTTGCGTAGCAGCCGGAGTCTTTGCCATTACCACGGGGCTCAGCACGTTATATTGCTCCTGGTCGCGATGCTGGCACCTGTAGTACTTCAAACTGAGTTCACCATGGTCCAATCCAATATCAACCCAGTGCGCTGGCTCGCGATCCTGGGGCTCCTGGCGCTTGCCGCCTGCTCCCAGCCGGAGCCGGACGCGGGCTGGCCCGTGCTGAAGACGTATTCGGGCGTTTATCTTGACGAAGTTGCGATGCCGCTGGGCGGTATCGGGACCGGGACCGTTTCCCTCGGCGGGCGCGGAGACCTGCGGGATTGGGAACTCATGAACCGCGGTGCGCTGGGCTACCTACCGGCCTTTAAGCTGGTGGAGCCGACCATTGCTAACGGGCCGTTCTTCGCACTTTATTATCGGACAGCGGAGGGCCCCGGTCAGGTCCGGGTACTGGAAGGCCCCGTGCCGACCAAGGAGTACAGTGGTGACTGGGGTGCGGATGCCGTCAATTCGGGGTTTCCCCGATTTGAGTCCACAACATTCAAAGCCGCTTATCCGCTGGCCCAAGTGTCGTTTGAGCATCACAGTATACCCCTGGAGGTACGCCTCGAGGCCTTTAACCCGCTGATTGTCGGTGATGCCGATAAAAGCGGCATTCCGGTGGCCGTACTTCGTTATGTGCTGGCCAATCCGACGCAAGATTCGGTGGAGGCGGCCGTGGTGGGCATGGTGCCCAATTATATCGGTGCCGATGGCTGGACCGGTACGCCGGACAGGAATGTCAATGCCTATCGAACAGACGGGGGCATCCGGGGCATCTATATGACCTCAGAGGGGGTGGACTCGCTGGATGTGAACTGGGGCACCATGGCACTGACCACCACATCCGGTACGGTTACCTACCGCACCTCGTGGGACCCGTTGGCCTGGAACTGGACGTTCCGCGAATTCTGGGATGACTTTATAGAAGATGGTGAGCTGGTTGATCATCCCGATACGGCCCATGTCATTCAAACGCCGCCAGCAACCCTGGCGGCCAAAGTGGGGCTCGCACCGGGTGAATCCCGCGCCATCACATTCATGCTGACCTGGCATTTTCCGAATCGGCGGGCCTGGGATCATGGAGTGCACCACGCCGGAGCGTTCGGCGGCCCCGAGATTGTAGGCAACCATTACACAATGTTGTATGACAATGCCTGGGATGTGGCCGTGCAGACGGCGGCGGCACTTGACAGCCTGGAAGCGGAAACGGTGCGCTTTGTGCGGACGCTGGTAGACAGCGACGCGCCGGATGTGCTAATGGAGGCGGGCCTTTTCAATCTCAATCACCTTCGGAGCCAGACGGTGTTCAGAACCGCGGACGGACTTCCGTACGGTTTTGAAGGTACCGGGAGTATCCGCGGAACCTCGATCGGGGCATCCCGAAGCTCGGGTTGGGGCTTCGGAACGTGCTTTCATGTGTGGAATTACGAATCCACGATTCCCTTCCTGTTCGGGGATCTGTCCAAGCGGTTTCGGGAGGTGGAATTCGCGCATTCGGTCAACGAAGACGGAGCGATGAGCCACCGCGTCGGCCTTCCGATTGAGCTTCGGGCCCGAAGTTTCCAGCGGTGGGCTGCCGACGGGCAGATGGGCACCCTCATCAAGATATATCGCGACTGGCAGCTGTCAGGGGATGACGCAATGCTCAGGCGGCTGTGGCCCAACATCCGCAAGTCCATGAGCTTTGCCTGGACGGGTATCTGGGATCAGGATAAGGATGGCGTGATGGAAGGCAGCCAGCACAACACGATGGATATCAACTATCTGGGTCCGAATCCCCAAATGGCCGCGTGGTATCTCGGTGCGCTGCGGGCTTCAGAGGAAATGGCACGGTATCTGGGCGACGAGGCCTTCGCCAACGAAACCCGCGACCTGTTTGATCGCGGCAGTGCCTGGATTGATGATAACATCTTCAATGGGGAGTACTACGAACATCACATACCCGAGGGCACCAGTACCGTGGCCCAACTGGGCAAGGGGTGCCTGGTTGACCAACTGGTCGGACAATACCTGGCGCACACGGCCGGTCTGGGGTACCTGCTGAACAGAGAAAACGTGCAGACCACGCTGCGCAGCATTATGAAGTACAACTATATTGACAACTTCAACGAGCATTTTAACACGTTTCGGAGTTTCGGTCTCGGCAGCGAGGCGGGCCTCCTGATGGCCAGCTATCCGCGAGGAGAGCTGCTGGATTTCCCCTTCCCCTACTACACCGAGATTATGACGGGCTTTGAGTACAGCACCGCGGCCCACATGATCTACGAAGGACAGGAAGATGCGGGCCTCAAGGTGTTTCGGGCGATTCGGGACCGCTACGATGGGCGCAAGCGGAATCCGTTCAATGAAGGCGAATACGGCCACCGCTATGCGCGGGCCATGGCCGCCTGGGCGGGACTGCTGGCTTACACGGGTTTCCAGTACTCTGCCGTGGAGGATCGCATGGGATTCAATCCCAGGCCGGGTAACTATTTCTGGTCCAATGGCTACCAGTACGGCCGTGTAACGATAGCCGGCGGCGGCGCGCAGATGTCCGTGGAACTGCATCCGTCCAACGGCCCCATAGAGCTGAAGAGGTTTGTGCTGCATGGCTACGGGGAGGTAGCGTTCCCTGACGGGCGCATATTTCCGCGCGGTGAGGCAGGCGCGATTTCAGTAGAGCGGCAGCCAATGTAGCGCCGCCCAAGGTGCCGCAACGAATGACGCAGCGGCAACCGGACATCCGGTGCGCCGCGCAAGGAGCTTCCCGCGGCAAGCCGCGCGTATTGTGTCTCAGCGACACCCTAATCGGATAACGGCGACCTGGGAGAGCCGTACGCAGCCGTAAGGCTATGCCCGAATCCCGGTTATGCGACAGTTTTCTTCGGCCCTCGCTATCAGGCTCAAAAAAATTCACGAATTATTGACATTAATCGGTCCGCCATCTATTTTGGAGCTGGCGGCTCGGGCAGTTCCGCCAGATTGCAGGAAGTTCGGCAGCAGATAGGTCATAGTGATGAAACAGGCATCTGGCGCAGCCTATTCGCGCTGCCTCGTGCTTGAGTGACCCTGTCAGCAGAACGAAATAAATCATGGTTACGCGACTGCCTCTCCTCTTTTCCGCCCTTCTTTTGGCCTGTTGGGGGGCAGCATCGGCTCAGTCCCAGACAGGCAAAGTTGCAGGGACCGTTACCGATGCCGCCACCGGTGCGCCCCTGCCGGGAGTCAATGTGGTCGTAGTCGGGACGACCCTCGGGACAGCCACCGATGTTGATGGCAATTATTTCATCCTCCGGGTGCCGCCGGGGACGCATGACATCCAGGCATCCATCATCGGGTTTGTCACCGTAACGAAGACCGACGCGCGCGTTTTCATCGATCAGACGACCCCGCTTGACTTTGAACTGGCCGAAACGACCCTTGCAGCCGATGAGCTGGTCGTAACTGCCGAGCGGCCGCCGGTGGAGGTGGATCTGACCGGCAGCAAAGAACGCATGAGCGGAGAGGAATTGGCCAACAGCTGGGCCAAGACGGTCCTGGAGGCCATCGAAACTCAGGCCGCCACCAACATCAACGGAGGCATTCGGGGTGGCTTTGGCCTGGAGGACAATTACTATATGGATGGTCTCAGCCTCCGGGATAATGTGTCCGGTGGCAATCTGACCGGTGTCAACACTACGGCGATATCCGAGCTTGAAGTGCTGTCGGGGGGCTGGAATGCGGAGTATGGCCGTGCGATGGGGGCGGTGATCAACATTGTCACCAAATCGGCGCTGGATCGACTGCACGGCACGGTCCGCGCCCGTCTGCGCCCGCCGGGCAAGTACCACTGGGGCCGCAATATCTACAGCCGGGAGAACTATGAGTGGGCGACCATGGCGACCCTGGATTACTGGACGGAAAATACCGGCGGCGGCGAATGGGTCAACAGGACCCCGCAGGAGCGATTGGATGCCTGGACGAACTTCATTACCGGGGACCTCTTCGGGGAACCCTCCAGTCGGATGCAGCAGTATACCGAGCGTCCGACCTGGGAGACCGAAGCGACCATCTACGGACCGATCACGGAAGGTCTCAGCTTCCTGCTGTCGGGCAAGTATCTCAAAGATGCCCCGGAATTCCCGGCCTATCTGACGTTTTCCAGAGACTGGAACTACCAGGGAAAACTTGATTATCGGCTCTCCCGCAGCAACCGGCTGGAATTGTCGGGCCTGATTCAGGGATTCAACAACACCGAGCAACCACGCCTGAGCTACTGGTCCAGCGAAGACTCATTTATTGCTGGCATCTGGGGACCGGCACCATTCTACTATTCCGGTTACTCCTCCTTTAAGTACTGGCCCTACGGCACCTCACACATTTTCCAGCTGCCATCGCCGCCGGAATATATGCGGCTCCGCAGCGGGCAGCTGAAGTGGTCCCATGTATTCAATGCGGCTTCCTACCTGGATGTCCAGGCGAGCTACACCTCCATGGACCTGGACCGCAACAACTTTCGGCAACTGGAAGACAGCGACAGATACGATCCCGAGGCCGAGAGCTTCGGGACGGAATGGGACGAGACCATGATCCCCGGCAATCCGCTGTTTCTGCTGCCGCCGATCTTCCATCGGGGACACCCCGGCATTTTCCAGCTCACTGTGGAGTCAGATGCCTGGGTGTTCAAGGCCGATTACACCCATCAGCTCAACCGCTTCTTTCAGCTCAAGACCGGGGCAATGTATTCGCCGCAGTACGTCTCCAAGCGGTTCAAGGCCGGCTCAATGCCCGGCTCCATCTATTCCAATCATGCGACGCGTCCCGACTTTTATCCCTGGGATGCCGCCGCATACGCGCAGGGAAAAATTGAGGTGGATGGCATGGTGATCAACGCCGGCCTTCGCCTTGATGCCTTCAATGCTAACACGCAGGTTGCTCCTTCCATATTTGATCCGGCCAGGATCACCAGTATGGTCGGTGTACCGCCTAATGAAATCGTCACATATTCGGATGACGAGCATGGTATGGACACGGAGTTAAAGGCTATTCTGTCACCGCGATTCGGTATTTCCCACCCGATCACCGAGAATACCGTACTGCATTTTTCCTACGGACATTTCAACCAGCGTCCGGCCTGGCAGCTGATCGGAGGCGGCCCCACCCTGTTCCATGTATTCGGTTCGTCGGCCGGAGCTCCGCATGCGTCGCCGGATACGGCGCAGTATCAGTTCGTGTTTTATCACCCGAACACCAGTACCGGCAATCCTGACCTCAGCTTTGAGAAAATCATCCAGTACGAGCTCGGATTCGACCAGCACATTCCGGGCATTGCCAATCTGGATGCCACGGTCTTTTACCGAGACGGGAAAAACCTGACCTCACTGGGGGTGCGGCAGTCATCAAACAATATTGGCGACAATCTCTTCGGGGTCGGCGGATCGGTGACTACGGAAGTGCATTTTGATGCGGCGAATCCGTTCGGATTTGCGCCGGGCGGCGGCCGCAGCCGCGTCACTTCCAACGGGGGATATGTGGATGTGCGCGGCCTGGAGTTATCCCTGCACTCATTGTTTTTTGAGTATGCCCGCGCGCGCGTCATATTCAACAGGTCGTTCGTGCGATCCGGGCAGTACGGCTTCCGGCAGATCTTTATTGCGGACGAGGAAGGCAATCCCGTTCGACCCCATACGCTGCACGGCGTGAGCCTGAATGACAAAGGCCTTTCGGGCACCAACAGCGATACCTGGAACCCGACCACGAGTGTTAAGGTGATCCTGGATCTCTTCTCGCCATCGGAGTTCGGACCGGCGCTCGGCTTGTTTCGTCCGCTTGGAGGATGGCGGCTCAATGCCTACTACGTCTATGCGAGTGGGCACCGGTACACTTACCATGCACCAGGCGATTTCTCCACCGAGCCCAACAACCGTCGCTGGAAGCCGCACCGCAACACCAATCTGCGTCTCTCCAAAGCCATGGATATGGCGGGTGCTGCGCAGTTGGAATTCAGCATTGACGTGCACAATGTGTTCAATGCTAAGCGGCTCAATTTCCTGACCGGCAGTGCGCTGGAGACCTATCACGAAGAGGGAACCCTGCCGGTCAACCCGACCACGGGGGAGGAAAGCGAATGGGACTGGTACAACCAGGGCCTCCTGCCGCGGCAGGTGTATTTCGGACTCCAGGTGACCTTTTAGGTGCGCCCGGAATCATTTCCTCACCCACAAACCGGACAGATGAAATCCTACACAATTCACCGCAGCTTAGCCGCGGTCATGATCGCGGTGCTGCCCTGCGCGGTGGTTACCGGCCAAAGCAGTACGGACCACACCTTCACGCGGGGCAAATTCTGGACCGTCATCAGCGAATCGGTACCCAACCCGCCGATCTGGCTGGCCTCGTATCCCGGCTACTTTGAAGCGCCATCCAACTGGTTCAATACCCTCAGCTATTGGGCCGGCGATGTGGACGGCACGCAGCAGATTACCGGCGGCTGGCCGGGCTTCAACATCGTCAATCACACGCTGGTCAAGAATTACAACTTCACCGAAAGTCTGACTGAGGCGGAGGAATACTCGTTTGAAACCGTCACCTCTGTAGACCCGTCAGGATCTGCGGTTCCCGTGATACCTCTGACGGTTGCGCGCAAGCGCATGGTGTGGAGTCTTCCGAGATATGATGACTTCATCATTCAGCGGGAGGTGTTTATCAACGAGAGCACCGAGCAGATCACCAACTGGTACTACAGCGTGGCTTACGGCCTCAATATCAGCCTCGGTATTCCGTACGGCGTGTCCTTTGACGACGAGTACCTCTGGGATCCGGGCTTCAGGAATTTTCGCACGGAACAGGGCAATTTCGTGTTCTACGACGACACGTCCATGCCGCCCAATCAGGCCGCGGTCACGTATGATATCCCCCCTGGCGATGAAACCGGCGACCGCGGCGATCCCGGAAATATCACCATCCAGAATTCAATTGACCGCCGCCTGTACTCTCCGCAGCTCTTTACCGACAACATTGTCCATGTTACGCCCAACAAGCTTGGCGAGACCACGGTCTATCAGGGCATCTTTCATCGCATACTCAATGAGAATCCCGGCGCACCGGATGAGGAATTCTGGCAGCCGACCAACATGGATCCGGCGTACGTCTTTACCCGCATGACGAAGCAGCAGGCGCGAATGAGCTGGCGGGATGCCCATGCGGATGGCACCAGCATTGATGGCAACCCGTACGAGCGTGTGCCTTCGTTCAATCTGGGGATCGGACCCTACGACCTGGCCCCGGGGGATTCAGTCGAGCTCATTCGCGTCGTTGCTCTCGGCGAAATGGACCGCAATGTCAGTGAGCTGGGAGGCCTCAATGCCACCCGGAACTACCTCCAGCAGGGCCTGGCAAATCTGAAGGCCAACTGGCAGGCGGCACTGGATATCGTGGACGGATTCAGACGCACGGGCAGTTGGAATGAAGGGATAAGTGCTTTTCCGCCTCCCACGGTTGGCGATGCTCCTTTTGCCAGCAACGACGATGAATTACAGGTTGACATCTTTGTAGACACGGACCTTGGTACGCAGGGATTTGAGCTTGTCTGGACGGCCGTGCCCGCTGGCTATCGGGACCCCGTCACGGGCAGCAACGACTTTGCTGGCTACAAGGTCTACCGGTCGGAGTCCAGGATCGAAGGGCCTTGGATTGAGGCCGCTGACCTGTCAGCCGCTGAAGCCGCGGAGCTTACAGCCGGGGGGAAGGTGACCTTCCGCTTGCTCGCGGAGCCGGGTATTCCCTACCGTCATTGGGTAACCTCCTACGACACCGATGGTAATGAAAGCGGGTTCACGGCCTACACGTTCCACGCACTCGCGGCCAAACCCGCCCCCAGCAACGATCTGTCCGAAGTGCTGGTAATTCCCAATCCGTTCCGTCAGGTCAGCGGTCTGTCTGATCCGTCGGAAGAAAAGCGAATCAGCTTCCTGAACATACCGGGTCAGTGTACGATCCGAATCTTCACGGTGGCCGGTGACCTGGTGCGCACCATTGAGCACAATGATGGATTCGGCGAAGAGGCCTGGGGCTCGGCATTGCACGGAGACTACCTGCTGACACGCTTCTTCCAGAACGTCCAGCCGGGTGTTTACGTCTACCATATTGAATCTCATGTGCAAGGGCACGAAGGAGAGTCCAGCGTAGGCAAATTCATCATAATCAAGTAATGGGTCCTGACTGTATCCCCTTACCGAGAAATCTCATGAAACGACTGACTTTCCTGTTCGCCAGCATCCTGGTAGTAACCTTGGGCGCGGCACCCGCGCATGCCCAATTCACCCCCGACCCGGGCACCGGGCTTCCGCCCAACGACTTCAATCGCGCAGGACAGGCGGGATTCCAGTTTCTTAAACTGCCCACCAACGCACGCCAGGCGGGCATGGGCGGCGTTATTTCATCACTGGGGCAGGGCGATGCGGCATCTTCGTTCACCAATCCCGCCTCGCTGGTGGATGTAACCCGTCTCAATCTGGGACTCACCGCCGTGCGCTGGTTTGCCAATATCAACTACTACAGCGCTGCTGCGGCCCGGTATGTTGAGGGTGTCGGCATTATCGGTGTCAGCTTTCTGTTTCTGGACTATGGCGACATGCCGCGAACCGAGAACCGGCCGATCCTGGTGGATGGCATTCCCACCGGACGGTCGGAAGTGCTGACGGATCTCGGCACGGTGACCGCGCAGGATCTGGCCGTGGGAATCAGCTACGCCCGCCGGGTAACCGAGCAGCTGCACTTCGGCATTAACGCTAAGTATATCTCCGAAACCCTGGATGACGCAACGGTAGGTGCCTGGGCCGTGGACATCGGCACTGTATTCTATACGGGCATTCGAAGCCTGCGGGTTACTATGGTGGGGCGCAACATCGGCCCCGACACGCAGATCGCCTCCTTTGACGAGCGCATAGGGTACGAGCCGGCGGATGTGCGTATGCCTGTAAACTTCAGCTTCGGCGCGGCCTATGATCTGGTTGAGCGCGGCGAAAGCGGCCTGCATCACTGGACGGTGGCGGCCGAGTTTGTGCACCCCAATGATGGAGCCGAGAAGGTGAATTTCGGTACCGAGTACACCTTCCGCAACCTGTTTTCGGTGCGCGGCGGGTACCGGTTCAATTACGATGAGGAAGGATTCACCCTGGGCACCGGCCTTAATGTCGGCCTAAGCAGCTATACGCTCAATCTGGGTTATGCTTTTTGGGAATTCGGCCTGCTTGGATCGGTGCATGTCGTCTCTATGGGATTCGGATTGTAAGCCGGAGCGACGTTGCTCGCTTGAGTGGAATGAATGTATCTCCCCGCCCTGGAGGCCCCGGGCCCGGCCTTGGAGGCCGGCTGGAGGGCCGACTCAGGCGTGGAGTGTGGCCCCGGCGCGAATTCCTGCAGACGCTGGGGAAGGCGGCAGCGTGCGGGATGATCGGCGGGCTGTCCTCATGTCAGGCGGCCCGGGCGAAGCCGCCGAATTTCGTGATCATCTTTACGGACGACCAGGGCTACAACGACCTGGGAGTCTACGGGTCGCCCAATATTCGGACACCGCGCATTGATCGCATGGCGGCCGAAGGCATGCGGTTTACGGACTTCTATGTCAGCCCGATATGTTCTCCATCGCGCGCCGCGCTGCTGACCGGCAGCTATCCGGTACGGGTCGGCATGCCGGACGTACATCTGTATGATGCTCCCTTCGGGCTCAGTCCCGATGAAATCACCATCGCGGACATGCTCAAGCCCAGCGGCTACGCCACCGCCTGCATAGGTAAGTGGCACCTTGGCCAGGACGACAAATTCGCCCCAAACCGCCAGGGTTTTGACTATTTCTACGGAATCCGCATCGTAAACGGCACGCAGCCATTTGAGAATTTTGCCGTGCCGCTCTATTACAACGATCGAAAGATCACCGAACGTCCCGACCATTTCCGGTTCACGCAGGACTTTACGCGTGAAGCCATGGCGTTCATTGAGCGGAGTCAGGACCGGCCGTTTCTGCTGTACCTGGCGCATCCGATGCCTCATGTGCCGATTTATCCCGGCAAGGAGTTTCTGGGTGTTTCGGATGCCGGACTGTACGGAGATGCCGTTGAAGAAATTGACTGGTGTACCGGGCTGATTCTCGATCAACTGCGCGCGCTGGGCCTGGACGAGCGAACGCTGATCATTTTCACTTCGGACAACGGGCCGTGGCTGGGATTTGGAGATCAGTCGGGATCTGCGGTACCGCTCCGGGGCGGCAAACTTACCACATGGGAAGGGGGTGTGCGCGTACCCTGCATCATGAGATGGCCCGATCAGATTTCGGCCGGGACCATCTGCAGTGAACTGGCGACCATCATGGATATCATGCCGACCATTGCAGAGCTGTCGGGCGCATCGCTGCCGCACGAGGGAGCCATTGATGGCAAGAGCCTCTGGCCACTGATGCAGGCGGCCGCTGAGGCAAAAAGTCCGCACGAGGTCTACTATTACTATGCCGGGACCTGGCTGCAGGCGGTACGGGCGGGGCGCTGGAAACTGCATCTTGCGCGCCCGGAGGCACGCGCTGGCATTTACGGTGAATGTGCCCCGTGGCTGGTGGCCAATACGGATGTCATGCAGCAGCCGGAACTCTACGATCTGCAGGAGGATGTGGGCGAGACCACGAATATGGCCGCCTGGCATCCCGATATTGTGGCCCGCCTGTCGGCCATGGCGGAAGAAGCTCGAAGAGAACTGGGGGATTACGGACAGCGCGGTGGCGGCGTTCGCCCCACCGGAGCGGCACATCCCGACTACCCGGTCCCCAGGGAGTGGCTGGGCAGCCCGCATTGGGAAGAGACCACCCGCAACATGCAAAAAGATATGCGGGCCTTTCGGAAATATCGCTACCAGCTGCTGAGCCGCAAAGACACACTTGATGCGCGGCAGCAGCTTGAATGGCAGTGGTATCAGGACCATCCTGAACAGGTATTTGAATAGGGGATGATCACGCAGCAGGCGGCAAGTGAGCTGCACCGGGCCGTTGAGGCAGCGGATCCCGATGCCGTTCAGGCGGCCTTATCCGCAGGGGCCGACGTAAACGGCAAGAGCGGTGACTGGGCACCGCTGCACCGAGCGGCGGCCAATGGCGACCCTGCCATTGCCCGGATGCTGCTTAGGGCAGGAGCGGAAGTGGACCAACGCGGGGCAGGGCGCTGGACCCCGCTGCACCGCGCCGCCAAACTCGGCCATGAGGCGGTAACGAATCTGCTCCTGGAATGGGGCGCAACGGTGGAAGCGACAGGTATAGATGGATGGACACCGCTGCTGCGGGCTGCCATGCAGGGCGAGGCGGGCACGGGCCGGATACTGATAGCAGCCGGTGCAGACCTGACCGCAGTCAATGGTGCGCAGCAGTGGACCGCCCTGCATTGGGCGGCTTTCAGCGGCAGTTCGGCCCTTGCTGAGGCGCTACTGAGTGCCGGGGCGGATGCCGGAGCGGCCACGACAAACGGAATGCAGCCGAAGGACTTGGCCGCACATTACGGTCATCACCAGGTGGTGGAACTCATTAACGCTCATTTGGCCGGTATCGCTCACTAATGCAGTCTACCTCAAACAGGGCTACTCTGACCCGGCGGGACTTTATTAAGGCGGCTACCTGTGCTGCCGCCTTGGCCGCCTGTAGGCAATCAACGGCGACCGGACCCAACATAGTCCTCATTTTTGCCGACGATCTGGGCTATAACGACCTTGGCTGCTACGGCTCCGAAACGATTAGGACACCGCACTTGGATCGTCTGGCCGCGGAAGGCCTGCGCTTTACCGACTTTCGCAGCCTATGTTCGGTATGCAGTCCTTCACGGGCCGCGCTGCTGACGGGACGATATCCTTCCCGGTGCGGCGTACCGTTCGCGGTGGGCGGGGTCTACAGCGACCTGGGGCTTCAGGAGAGTGAGGTCACCGTGGCCGAATTGGTCCGTGAGGCCGGTTACCGGACGGCCTGCATCGGCAAATGGCATCTGGGCATCCCCAGCGGTTTTAACTTCAGGACACATAGCGGCTTCACTGCGCGGTCCGAGTTTCATCCCGCCCGTCACGGGTTCGACCTGTTCTTCGGCATGGTCGGCAATTCCAGCCCGGATGGCTCCACGCCGTTGTTGGAAGACGACGCAATCGTAGATCCGGATGCGCATGTGACGACGATCACCGAGCACTTTACGCACCGCGCGATTGAGTTCATCCGGGCCGAGCCGCAGCATCCGTTTCTGATCTATCTGTCGCACACCCGTGCCCATGCTCCCTGGATGCCCAATCCGAGATTTGCCGGAGGATCTCCCGCCGGCGTGTATGGTGATATGGTTGAAGAGATTGACTGGAGCACGGGCCAAGTCCTGGCAGCCTTGGAACAGGCTGGCCTGTCAGATGACACGCTGGTGATCTTTACTTCCGATAACGGGTCTGCGCCCAACACCGCCTACGGCTCCAACCGGCCTTTCAGGGGCGGCAAAGGGAGCACATTTGAGGGCGGCCTGCGGGTGCCCTGCATTCTGCGGTGGCCAGCCCGTATTGCAGCCGAAGTTGTAAGCGGTGCAATGGTTAATGCTATGGACCTGCTGCCGACCATCGCAGGCGTGGCTGGAGCGGCGCTTCCTGCAGACCGCGTAATTGATGGCGTAGATCTGCGTCCCATACTGCTGGAGGGGGGCGGGATGGAGGATCGCATCTTCTATTACTATAACGGGCTGAATCTTCAGGCGGTGCGGGAAGGGCGGTGGAAGCTGCATTTGCCGCGCAGTCCGCAGATGCTGGTCTGGTGGGAGTCGGGAATCCGGGATCTTGATGCGCCGCTGCTGTATGACTTGCGGATGGATCCCGGCGAAACGCAGGATCTTGCCGCCGCACATCCGGACATAGTAGACCGGCTGACCGAACTGGCCGCGCGCGCACGTGCGGAGCTGGGTGCCTGGGATCAGGCCGGCACGGACCAGCGCGCCATCATGCATCTGATGGATGATCGCAAAAGCCTGCGGCATCTTCGCTCTCAGCAGGGTCATCAGGCCATGGGCCGCAATCTGACTCAGTAGCGATTTCGGGTGAATTGCATTGAAACATCGATAGGGATACAAGCCATGGTCCACCTATTTTTTCAGACCTGCCGCTGGCTCCGTTCGGGGCTTGGAGCGCGTGGACTGCCGGTCCGTGCGGGCTGTGTTGCAGGACTGCTGCTGACAGCTGCGCTGACAGCGGGATCAGCAGCGCAGGTCACGGTGCATCGGACCGCAAACAGCCTGGAGATCGCCAACAGCAGGGTCAGCGTCCTCATTGAGCAGGATGGAGCAGGGATCCGTCAGACTTTTTTTGCAGTGCGGGATGGGGACTGGGTGGAAGTGGCTGAGGCGTTTCGGCCGCCGAATCCCCGCCCCGCTACGACGACCGCACTATACCTGGATCGCTCCAACGAGCATGGCCGGGCGCTTGAGGTGGCCGATGCCTATCGCATCATTGTACCGGAGGTGCTCAGTGCATTTGAAGTAGCTGCTCAGGACGATGAACATGTAACCGTGATATTGTCGGGAAGTACTGCCATCGCAGAGGTGGAGCAGTCCCTCACGCTGCGGCGCGGGGCGGCTTCCATCCACATTGAGGTGCGCGCGGAGGTTAAAGGGGACCCGCCAAGACTGGAATACCTGCTGTCGCCGTTTGCCTTCGCGGAAGAAGGGACACCGGAATTCAGTCATGCACCCGCCTACAAACGCTCCCCTGGTGATGTCATTGCGGATCGGGTCTTTTTTGCGCCCGCGACGATCGTACAGACCGGCGGGAAGTTTGCCGCCATTGTGCCGAATGTGAACCTGATCAACGAACACCGAGTGTATGCGGAACGGGCGCGGCCCCAGAAGCATCGCTGGATATTCGGGGTGCCGATTGATTCGTCACGGATTACTTTGCCTGCGGTGTTGGATCTGGAGCTCGCCTCCGGCATGACCCGGCAACCCTTGATGGCCTACGGTCTGATGGATGTAATCGCCGAGCAGCATGTCTACTGGCGTCACGTCAATGCCGGAGGCACGTTTGTGCGCACGCTCTCAAGGAATGAATTGCGTTATGGCATGGATCTGCTGCTGGCCTCCGATGCGCCATCCCACCGCGGTTTTCAGCGGGCCTCCCGATTTCTTTGGGAGCGGTACGGTAAGGTTCATTTCCGGCAGCCGCGGCCCCAGGCGCTTCCGTTTGCGGAATATGCCAGGGCTTTCTATCCCGCCAGCTTCAATTATAACGGATACACCGTGGAGTTTGACAACAACCAGCCGACTATGGTACACCGTGCCTCTGACGGACCGCAGGCTTGGAATTCCTGGCAGGAGTGGGAGGCGGACGGGCAGGCCGTGGGTATGTTACGGCTGACTGCGCCGCAGTGGTTTCATATGACCTATATCACGGCCTGGTGGAACAATGTCGCCGATGCCTTGGGCTTAGCCTACTGGGGCGAGGCGCTGTCTGATATGTCCCTCGCGGAGAAGGTTGACAAGGTCATCAACGCGGTCCTGACCGCTCCGCAGGACGAGGGGATCTTTCCATCCCTGTACGATCTGGACAAGCAATCCTGGCAGCGCAGTCTTTGGCGTTTTCCCGGCGAAGAGTACGATCCCAATGAAACACGCACCTACTGGGACTGGGAGACCTCGGACTACCAGTTGGCGGCTGCGGCTGTGACGGCCGGATACCTCATGGAATTCCACCGGCTCGGGCGGGAAGATCCGCGTCTGTTGGCATTCGTGCAGCGTTTCGGAGACTTTCTGGTGGACCGCATGGCACCGGACGGTACGGTGCCCGCCTGGTTTGATGCAAATCTGGTGCCGCGGCCATCCATGCGGTGGAATGCGGAGGGTGGAGCTAATATGTGGGTGCTCAGCGAGCTCTATCGCGCGACAGAAGAGTCACGGTATCTGGATGCGGCCGAGCGTGCGGCGCAGTTTCTGTTGGATGAGGTGCTGCCCACCCAGCGATGGGTTGATTTTGAGGCCTTATATTCGTGCGCGGTTAAGGCGGAAACGTTTTACGATGAGCGCACCGGTCAGCCGCCGCGGAATGCTATGGCGATGTCATGGGCGCTGCAGGGGTTTGTCTCACTGTACGAAGTAACCCACAAGCACGAGTACCTGGATGCTGCGGAGGCGGTCGCCGATTATGCGGGACTGCTCCAGACTGTCTGGGCGCCGCACTATATAATCACGGCCTATCCGTTTGGCGGGTTTTCGTCGCAAATCGGCGATGCCGAATGGCTGGACCAGCGGGATCACCGGTTTGCGGGAATCTTGGTGCGGCTGGGGCTGCTGATCGGGCGACAGGACCTCATTGAACGCGGTGTTGCGGCGGCCCGAGCGTCCCTGGCGCTGGTTACACATCCGCGCCACACGGCCAACGGCATCTACAATGCGCCGACTTTCCCTTTCGGGTTGGGGCCGGAGAACATTGATCATGAAGGCTTTCCGCAGACTCCGTTGCGCTCCGGGCCCAGTTGGGCGGAGGTAGGCGGTCTGATGGCTGCGGCGGATGTGCTGAAGCAGCTGGGAAGCCTGTACATTGATGTGGCACGCGACATCTCGGTCGGAGTTGATGGACTGGCAGTACAGGCCTACCGCCTCGAAGGCCGGATACTCAGGGTAGACATTGTCCGATTGCTGTCCGAACTTCCTGTGCCGTATGAGGAATCTTACCCGGCGGTGATTCAAATCAGCGGCTTACCGGATAAGGGTCCATTCGACCTGACGATTGGCGGGCAGACTTATCACGGGCTGTCCGCAGAGGACTTGGCCAGCTTCCCCCTGACCATAACGCCCTGACATTCCCCGATACCCTCACATTACCCTAGCGCCTCACTTTCCCTAACGCTCTGACACTTCAGTCCGTAGATTCGGATAACTGTCGCTGCTCAGCTCCTGTCATGACCAAATACGCTATCCTGCCTGCACTGATCTTGTTTGCAGCGTGTAATCAACAGGCCCCCACCATGGAGTCAGCCCCCGCTAATTTTGGCGCAGACCTGGAATTTCTTCGTGAGCATACCAGCCTGGTAGTACTCTCAGATGAATCCGCACAGGCGCAGGTTGCGGTCAGCTCGGATATGCAGGGGCGCGTACTTACCAGTACGGCACGCGGCACGGAGGGTACCAGTTTTGGCTGGATCAGCAGATCCGTGATCGCGTCTGGAGAGCGGCAGGACCACATCAATGTTTTCGGCGGCGAGGACCGATTCTGGCTCGGTCCGGAGGGCGGGCAGTTTTCGATTTACTTCAAGGCAGATGATCCATTTGACCTGGATCACTGGCATGTACCGGAGGAGATTGATTGGGGGCCGTGGGATCTCGTGTCCGAATCTGCCAGGCAGGTCACCTTTCATAAGGCTATGGAGCTGGTGAACTATTCCGGAACGGTCTTTAACCTGAGGGTGGATCGCGAAGTAAGCCTGCTTTCTTTGGATACCGTGAACGGACATCTGGGACTGCAGCTTGATCCAGGCCTCCACCTGGTCGCATTTGAATCGGTCAATACGGTGACCAATACCGGGAGCGAACCGTGGGCTGCGGAGACCGGACTTCTGTCCATCTGGATCCTCGGCATGTACAACCCATCGCCGACCACGACCGTGGTCGTGCCCTATGCGGCGGGCGATGAAGTCGCAGCAGGTCCTGTCGTGAATGCGGCCTATTTTGGCGAAGTGCCTGCAGACCGGCTGACGTACGATGATGAGGTGGTTTACTTCAAAGGGGATGGCAGATTCCGCAGTAAGATCGGGTTCTCCAAGGCACGCAGTATGCCGACATTCGGGAGTTACGACGCGGCCAACGGAGTATTGACCCTGGTGCAGTACACGATGCCGGAGGAGGACGCGCGGTATGTGAATTCCATGTGGGAGATCCAGGAGGACCCCTATAGCGGTGACGTTATCAACAGTTACAATGATGGCCCTCCGGCCCCCGGCGTACCTCCGTTGGGTCCCTTTTACGAATTGGAAACCTCTTCTCCGGCTTTGGCACTGGCACCGGGTGAATCGCACACCCATGTGCATCGCACCATCCACCTCCAGGGAAACGGGGAAGCCCTTGACCGTACATCGGTGGCCGTACTCGGCAAGTCACTGGCCGCAATCCGCTCGGCATTCGCAGAATAGCTATGGCCGGAATTTCCCGGGAAAGGGTGGCCGGAGCGCGTAGCAGCCTGTCAGGTAGCGGCTGGTGCTGTGCCCCAGGTCGTACCTGGGAGCCTGCCGATGGCCAACAATTGAGGGAGCCATCAGGTCTTTTCCATCGGATAGGTGAGGCTAGGACGATCATGATCCGGGTAGGGGAGGGTGCTGCGGAGAGGGTGCAGGGTGGCTTCGGCATTGTCGCAATCGGTGCTGGCTGGGAAGAATGAGCAATACGGCATCGGTTCGCGATCAGCTGCTGGCACTCGCGGCTGAGCTGGGAGACCCACGGCAGATGGCGATCCTAGGGGAGGGGAATGTGTCCGGCAATGTGGATGCCGATACATTCCTGGTCAAGGCAAGTGGAACGTCCCTGCAGCGCCTCAAGCCGGGCGACCTGGTGCGGGTGCGCCGGCATCTGCTGCTTGAAGCTCTGGCTGCCGACACGGCCATTGACGATGCACACGCGGAACGTCTGCTGCTTTCCTGCAGGATCCGCACGGCCGCACTGAAGCCTTCGGTGGAGACGCTGTTTCATGCCTGGCTCCTAAGCCTGCCCGGCATCAGTTTTGTCGGCCATGTGCATGCCATCGCCATCAATGCTATCATGTGCTCGCCTCTTGCGGAGGAGTTTGCGTACAGGCGGATCATGCCGGATCAGGTGGTGTACTGCGGTGTCCGAAGTGTTCTGATTCCGTATGTGGATCCGGGCATTCAACTGGCGCGGCGAATTGCCCGCGAGGTGGAGAAGTTTATTCGCACTGAAGGGGGCCCGCCCAGGTTGATACTCCTGATGAACCACGGGATCATTGCCATCGGCAGCCATGCCCGTGAAGTTAGCGCCGCGCTCTCAATGGCCGAAAAAGCGGCCCGGGTATTCATTGATGCGATGGCGATGGGTGGCCCTGTATATATGCCCAAGTCGCAGGTCCGGCGTATTGCCGGGCGCAAGGATGAACATTACCGCCAGAAAATGGTGCGGGAGGGACATGCAGGCAAATGACCTCATCGCCCCCATTGGTGGCTGGCCTCGGAGATGGCCCTCAGGCCGGTTGGGTGGAGGGTCGGGTGCGAAAGTTGACATGATCAATTCAGTTCTACCATAGATGCGATCCGAATGCAGGATATAACGAGCAAATCAGAATCCGGCCGGTTCGGTGCCCTGGTGCCGCGGGAATACTTATGGCCCTTTATCCTGCTGACCAGTCTGTTTGCCTTCTGGGGGCTGGCGAACAACATGACCGACGTGCTCCTGGCCACCTTTAAGAAGATCATGAGCATGTCTGATTTCCAGACCAGTTGGATTCAGATAGCCTTTTACGGGTCTTATTTCTGCCTAGCGCTGCCCGCGGCAATATTCATTCGCCGCTTCAGCTATAAGTCAGGGGTGATGCTGGGGCTGGGCCTCTTTGCGGCAGGGGCTCTGCTGTTTTACCCGGCGAGCCAGACCATGGCGTACGGACACTTCCTGGTGGCCCTGTTTATTCTGGCGGGTGGCTTATCAATACTCGAAACCAGCGCTAATCCGTACGCGATTGCCATGGGACCGGAGGCCACGGCAACCCGCAGGCTGAACCTGGCCCAGTCTTTCAACCCGCTCGGCTCCATAACGGGTGTCATCGTGGGTAAGCTGTTTATTCTTTCCGGCCTCAACGAAGCCTCCAGCGAGGAGCGGGCGCAGTTGGCTCCAGAACAGTTGCAGCAGATGCAGGAGGCGGAGCTGTCGGCGGTTATGGGACCGTATGTAACAGTGGCCTGCATCATCGTCGGTGTCTGGATTCTGTTTGCGGTCACCAGATTCCCCAAGGCATCCGACCGCAATACGACCGTGGATCTGCTGCCGACCCTCAAGCGGCTGTTGGGGCGTTCGCATTATGTGAAGGGCGTGATCGCCCAATTCTTTTATGTGGGTGCCCAGATTGGCGTGTGGTCATTCACGATCCGATACGTCATGAATGAACTGGACATGAATGAAGCGTCCGCCGCCAACTACTACCTGGCTTCCATTCTGCTGTTTTCGGCATCCCGATTTGTGTGTACCGGGCTGATGAAGATTCTCTCGCCGCAGCGCCTCCTGAGCATAATGGCGGCAGGTGCCTGCGTATTCACGCTGATAGTCGTCTTGGTTGGCGGGCAGATCGGAGCTGTAGCACTTGTCGGGGTTTCCGGTTGTATGTCGCTCATGTTTCCGACCATCTACGGTCTGGCGGTGGAGGGACTGGGAGAGGATGCCAAGATTGGTGCTTCCGGGCTGGTGATGGCGATTCTGGGAGGCGCGGTGCTAACAGCGCTTCAGGGTCAGGTATCTGATCTGGCAGGCATCCATGTGGCGTATCTGGTCCCGTTGGGCTGCTTCCTGATCATTCTGTATTACGGTATACGGGGAAACAGGGTGCAGCCAGCCTGAAGTGCGGTGCCTGCCGGATGGGTCGCAACAACGAGCCATCCATTGGGGCGTAAAAGCCCGCGACATGCCCACAGCATTATGGAACCGATACTGATCCTGACGACCGGCGGCACCATTGATAAGGTGTATCATGATGCCAGGAGCAGCTACCGGATAGGCGAGCCGCAAGTCACCAATATATTGGCGAATGTCAACGTATTGGCCCCATATACCGTGGAAATTCTGCTGCAGAAGGACAGTCTGGACCTGACCGATACGGATCGGACGCGTATTCGTGAGCGGGTGCTCCGCGCCGGGCAGCGCAGGATAGTGATCACGCATGGTACCGATACCATGATCACCACCGCCCGCTGCCTGGGTCCGATCACAGATAAGACGGTGGTCTTTGTCGGCTCCCTCATGCCTGCCCTGTTCAGAGCAACGGATGCCGAATTCAATATCGGTTTCGCGATGGCGGCGGCGCAGTCATTGTCACGAGGTGTTTATCTGGCCATGAACGGGCAGGTCTTCGATCCGAGGCGCGTGCGCAAGAATTCGGATGAGAACAGGTTTGAAATCATATGACGGGATGAGTGAGATCGAGACATGAGGGTCGACAGGAGGTTTTCACCGGAGCTTGTCCGCCGGGCCCGCAGTGGAGAGGAGGCGGCAATCAACCTGCTGCTCGTGCGCCTCAAGCCTGTGCTGAAGAAGTATTTCAGCCGCAGGCTAACCGACACCTTCAGCGTCGATGATCTGGTGATGAACACCATCCTGCGCACGAGAAACGGCCTTCCCAAGATCCGTACGGCTGAGAGCTTCAGAGCGTTTGCGTTCAAGGCCGCTTCCTATGAATTGCACGATTATTATCGGGGACGGTATTCTCCCAAGGAGATATTGCCGGATCCCGAGAAAACACCGGAATCAGCAGCGCAGGACACCAGTCACACGGTCGGACTGAGGCTGGATATTGAACGGGCGCTGCAATTGCTTTCTGACCGCGCCCGGTGCATCATTGAGCTGAAGTTGCAGGGATACAAGTACCGGGAAATCGCCGAGACCCTGGACACGTCCGAAGGGGCCGTCAAAATGCAGGTCAGACGGGCATTCGCCGCCCTGCGGATATCTCTGAACGAATAGATGTTACCTTTTGGCGATTCGCCGCGTCCTAACATGGAGTCATGCGTGCAGAACTGACGATGAATCTGGAAGATCGGTTGGGCGAACGGCTTACCCGTGAAGATCCGGCCCCGATTGATCCGCGCGAATTTGAAGGCGAGCCGGAAATCGTGCGTGCCCTTAAAGTCTGGAACGCCATGGTGGCGCAACTCGGGGCACAACTGGAAGAGAGCCTGCCGGACGACGAGCTGCTGGTACTCTGCGCGCTGGATGCCAGCGGCCACCCCCAGGATCTTACCGAGGAGGAAAAGGCGCGGGTTGAGGCGGCGCGTCCTGCATTTGAGTCCGCCTGTGAGAGCCATCCTGGTCTGGCCTGCCTGATTGCGAACATCGGCCGGGATCGGGATGAGTTCAATGAGATCTGTGACGAGGCGATTCGGCCACGCATCCAACGGATTCTGCCACGCGTCTGGCGCATTGCGGCCGTCATTGCCGTGGTCGGATTTGTCGGACTGCTGGCATGGACGCTCCTGCGGCAGCATACCGACGAAACCATCGTAGCCGTGGCTGAAGCAGACAGGGAGGTTATGGAATTGCCGGATGGGTCGACTGTACATCTGGTTGGACCCGCGGAAATTCGTTACCGAGAAGCTGAGTTTGATCGCACTGTAGTGCTTATCGGGGGCGGATTTTTTGATGTCATTGACAATCTGACCCCCTTCGTCGTTCATACGGACGAGGCCATAGCCCGCGTGGTGGGTACACGTTTCGGCGTATTGGATACTGCGGGCTCCACAGAGGTTATCGTTGAAAGCGGCCGCGTGGAGGTCGCACCTGAAGACGCGCCGGATGAGGGGGTCTTGCTCACGGCGGGGCAGATGAGTCGGATTGCGGCCGGAGGATCCCCAACTCCGCCGGAAGCGGGGGACCTGGTGGAGGCATTGGCATGGACCGGGATGTTGTTCTTTCGGGCCACACCGATGGCCGAAGTGGCCGAGCGGCTGACGGGGCGATTCGGTGTTCAGGTAACAGTTGAGCCAACGCTGGTGGCGGAACCGGTTACCGGGTCCTTTGCTACCGGCGATGATGTGGAGCAGATCCTAAGCGTGCTCGCCACGACCCTCAATGCGGAGGTGGTGCTTTCCGAATCCGGCTGGCACATCAGCGCCCGATAAGCACCGGGCATTCCGGCAGGATCAGGATTGCCACAGCATATCTATGCGGGGTGTGATGGCATTCAATAATTTGCCGGGATACCAACCGGCGCGACCATGTCATTTGCAGCAGCCACTCTCATTGCCAGCGGAGACCTTCGCCTGTCGGCCAATCGCGTATGCTGGCAGATGCAGCATAGGGTTGAGCAGCAGGTTATGGAGGCCATGCATAAGCAGGGATGTCTCCGTATTCACCGCAGACCCGCCCGCCCGGATCCGGTGAAAGCCCACGGATTTATTGACAGTCAGAAAATGGGGCGTGAGGTATTCCGCCGGATCCCGCCCGACAGCCCCCTGGTGGTAGCGTTTGCCGCATGGCAGTATTCGCATCATGTGCTGGGCGGACTGCTGAGACACCAGGGTCCTGTCCTAACTGTGGCCAACTGGAGCGGCACCTGGCCCGGACTGGTAGGCATGCTGAATATGAACGGCTCTCTGACCAAGGCCGGCCGGCCCTATACCTCGCTGTGGAGCGAATCGTTTGGCGACCCTTACTTTACGGCACGCCTCGGGCAGTGGCTTCAGGGGCAGCCGGTGCGACACGACGACAGCCATGTTCATCCGGTCCGGTCTTTGCGACTGCCGGCGCAGGCCGCCGATGTCGGTCGCCGTGTTGCGCGGGATCTGTCCGCATCGATGCCCATCATGGGGGTCTTTGATGAAGGGTGCATGGGAATGTTCAATGCCATCATCCCCGACCACCTGCTCAACAGGACCGGCGTGTTCAAAGAACGTCTCAGTCAGAGTGCCTTGTACTACGAAACGCTGCAGGTCCCTGATGATGAAGCTGAGGCCTGTCTGACCTGGCTCCAGGACCGCGACATGCAATTCAGATTCGGAACCGACGAAGCGTCGGAGCTGACCCGGTCACAGGTGCTAAATCAGTGCAAAACATACATCGCAGCGGTCCGCATTGCGGACGATTTTGGATGCGACACCATCGGTATCCAGTATCAGCAGGGACTCAAGGATCTGCTGCCAGCTTCAGATCTTGCGGAAGGGCTGCTCAACAATACGGACCGCCCCCCGGTATCTGACCGCAGCGGGCAGCGTATCCTGTACGAGTCGCGGCCGTTGCCGCACTTCAACGAGGTGGATGAATGTGCGGGACTGGATGGACTGATTACCGAACGCCTCTGGACCGCTATGGGGTACCCCCCGGAGAACACGCTGCATGACCTGCGATGGGGGGAGCGGTATGAAGATCAGTTCGTGTGGGTGTTTGAGATTTCGGGAGCGGCACCGCCCGCCCACTTCATTGGTGGATATGCAGGCGCGGTAAGTGAGCGTCAGCCGCCGATGTATTTCCGGTTGGGCGGGGGATCGGTCAAGGGGATCAGCAAACCCGGTGAAATCATATGGAGCCGGATTTATGTGGCGGACGACAGTCTTAAGGCCGACCTCGGGCGTGCTACGGTTGTGCATCTGCCCAGGGAAGAAACACAACGCCGATGGGAACAGACCACGCCCCAGTGGCCGATCATGCACGCCGTACTCAACGGCGTTTCCCGGGACCAGATGATGGGACACCATAAGGCCAATCATATTCAGGTGGTATATGTGCCCCATGGTGCGGATGCCACATCAGCCCTGTTTGCAAAGGCGGCCGCCTTCGAAGAGCTGGGCATTGAGTCGTTTATCTGCGGCGATGGCTGGCAGGAAGGCGCAGCCTGACCGCCATGTCTGTGTCGCGACGGATCGTGCTGATCGGGCCGATGTATCCTTATCGGGGAGGCATCGCGCACTTCTTAGAAACGATGTACTGGGGATTGCGCGAGCGGGGTCATCATGTGGATGCGGTGACGTTTACGCGTCAGTATCCCCGTCTGCTGTTTCCCGGTCAGTCACAGTTTGAAGTGGGTCCCGAGCCGGAATGTGTAGTGCCTGCAGAGCGGTGGCTGGATTCCGTCAATCCGCTATCCTGGCAAAGAGCCGCGGCGAACATTGCGCAGCTGCAGCCGGATGTGGCGGTTTTCAAGTACTGGATTCCGTTTCTGGCTCCGGTGTTCGGGCGTTTGGCCCGATTGCTGGCCAGGCGCGGAATTCAGCAGCTGGTCGTAGTAGATAACGCGCTGCCGCACGAGCGCAGATGGGGGGATCATGGGTTGGGACGGTATTTTTTTCGGGCTATGGACGGGTGTGTGGTGATGTCGTCCGCGGTGGAGCGCGACCTGGACCGCTTGAAAGTGAACCTGCCGCGGGTTTTTGCGCCTCACCCGGTATATGACGTATTCGGGAATGCGGCCGACCGCAGGAGCGCCCGCGAGGAACTGGGGCTGGGGGCCACGGCTCCGGTGCTGTTGTTTTTCGGATTTGTCCGTCGCTACAAGGGCCTCCATGTGCTGCTGAAGAGCATGCCCCGGATTCTGGAAAAACTTCCTGATGCCCGGCTAGTCGTCGCCGGCGAGTTTTACGAGGATGAAGGCGAGTACCGAGACTTGATCGCATCCCTGAACCTGACCCCCAGCGTCATCGTCCATGCGCACTATATTCCGAAAGATCAGGTAGCGAAGTATTTTGCGGCAGCCAATGTCGTCGTGCAGCCCTACCTGTCCGCCACGCAAAGTGGTGTGGCCCAGATTGCCTACCAGTTTGATCGCCCGCTGGTGGTGACTGATGTTGGGGGGCTCGGTGAGCTGATTCCGCACGAGGTGGCGGGGCTCGTCGTCCGCCCCAATGACCCTGCTGCCTTAGCGGCGGCCGTAACACGATTCTTTGCCGAAAACCTGGAATCCCAGCTCTCCACCGGGGTCCGGGCGCAGAAGCACAACTACAGTTGGAGTCGCCTGCTGGATGCCCTGGAATCACTCATGCCAGGGGCAGAGGGGTAATCCGTGTTGGAGTGCGTCAGGGATTGGCGATCGTATCAATCGCGCCAAGCAGGCTGAGGGTCGGCTCGCGTACGTCCTGGGCGAGCTCCCAGATCATCACCCCGGGAAACAGGTTGTCCACTACATATTGCGTCTTGTCGGTAATCGTCTGCAGACCGTTGTAGTAGATGTTACCGATGCGATCCTGACCGGGTGCGTCCGCATCCAGGGCCACGATGTCACGGTACGCAATGCCGAATCCGTCCCTATCATCAAAATTACGCCCGTAGAATGGCAGGCCCAGCAGGAGTTTTGTCTTGGGCCACCTGCGATAACCCGCCCAGTAGGCCAATCCTGTTGACGATGCACCCGCTCCGCTTCCTACAGCCTGCTGAAATGACGAATGGGGCCCCGGGGCGGACCAGGGACCGGAGAAATCGTACGCCATGACCTGCACATAATCCACCAGGTGATGGACCTCTGGATAGTGTTGGCC
Organism: Bacteroidota bacterium; assembly: GCA_028873925.1. Lineage (GTDB taxonomy): Bacteria > Bacteroidota > Rhodothermia > Rhodothermales > Bin80 > JAPPNA01. Next base: position 47,697 of record JAPPNA010000014.1, on the reverse strand, counting down.
AAACCAATGACTCGGATACACATCCAGGGAGATCGCCGCGTCCCCGACCCCGGCATTCAGCTCTTCAAGGAGCAATCTGAAGTCATTCATCTCCGATGCCAGCGGTCTGTTGCCGGCATCCTTGGTCCATGTCTCCCAGTCAATGTCCACACCATCAAGACAGTGCTCCTCAACCAGGCGGCTGACGGACTGCACGAAGGTTCCGCGTGCGTCGGCGCTTCTGGCCAGCAGCGGAAACCCGCCCGAGCTGCCCCCGCCGCCAATGGAGACATAGACCTCTACGCCATGCGCGTGGGCCGCCATCCGGAGGGGACCGGTCTGCGTAAGTCCGCTGACATCCAACGTGCCATCGGAGCGGGGAATGGCAAAGGCGTAAATGATTCGCGTTAAGTGATCCCAGCGAATCTCGGATACCGGCAGTACGCCGTGCTTGTACGATGGATAAAAGCCGATAACGTGATGATCAAAGGTCTTAGCTGTATAGGATTCCGAGCAAACCGGCACCGTTTCTTCTTCTCCAGTAACCATCTCGCAGCCTGCCAGGGCCGTGCACAGAACAACGAGGATCCGCCACCCGCTCAGGGTGGGAGGCATTGAACGGCCGCCGAATTGCACCGCGGCACAAACCCGGAAGTCCGCCGCTGTTGCAGCCATGTTTCGATCGCCGTCCCGACGGGGGACCTGCATGATCACGGCCGCCTGACGAATGACCAGCGGGCCAGTAACTCGGTGTCAGGGTCCAGGACCACATCCGTAACCGCCTGGGTGACCGGCATGTGATGGGTAACGGGCTGATCCCCCTCCAGGGCCATTGAGATGCGCTCTGTGGAGCCATCCTCGTAAATGATGTCCAGGCCTGGGGTAATTCGGAAGGTGTATCGGGGCTGTGTCTGCTGAAGGGAAATTGTTAAGGCACCTTCCTGCGCAGTCCAGTGGCCATCCAGATGCACCACGCCGCCCTGATAGAGCCACTGGTCAAAAAACCAGTCCAGGGTCATGCCGGAGACTTCCTCAATGTGCCGCCGAAAATCCGCTGTTGACGCGTTGGCATCCTTGTAGGCGGCATAGTAGTTGCGCACCCCGGTATTGTAGGCATCTTCACCGACGAGCGCCCGAAGCATATGCAGCACCCAGGCTCCCTTCTGGTAGATCATGCTGCCGGACACATCATTGAGGCTGGTGAAGTGCGGCCGAATAATCCGGAAGTCATAATCATTCTCATAGTAGGCATACACGCGATCCCGGGCATCTTTGAGTCCGGCCACAAAATCGTCCCTCCCGTAAGCGTACAGCCTGAACAGGAGCGTGTAATAGGTGGCGAACCCCTCGCTGAGCCATAAATCGTTCCATTCATATTCAGTCACGGCATTGCCGAACCATTGATGGGCGATTTCATGGACGATTATGTGCTGCCAGCGCCGATCCCGCGTACCGGTCACCGACCGGTCACCGTAGAAGATGGCTGAAGCGGCTTCCATGCCGCCCCCCACGGAATTCGACTGGATATTGGCGAGCTTTTCGTAGGAGAACGGTCCGACCAGGTCTGACAGCCAGGTCAGGGCCTGTTTGGTCGGGATCGCAAAATCATAGAAACCCGCATCCCGATCCTGCTTGTAGACCCAGGTCTGGATGGATTTGCCCTCAAAGGTATCAACATACTGGACCGCGAATTCGGCCACTCCCAGCACATAAAGCCAGGTGGCAATCGGAACGCTGTTTTTCCAGTGGGTAAGCCGCATGCCCGCGCCCAGGTCGGTCTCTTCCATCAGTAGTCCATTGGAAATGACTTGGTAGTGATTGGGGGCGGTGACGATGAATTCATTGGTGGCCTTATCATATGGATGATCCACAGTCGGCAGCCAGTTCTTGGCGCGCGACGACCAGTTGTCGCTGAAGAATGAGCGATCACCGTGTTTGGTAGGGGCGATTTGGAGGCCGGTCGCGGGTACGCCGTGGTATTCAATGGTGACACGGACCACTCCCTGCGCAGGTATTTCCCGCCCGAGTGCAATAAAGAGCTGATTATCTTCGTGGCGGAACATCCGGTCCGCACCCTCTTCGTGCACCCGGCTGATGGTCATCCCTTTGCCTTCCAGCTCGTCAGAGACCCCGATCAGATCCAGGCGCAAGGCGGACTGTCCCGCCTCAAGAAAGCGTGCTTCAGCGGTGGTCTGTCCGTAAATCACATCTGAATCGTCGGACAGCTGCAGGGCGAAGGCATAGTGCAGCATATCTATGTCCCAGTTTTTGGGGTATCCATCCTCCACCGGACCCGGCCGGGCAGGCTGGGCTGAGGCGGAGGAGCAGAGATAGGCCAGACTCGCGGTAAACAGCGTTAAGCGCAAACGGAGCAGGTATCGCATGACAACAGGTCAATCTATAAGCGGGTCGGATGGCAGCCCCCACTCCCCCAGTCGTACCAGGCATGGCATCCAAGTATCCTGCCGGTGGCACGGCAGCGGTCAATATTCAAAAGTAAGCGAAGACAGAAACTGGTAACTGGCGTTAAGGGTCTGGTCGGGATCGGGAGCCAGGTCGCGCTCCAGGTAGAAGTGTTCCGCGCCCGCCTTAGCGGCCGCTTCAAGGATGGCTGCCAGATCCAGCACGCCGGCACCGGCATCGGCCATTTTGGGAAAGAGTGGTATCCACTGCGACGGATCGCCGCCATCTCCTTCAAAGTGGACCCGTTCAGCCATGTCCTTGATGTGCATGAGCTTGAACCGTTCGGGATAGGCCTCCAGATAGGCCACCGGATCCGAACGGCCCGCGGTCATCCAGAAAACATCCATTTCCATCACGACCAGATCAGGGTCCGTGCGATCCAGGATCAGATTGAACGGAATGGTGCCGTCCATTTCTGCAAGTCCGTAGCCGTGGTTGTGATAAAGGAACTTGAGCCCCACCTCCTTCATGGTCAGGCCTACTTCATTAAAGGTATCGGCAATTTGCCGGTAATCATCCAGGTTGGTCCTTAATTCGGGCGGGATGGCTGCGATCCCGGCGTACCGGTGCCCCAGTGTATGCGATGCCTCAGCCACTTCGTCCAGACGGGTCTGGAGGGTGCCGAGATCGGTATGCATTGAGGGAGAGGCAAGGCCATTGGCATCCAGGATCGCGCGTACCTGCCCAGGCGTATGGCCATAGTAGCCGCTCTGGGAGAGGCCGATGGATTCGGCTATGGGCTGCCAGGAGGCCACCACTTCAGGCACAGTGTAGGGGTACGGGCCAAACAGTTCAACTTCCTTATAGCCGATTCCAGCCAGTCTGGCCATGGTACCGGCAAAATCCTGTTCCAGTAAGTGCGGGATCGTAAAGAGGCCGATGCCGACACGCTCCATTCGGGCCCGGGCCTGGACCGGATGCAAGCCAGCAGTCGCCAGTGCGCTACCTGCGGCCGCTGCTGATCTGAGGAATTCCCGCCGGCTGATCATAGTGCTCAAGGTAAGTCAGGTCAATAGTCCATCATGGCTGCCTGTGAATTTAGGTGCTTTCGCCATTACCGTATGGGCTCAAGAGTGGAAAATGGGCTTGGGCACCCGCTCTATTGGCCATCCGGCCTACTTGGGCTCCGGCATATCCGCTCCGATGGAAGTCCGCCAGGCTTGCAGGCGCGTGTGCAGATCACGAGTCAGTTCAGGTTCTTGCGCCGCCAGGTTAGTGGTCTCCCCGAGATCGTCGGCCAGGTTATACAGCTCCAACGAGCCATCTTCAAAGAACTCAATCAGTTTGTAGCTGCCATGCCGGACTGCTCCTGCAGGTGTTGTCCGCCAGGGTCCCGGGAATCCTTTCGGCATTTCAAGGTAGGCTGGGAAATGCCAGAACAGACTGCGCCGTTCGACCGGACCGGACCCTTCCAGTAGCGGCATCAGGCTTATGCCATCCAACGTATGGGCGGGTGGTGCGGCACCTGCGAATTCAAGCAGTGTCGGATACAGGTCGGAGCCGATCACGGGTGTCTTTTCCGCCCGTCCAGGTGCGATCCTGCCGGTCCAGCGGATGGCCAGCGGCACGCGGATCCCGCCTTCGTAGAGCATACCCTTGAAGCCGCGCAGCGGTGCATTGGAAGTGGCCTGTATGGCTCCGCCATTGTCTGAGTAGAAGATCACCGCCGTGTCGGGACCCAGTCCGAGCGAGTCGAGGTGTGCCAGCACACGCCCCACGCTCTGATCCATGCTTTCGATCATGGCGGCATAGGTCGCATTGGATTGATCTCCAACAGGGGTCCTGCTTTCGTATTTCGCAATCAGGGCCGCTTTGGCCTGAATAGGGGTATGGACTGCATAGTGCGCGAGATACAGGAAAAAAGGTTGAGAGGCGCTGCGAGTGACAAAGGACAGGGCTTCATCGGTCAGGCGATCCGTCAGGTATTCCTCGGGCGGACCATCGGATAGGCTGGGGTTACGGTAGGGTGGAAAATAGCCGCCCTGCGGAGATCCGGAAGCGTACCCGCCGACATTTACATCGAATCCCTGGTGTTCCGGAAGATACCCGTCTGCTCCCAGGTGCCATTTGCCGATGTGGGCGGTAGCATACCCTGCATCGCGCAGTTTTTCCGCCACCGTCACGTACCGGGTTGCCAGTGTTCGCGTATTGGCGGGTGAAATCATACGCCGGTCTCCTTCCTGACCGCGTGCAGGATTGCCTACGGTGTAGATCTTGTGTCGGGGTGTATATTGACCGGTCATCAGCGATGCGCGGCTTGGAGCGCAATTCGGGGCGTTTGCGTACGCGTTGGAGAACACGATACCATCACGGGCCAGTGCATCCAGGTGGGGTGTTTCGTAGAACAGGCTGCCGTTGAAGCCAACATCACTCCACCCCAGATCATCAACATAGATCAGAACTATGTTGGGCTGTGTCGGGGGGGCCGCAAAGTCTGCATTGCAGCCTGCTGCTGCGAGTGCAACAATCAGCACGCCAAGGATGCCGAGGACTCGGCCCACAATGCGCCGCTTAAAGGGGTTAATGCCTTCCTGCCGCCTGGTATTTACCCCGTCGGATCGGTGCGGGTGGTCTATGCTGCCCACAACCGGGAAATCAAGGTTTCGGCCCTGCGGGCATGGGCTGGTCCCGATCTTGCCGCGGATCGGCCACAGGGGATTCATGTAAGGGCAGGACGGGCCGGTTATGGGCGCAGCCATAGGACCTGAACAGTGTCGTTTACGGGAAGGACGGGTTCATTCCAAACATGATAGGGCGGGGGACGATAGTTCGCATTCAACGTGCCCGTGCCCATATCTGACAGCCGCTTGAGCGCACTGATTCCGGCTGATCCGGTTGCTTTGCACAGCGGCGGCTTAGCGTGGCATCCGCGTCTGTTTGCCGCAGCTTACAACATGTGTGTTTGGCCGGTTCGCGCTGATTAGGGCGGAAATCCTGTTTGTTGATCAGGGTGTCGCCGTCCGTGTCCGTGAAGGGGGGCCGCCGCCGGTTGCGGAGTTCGGGCTGGAGCGCACCCGGGTTCTCCTGTACCTTGCATTTCATCAGCTTCACGCACGTCCAGTTGCACACCGTTACAGGCCCCACCAAGACGACCACGAGCCCGTAAATCCGCTCTTGGTAGTCAGCAGCCCTGGAACGCCGCAGGGCGCGTGGAACATGTCTTCAATAGATGCCGATAGCTGCAGGCTGAATCGTTGGGAGAAGCTGGCGCGCTCCTATAGTCCGATCAAGATTGGCCACCATCACATAGGATGCCATTGGAGCCGGGTCGGAACAGCACGCCTTTTGCCATCTGGCGCAGCGTTTCTCCTTTAGCACTGCGGCTTGTGCTTTGTTGCTGCCTGCCACACTATGTGAATCCCTAGCGGTGGCGGGAACCCCGCATGTCGACGCACCCTGAGGGCCGCGTCGATGAACTTCAGCTGCAAAACCGGATGAAACTGCGGCCGTGGTGGTAGTCAGCCCCGACGAACCGAATTGAATCTGCAGCCTGCACAGGGGGCAGCTGGCCAATACGTCGCCCGCGCCGCCGGTATCCGGGTCGCCGACAGGCTCGTCTGCACGACCACCGATGCCTGACTGTTCCGTATGCGAACCCGAAAACAGCCCGAGCCTTCCGCACACTGAACATCGGCCAAGGCCTTATCACCAGTATACCGTACGCCCACAGCCTTCTGGCCAATCAGCTTGAGATTTATAGTTCCCACATATGCTAAACCCTGATGCCACCAAACCCGCGTCAATATCCTAGGCCCATGTACAATTGGCGCGAATCAGACCATCCGCAGGTATCAGTTGGTCGTACTCCAGTCTACTTCACCAAGGTCATGGTGCGCGTTTGGACTAGGCGGCCATCCGATGTTAGGCGGTAGAAGTAGGTGCCGCTCGCCTGTGCGCCAGCCTGCCAACTCACCAAATGCCGACCCGATTCATACCCCTGATCGGTCAGTTCCGCCACCTGGCGCCCAAGCGCATCGAACACCGCCAGCCGGATTTGGGACTGCCGAGGCACAGTAAATGCTATGGTCGTGGTCGCATTGAAGGGATTGGGGTAGTTCTGGTCCAATCGGAACTCGGAGGGTACTTCGTGCGCAACCTGCTCTGTGCCCACGCTGATTTCCGAAAGCGGTAACGTCCACACGCCACGGCCGTGCGTACCGACGACGAGCTCTTCATCTCTGATTTTCATCCTCCAAACGGAAACAGGCGGCAGGCCGTTGTCTGCATACTCCCAGCTGTCGCCGCCGTTCTTTGAAATGAACAGTCCAATCTCCGTGCCCGCCCAGATCTCATCGGTCGCATGCGGCATTACGACCAGATCGTATACCGCCACATTCGGAAAACCATTTGTGCTGGCGAAGTCATGGAAGGCGGACAGGTCCACCCAAGTCTGACCGAAATTGTCTGTCTTCAAAATCTTGGGTGCGCCGGAAGAAGAAAAGATTGCGTAGGCCGTACCAGCTTCATACGGATGCGTTGCCAGTCCCGAAATAGCACCGGGTGCCCCAATAGTGTTCTGCACAAACACGGGACTAAAAGATGTTCCCCGATCTTTGGAAACAAAAAAAGTCCTATTCGATTCACCACCCAGCCCGCAGCCAGCCCAGACAACATCGGGGTCGGCCAGAGATACTCTCACTTTACACCCATCCCAGGGTTGCCATCCCCCAAAATCGGATAAGGAGAACAGCGACCAATTCAATCCAAAATCCCTGGATCGCCAGACACCATCTCGCTTGACAAGGTATACATCGTCGGGAGCCAGATCACTAGCATCAATAGATGTTACAAACAGTCCCTGCCGTTGATCAAAAGGCCTTACTTGGTCCCATCTACCGCCACCGCTGACCGTGCGGATGACCCCGCCGTACTGCGTCGTAATCAAAATTTTGTCATCATCGCTTGAATGCCAAACGGTTTCCACGCCATCGCCACCACCGACATGTCGCCATCCCCGGCCTGCGATTGGCGCTGCGTACGATAGGTAAGTGCCGTTGTCCTGAAACCCTGCGATGTACCTTGGCAATCCAGGTGCCTTAGCTACACCATAGACCTGCGATGTATTGTAGCCCGAAAACGGGTTGTCCAACTCAACAAACGTCTCGCCATTATCTTTGGACACAGCCACGCCCCCATCATTTGCATTAAATACCCAGAACTCACCCGTCACCTCGTCAATGGCTACCGGCAGAATGCCATGATGATCCACATGAATGTTCCGATGCCGATCAATTCCACCATCTATTCGCCGAACATGCGTGTTAAGGTGCACATACTCCAGCGTTACGGTCTGGTTCGGAAGATTGGCGGGATCCCAAGCGGCACCGGATGCCAGCACCGGCCACATGCCGTACAGCATGCCGCGTACGACACTGGCATCATTAGCGATAAGATTGTGAGGCGCAACATCGTCATAATCATATTTGTGAATGAATAAAAGCTCATGACTCTGCTCGTCGCGCGTGCCGAGTACTGTGGTTACATGGTATTCTTTCAGGTCAAAGCTTCCGTCCTCGGCCTGATCACGAAAGGATACCATAAGCTGCCGCTGGTTGTCGGTGTCCCACACCTGAAAAGGCACTTCAACATAATCCGCGTATCTGTATTCGTAAAGAGACACATCCGAACCCCCGTTACCGTAAAACCCAGCAGTCTCTGCAACCCAAAACCGATGCGCTTTCTGCGATCCTTGTCCAAATCGGATCTCAATGTTGGAGTAATCCGATACCGCGACATCCACAGCTAAGTGATGCCTATAGAGTGCTTTTCCGTTAAAGGCTGCCCCCCAATTGGTGGCAAATGCAAGCCACGAATCGGTGCCGCCCAAATCCAGATCGCCCGGTGTCGGCACCGCTGCCCTGTCACCGGTCAACTGCGTACGCCAAAGCCTGATTCCTCCCACGAAAACCGTGTTGGGATCGAACGGGTGCACGGCGATGGTGTTATCAAACCAGCCTTGGCCACCCAACCAGTTGTAATTCGTGGGTTCTGTAGTGGGCAGCCAGCTTAAACCTCCGTCATCACTGCTATACAACTGAGCACCTATTTGTCCGTCCACAACCGCGTAGGCCGTATTGGGGTGAGAAGGCGAGTAGGCCAGCTCTATCCTTCCCGCCCGGTCAATAAGAATATTGTCAGCCATATTCCAAGTCACACCGGCATCGGTAGATACCAACATGCCCATGCCGTGCTCACCGGCGATCTGTGTTGCAAAATTGCCAGGCTGCGCTTGCAAATCCTGCACTGCGGCATAGCCAGAGTACACCAGCTCCCAGTATTCACCTCCATCTGCCGATCGAAGTATCCCATGGTCCGTCGCGGCGACTACCACATCAGGATCCTCCGGATCTACGGCCAGGCGGTTTACGTATTTGAATTCATCGGTCCCGGATGTAAACGACAGGTGAGTCCATGTTTTGCCACGATCATAGGATTTAAAGATCCCATCTCCAGCGACGCCACCTGCACCGGCCATGCCCTCACCGGTTCCCATATAGATAATGTCTGGATTACTCTCCGCCATGGCTAAGGAGGAAACGGCCAGATTGGGCAAATCGTCTGTCTGAGGGAGCCATCGTTCTCCGCCATCAACACTCTTCCACAGCCCACCCGACACTGAGCCAGCCCAGATAGTGTTCAGGGTTGGATCATCTGGATCCAACAGCAGGGCCCGTGTCCGACCGCCGACATTGCCCGGACCTATTTCGGTCCAGTTGAGCTGTTTTCCAGGACCCTTGGCCCTCTTTCGGGCCTCCTCAAATTCTCTTATCCGATACCCTACAGTATAGGAGTCTCTGCCATCTGTGGGCCGCCGAATGTCACGGTGATAAGCAAAATATCGGTCAGGATGGCCCTTTGGAACCTCCGCCAATTGAGCCCCACTACTGATGGGCTTATCGGAGTGGGTGCGGGACTGCGTCCAAATCACTGTGCCAACCCCCAACGCGAGGACAAAGGCGGCCCAACGTGCAGATCTGAAGTTTTTCATGGAATTGATCAAAGGGAGGGTCAGAAGATCTTGGATGGGCCCAGTGCCGGTTTAGCCATTGCAAGCCGGGCAATTCCTGCACACAGCGTCCTACCAATGGTGACCGAAACGGACCGCCTCATGAGAGCCACTAAATCAGATTTCCCATCTCAACTGTTCAAGGTACTGGCGTGATCTCACAAAAGCAACAGATCGGTCATGAGTTAATCCGTCTTTCCAGTGTTCCCCACCACCGCCCCATGCCGGATCCACCCCTCGGCTGCATCGTCAGCCCAATGCCGTACATACAGCGAGGCGACCGGGTCGGATTTCCCCGTCCGGTGCATTTGACCATCCGGCAGGCCCTGGCTCAAACGATATTTGCCGAACATCGCTGTGGGAATGCGCTTGCGGATGTTAGTAGGGTCATTTGTAATCCGCGCAAGTCTGCGATCCCGCCCGGATCTTCCGAATAGTGCGTCCAAGGATTTGGCAGGCCTGCAAATATGAAAAAAAATCACCTCTATCATGAGACCCTCGGGCGACCTTTCTCTGCCCAAAATGGTCGGGGCCGGATCGCACATCGGCGTGGCCGGACCCTGCATATCAACAACATAACCGCCCATGCCGGTTAGGCACGTCCCAGTCCCGCCCAATGAATCGCTCGGTCACAAGACTGCTCAGCCTACATTGCGGGGGCAGTCCGGGTTGCCACTGAATTCACGGCAGGTAGATCCGCATCCCGCATAAGTGTGGTCCTGGAATCCTCAGCCAGCCTACCCATCGGGTCCACAATCAGCGCCGATCGTCCAAGGGGTACTTCAGATTTCGTATCCGGGCGCTCAATGGTCCGCGCAGCGCGGGTTAATGCCATGGCCCGGTAATCCAACTGTTCGAGCTGCTCGCTCGGGATGCCAGGATGACCAGCACGCCCTGTAGATTACTGCCTGTCATACGGATGGGATCCGCACAGATCCGAAACCGGAGGCCCATCAGGTCAATGAGTCCCGGGGGATTGCGGCCGGGTTCATAATGACATGGCTCACGGACTCCTCCTTCATCCGGTACCCGAGTCGGCCACAATTTGCAACCACTCAAACGTATTACGCTCCGTACCCGGATGATCAGGTGTCTCCGGCAGTCGTGGTTCCAGCGCGTGGAATCCGTGTCTGTTCAAGGTGTCTGCCGCAGCTTACGCCCAGGTGTTGGGCCAATTCGCGCTGCCTATTACTGGGGCGGCAATCCTGCTTGTGGATCAGGGTATCTCCGGCCTTATCCGTAACCATGGTCGTGACACGCTGCCAGTTGCGGAGATCGGTCTGGAGCGAGCCCCAGTCATCATTCACCTTGCATTTCCTCAATTTCGTGCGAATCAACTGCACGCCGTGATAGGCCAGTACCGAGACAAACATATGCCCTTCGATCCGATCATCCCTGCTGATCTGCCGCAGTCCCAGCTTGAGCGCGCGGAACGTATTTTCAATATTCGTCAATTGCCCGTAGGTGCGCACGATGCGTTCCAGGTCCCAGTCCTTGTAGCTGGTGCGCAGGACATAGCCACCGCCGACGGTGGCAGAGCTCTCTCGGCGGGCGAAGGTAACCTGGGTCGCATTGGGACCGTTGGGGTCTTTCCTGACTTGGATGTCGTACTGATTCGCCATCCGACCATAGCGCTCCCTGAGGTGTCCCACCGACTCCAGCACCTTTGCATACCGTTTCAGACAGTAGGGCCGCGCCAAATCGGCGTGGAGCTTCATGAGGGCCTCCTCAAACTTCTGGTGCTTGGATTCCAGGATCCGGTCTGCTACTGCCGCACGGGCCCGCACATTGAGCCACGACTCATCGTCACTCCTTTCCAACTGCCAGTGCCGGGCCAGGTGCCCGGACCGCGTGGAGGCCATCCGGTCTGCCTTGGGGTCCGGCGTTTGGCACTTCACAAGGCGATTTGCTTACTGCGCAACCATTTCAAGTCGGCCTCGGTGGATGTGTGGGCATCCATAACAACGTATGCCGCATCCGGTCGCTCAAGGGTATCTTTCAGGGTGCCCGGCTCATTCACATTGCTCGCCAGAAAGTCCACCGAACGCGGAAAGCCGCTCGCATCCATGACCATCACCATCAGTGGATGGTCATGCCGACCTTGATAGTTAAACACCAGTTGTTCCGCCTTCTTATGACCGGAGCGATGGGTGCGGGTCAGGTGATAGAAGTAAATCGTATCGCGAAGACCCAGATATGTCGTAGCACCATCGCAGACCCCGTTCATGATGGCATCTTTCTGCGCCACCAGCCGGTCGACATGCCGGTGCGCGGTACTCTCCGAAGGCGGTCTCTTGTGCAGTCCCAGCAGCTCCCAGATGGCCGAGTGCTTCTTCATCCAACGATGGGGATGATGGCCGGGACTCAGCATCCGGGCCACCACTAGGGCCGCGCAGATCCTGGCCGCGCGCGGCTGGAAGCCCAGCTTTCGCAGCACCTTCATCAGGCCCAGATCGCGTAGCGCTTTCAAACACAGCCGTTCGCCGCCCACCGAGCGCGCCTCGTGCGCAAAGTTCGGCTCTACTATGAGATATTCAATGGGCTTCTGCCCCTCCTTGTAGCCTGATGCATCCAAGCGGTCGGCCAAGTCTTTGACCACTTCCTTGTAGGCAAAGTCTTCCTGATCAGTGGTGGGCGTGCCGCGGAGCCGGTTGACAACCTCGCGGGTGACCTGCTGCCAGTGCTCTTTGGGGACGTTGAAGTCTTTGCCCAGATTGAGTAGGGTGCGCTGCTTGAATTTGCCGCGGAAGCGGTGGTTCTCCAGGAGGATGTGTCCGCAGGCCTTGGAGCCATCCTTGCGGGTGTAACGGTAGCGCCGAATAAACATGGGATGGGCCGGTGTGATCTGACTGAATTCAAGGCACAAAGCGCCGTGTCAGGTAACAGGGAAAACGAAAAATATCACAACATGACATTCGTCTTTGGGCCGCCCGATCCGGTACGACGGGGTCTTTACGGGATCGATGGCCCCCGAGCCGCCGAATTGAGGGAGATTGGGCCTCAACCAAACCGGGCAGGCCGGGGAACCACACGAAGGGGCCGCAATCCCACCCCAGCTTACGCAGCATCAACAATCCAAGGCCAAGCGCTGGTCTGGAGGCCGAACGCATCCGGCATGATGAAGCACCGCCGCGTGCAAACAAAAAAGGGGGCCCGGCATGGCCGAGCCCCCTATAATGGTGCAGGCACTACTTGGATAGGATCATTCGACCCGACAAAGACTGACCATTCACCATGAGGCGATACAGATAGACACCGCTGGGCAGGTTGCCGGTGTCCGAAAACGTCACCGTGTAACGTCCTGCCTGAAGGTGCTCGTCAATCAGCACGCGGACTTCGCGACCCAAAATGTCGTAAACCGCCATTCGGGCTGCACCCGCCTCCATGAGGTCAAACTCGATCTTGGTCTGGGGATTGAACGGGTTCGGATAATTCTGGCTGAGCGTAAACTGCTCCGGTACGCCGACCGCGTCGCGTTCAATACTGCTTGTCTCCGTTTTGACAAACTTGTAGACAGCAATTTCAGGGGGATCCAGCGGCGTAGGCAGGTTGGTCTCCCACAGCGCCACATAGGCCGTCTTGCCATCCGGGGCAAAGGCGATCGCGCGGGTTTTCTGCTGGTCCCAGGGGTGAATGAGCGTCACCTTCAGGCTGTCCACCAGTTCGTCGGTCATCGTATCCAGCTCATACCAGGTCAGCAGCTGATCCTCGCTTCCAAATCCGTAGCCCAGATCCACATTCTCTGAAGGCTCCACACCGGCTCCCTGGGAATGCCCGAACCAGATGTTACCAGTGGCGGGGTTGCGATGGTTGGACTCGGAAATCAGCCCCCAATGCAATGTGTCCGGCATGGTGTAGTTGAACTCGGAAAACTCGTCGGCGCGCGTGTACTTGAGGATATGCCGGTTACTGTAGCCAACCCAATAGACCGCATTGCCATCGGCCGACACCTCAAAGGCACGGGAAAAGCCCTTTGAAGAATCAGCCGCAATCACACCGGTATCCATAAAGTCCGGACCGTAAATCTTGATGGGAGCACCGGGCACCACGGCGGCAACGAATATATTGCCGTTCGCATCGACACCAGGTGCAGCGGGCGAGCCGATATCCAGGAAGACCTTATCCATTCCTTCACCTGTCTGGTGATTGATCCGGTACATCATACTGGAGCCGCCGAGCACAAGCAATATGTTGCCATTGTGATCGGCCCGCAGTCCGCGAATGGTAACGTTGGACAGCAGCGTATCGGTCTCACCACCGACCGTTATGGTCCGTATTGGCTCCATGGCTACGGTACCGTCCGGATTATAGACATGAATGGTGCGCGTACTAAGGGCCTCGCCGTTGGCATCCCTGACGGTATCGCCGCTGGCTGTGACCCATGTGTACGTCGGCCAGGGACCGACCCAGACCTTGCCTTCGGCATCGACCGCCAGGCCGTGCATGTAGGTGGTCCAGGTATTGTCATCTGGAAAACCACCCATGCTGACCCAGTTCTGCGCCGTGGCGGAGGCCGGTAGCAATAAGGAAAAAACAAGCAGAAAAGTTCTCATGAATCCAAGGGGTAAAAAAGGTTAGAAAAAACGAACGCCTTCCCGACGCGTGTTGACGCGCGTAATGGTCGGGTCAAGCGATTCGGAACGATCCCGGACCACATAAAGATAGCCCGAAGGGCCCCATGCCATTTTACTGGCGGGAGAGGTTAGAATTCCAGGGTACAACGGTTCGGCGGTCCCATCCGGGTCCACCAGGATCACCGGGTCCGTAGCGTCGGTGCCGACGTAGACATGTCCGCTGGTCGCTACGGCGACCGACAGGCCCTGACGGCCGCCCTGACCTGCAATATCAAGAATCTCCTCGGCGGGTCCCAGCTGCGCCCCCGCTCCGCGGGCAAAGCGCCAGACTGCATGCCGGTCCTGCTGCTCCCCCACCGCGTAGAGGTAATCGTCAGCCAGAGCCAGATCTCGGACATTGGCCTCAAAGGCGTGCATCTGCACCGATTTGTCAGGCGAGAGCGAATAAATATGCGCATTGTCGCCCGCGACCCAGACCACTCCAGATGCGTCTACGGCAACGGCGCTAAGCTTTACGGTGACATCCGGGATGACTACCCATGTCATCTGGGAAGAGCCTTCCGTAAATCGGAACACCGCCCGCACGGCCCGCACGGTATAGAGCTGGCCATCAGGACCGAACGCCATATCGGCCCATCCGAACCCGCTTTGCGCAAAACGGCTCCGCGTACCCTCCGCATCCAGGCGCTCAATCCCGACGGGGCGGGCATCCGAGATCAGCGAGATGTAGATATGGCCCGCGAGGTCCGTCGTGATGCTGAAGATATCTTCAAAAGACAGAATGCTGCCAAACGGGGCCGCCGCGGCATCCAGTGAATACGTCACGCCGTTGCTGAAATTTTCCGCCCCAATCACAGACACACGAAGCAGCAGGTTCTGCATCGGCGCATTGGGCGGCAGCACGCTCATCTGCGTCGGTGATGCCTCCAGGATAGTGCCCCGACTCTGACCAAAATAGACCAGATTGCCCGCAATATCGCCCGAAAAATTCTGCCCGATGACTGTCACAAGGTCCACTCCGGCCAGCGCAAGTCCCGCCGGCGATACCGAATCAATCACGGGATCTGGACTGCTGATGCGATTCGGGTCATGCAGGCTCGCAGCAGGCCCAAAATCACACCCGGCCGCAAGCAGCAGGGCCGCAGCGGACAGCATAGTCAGCCGCGCCCGGTGCCGCAGCTTACAGCGATAACCGTAACGCAAGGCGATGGACATTGGAAAAAATGCCAAATTCCGTAAATGCATAGTCAGCACCGAATCCCATTCGACCCAGCGACTGCCTCAGACCAAGACCAAAACTGACCCCCTGCTCATCGGTCGGGAAGGCATAACCCGCCCGCAGCACAAATGTGTCCAGGAACTGGTATTCGGTTCCGACCTTGATCTGCTCTGAAAAATCCCGCGGATTGCTCGCATCCACCGACACCAGCCAGGCATGCACGCCCGATCCGAGTGCCACCAGGTCCATCATATTCATGGACACGCCGATGCGCAGTGTCAGCGGCAGCTGAAAACTCTCTTCCGCAAAGGACAGCTCACGCGCAAAATTACGCGCGCTGACAGCGAACTGCAGACTTCTGAATCCCGTCCGGTACAACATGCCGAAATCATAGGCTACCGCCCGCTCCGCAAATTTCTCCCGCGTATACTCGCCATCTTCACCCAGCCCCATTACACTGTCGCCCAGGTTCTGGCTTGCCCACTTAATGTGACCTCCGACCGCGAACTGGTCGGTCAATGCGCGCGCATAACCGGCCCCGAAGCTCCACGCGGTAGGCGAAAACGTACCCAGATCCAGATATCCCTGCTCATTGTCAAACCGGATGGTTTCCTCCAGATCTCCGTAGTCCACCGCCAGAAACGTAAAGCCCAACACGCCCCATCTCCCCTGTGCCGGCCGCAGTGCAAAGCTGCCCAGCGAATAATCAATCTCAGCGATCCAACGGGTGCGGCTCAGCATGATATCCACTGAGGAAGCCTGCCATGCCATACCAGCCGGATTGTAGAACATGGATGCCGAGCCATGTTCCACCGCGGTCAGCGCATCTCCCAGACCCGCAGCGCGCGGGTCCGCAGACACACTGAGAAACTTCATGCCGGTCTGGGCCAGCTTTTCCTGCTGACCCTGTGCCGGAAGCACAGCCAGAGCAGCGAGTATGACCATCAGGGGTTTCATGCGCCGCTACCGAATGATTACGAATTTCTTGATGATACGCTCATTCGTGTCCAAATCCGTTATGACCGCAATATACAGTCCGCTGGCTACGACCTGCCGCGAAGAAGTGGTGTGATCCCAGAACTCGTCGCCGCTGCCATCGGTGTGCTCAATGGTGTCCACGAGCTCGCCGAGATCGGTGTAAATGGCAATCGTGCAACGGCCCGGGATGTTGAAGAATGCCAGTTTGTCGGTCTGATCGGGAAATCTGACCTGTGCGCTGGCGGCGATATTGTAGGGATTAGGCACAATGCGGATATCCGCAAGAACCGAACCGGCTGGGCGCTTGAGGCGCGTCGGAGAGTACGTTTGCGTCGCATAACGGCTGCTTCTGAGCGGCCGACCCGGCGGAGTCAGTCCAGTACCATCATTCCGGCTGCCACTCTGCACCGCCACCATGTAATAGTAGTAGTCAATGCCTCGGATGGGTGTCGTATCGTCGTAACTGGTATCGCCGCCAGCAGCGGTATGGACCAGGGTGTAGGTGCTGTCATAACGGCCGCGTGCGCGATAAATCTCCCAGCTTTCAGGCAACGGTTCGGTGGCATGCGGCTGCCACGAAAGGCCGATCCGATCGCCACCACCGGTTACCTCAAAGGCGGCCGGAGGGGCCGGTGCCCTCGGAATACTGTAACCGGACGCATAGTTGGCCAGCGCTCGGCGAAACATTTGGAACAGTGAGTCGCGGCTGGTGAACACCCATTCATTCTTGGTCAGGGTATGGGTCCGGCCGTGCACCGTATATGAAATCGGAGCATCGTCATTGGCATCCGCCTCCTTATAGGCGCGCCCTATGGCCTCGTTCGCCTCGCGGCTCAGCCCCGCAGCGCCTTCCGCCAGCACAATGCGAATACTCTCTCCGGGTGCGAGCGTGTAGGGGCCGTATCCGTTGGCGTTGGAAAAGCCGCCGGGTGTGCCCAGACTCGGATCGCCGACCGGTGCAAGAAATCCCGGCAGTCCGGTTGGCTCTACCACATCCGCATGGCGGGGTGACTTGTGACCCCCGGACATCACCCCGTATTCCACCTCCATTTTGGACGGATTAAAGGCATCGTTCTGCGAAGTGTACGGATCATCAGAGCCAATCCAGGTGGTCGTGGTAGGTTGGGTCGGATCATCACTCGGATCTGTGGGCGATACGTCCGCGTGCAGGGTGACCACACCGACAAACTGCGAAGCTCCCAGGCGTCCGAGGGTGTCCGTAGAAGCAACGTTCAGTGCAGGCAGTGCCTGAGGAAGAATCGGACCGCCCAGATTGTCGTAGGCACTGAAGGCGGGGAACTTGCCGTGCCACACGAATTGCGCCCGGAAGTCCTCTTCCGGCGGATCCGCCTTAACTCCGTCACCGCGCGTGTCCAACATCGCGTTGAGGCCCCAGCCGGTCCCGTTGCCGATAACGTAACGCGTTTCCTTCGCTACCGACAGGCGCCACTGAAAGAAGAAATAGACCCCCTCCAGCGTCTGATTGGGCAGCTCAATGTCCGTATCCGCATCGGTATTGCCGGTATTGGTGAAGGTGTACTCCAACACATGGTAGTTGTCGTGATACTCCTGGGCGAACTGAATTATGCGGCGCTCCATCGTGATGCCGAGCAGCGTGTTGACAACATTGATCAGCATGGCATCGCCCGGAATGGACGCGTCGGACAGGTCCGTTACCATCGCAGCTTCAGGCTCCGTCAGGGCACCATCCACATACACCGATGTGGGGGCGAGGCGGCTGATCAGTTCAAACCGTACCGGAAAAAACTCGCCGCTGCCGGACACGCGGGGTCCCGCATGTACCACACGGTGTGCGTACTGGGTGCCCAGATCATCGGTGACGTTGGTCGCACCGATCCACAACGCCTTCGCCGCCTGCATATCGGTAAAGCGGTAAATCCCCGGCCAGCGCAGACCATCCTGCTGCGTCCTGACAAATCCGCAGCTTTCGCATTCGTTGCCGACTTCGCTGTACCAGTTGTGCATCGCACCCACCGAGAGCCATTTATTGACAAACTGGGCCCCGGCGGCGGGCACCAGGACCCAGCATGCGACCCAAGGAACCAGCCAAGACAATCTCCTGCAGGTATCAGTTCGGGTCATGCGCTAAAGAGATAACCGGACTCCCCAGTAAACATCGCGGGGATTCAGAAACGTCAGGAAATTCTGGTTCGGCATATCTATGTACGCCTTATCATCAAGCACCTGCCGGACCATCTGTGAGTCAGCGGGTCCCCAGGCTCCGTCACGCCAGACGAGATACTCACGCGAATCGTATTCCCAGTAAATGATCTTCGGTTGCGGCTGGGTCACACTCTCACGCACCGGGATCCGCTCCATTGGCTGATAGGGCGTGTCATAGGACCGGTAGGCCCCGATCCGATCATTGCCGGGAATATTGGTCTGATAGTCCGGTGATTCGGGCAGATGCAGTGAGCGCAAATACGACAGCTGATCGTTGCCATCAACGAACCCGCTGAAGGACAGGCGGCGCGTATTGAGCGCGTTGAACACATCAACAAAGAACTGTGCCCGCCTTCCGCGCAGCACGAAACTCTTTGAGAAGCGCAGATTCAGGTTCCAGTAGTCCCGAAACGATACATTGTTGATCACGCCGGGCACCGATCCGCCTCCCGTCCAAGTGAACTTGGATCCCTGCTGCCAGCTGCCGAGGACGCTGATGCGCCAGTTCCCAAGAGCACCGTACGGACCAAGATTTTCAGGTGACAGAATATCCACATTCAGCCGGGCATAGGGCCGCGGGACCGGGCGCGATGAGGCACGGCGCCGCTCCGTATCACTCTCGGCGAATTCGCGCTGCGCGGTAAGATTCTCAAAATTTCGCCGCAGGCTGAAATACCCGGACGTATAAACCATATAGGTGTAATTGACAAACCCCTGCACCCAGCGCCCCCGATTGCGGGACAGCGTGAATTCAAAACCGCGGATGTCCTCAAAAGAGTTGGGCTCGCTGGTGGTGTAACTGACCTGGCCATCCCGACTGATATATTGGGTCAGGTACGGCTGGAGCGACACATCCTTGTAATAGCCGGCCATCCGGATCAGCAGCTGATCAAAAAGGGACTGCTCATAGCCCAGCTCATAGGCGACGGTCTTGGGGAGCGGATTATTGGGGTTCGCCACGCGGCTGATCTGCCCGGTCTCCGTAAAGGAGCGCAGCAGGAAGATGTTGTTCGGATCCGGCAGCGAACGGAAGTGGCCGTAATTGAAATAGAGCTTGCTGAACTCGGTGACCGGGAACGAAACGCCCAGCCGGGGGCTGAGCGTGAATATCCGCCGGGTCGGCTCCGAAACCAGCAGCGTATCAATCTGCGGGGCATACCGGGCACTGAACGCAAAGGAGAACGGGTCAAACGCGTACCAGTCCCCGCCGGCATGGAAATAATCCAGCCGCAGCCCCAGATTGGCAATCATGCCGGAGAATTCAAGCTTGCTCTGGGCATAGGCGGCCCCCCGCGCGGGCGTACGGTCCCACACCGAATGATTATTGCCGCTGGGAAGAAAGGCATCGTAGCGGCCGTAGTTGACACGCGAATCCGTCAGGTTGTACTCAAGGCCCGCCTTAACCTGCAAAAACCGATTGAGCTGGCTGGTCACATCACCCTTCAGGTTGTATACAGTAACCCGGCTGGAATCCCGCGCATTACTCATGCCCACCCCCGTACGCATGCCATCCACCCCGAAGGTGGGCTTGGGCTGGAAACCGAACGGAGCCTCATCAAACCCCACACCCCCGAAATACACCACGGGGGTTTCATCCCGCAAGCGCCCGGGATTGGTGTTGTAGCGGGACCGGAAGGCGTTGAATCGGAGTTCGTAGAAGGTGGATGGGTTCAGCGAGTGGGTGAACTTGGCACCGCCCATCGTATTGTTGACATCGGTAGGTGTCCAGTAATCAGAAGCAAATATCCGTGTGTCAATAAAGCTGACTCGGCTCATCGCGCCTGCAATGCCGGACGCGGATCGGAATATGCCCGGCTGACCGGCCCGGCTTGCGGCGGTACCGGTAATGTGGCCCCGCAGACCCTCCAGGGTGAGTTTCATGCCGGGCCTCAGATTGGATGTTATCTTCAAGTGTCCTGACCACTCGGAATAGCGGTCGGTATTGAGCGGGATCAGATACATGTTCTGGTCGGCTCGCATGGATGCGTAGAATCGAAGCCCGCCCAGATGCCGGTGGAGAACCGGGACCGGGCCCCCAATGCCGACATCCACATTGTAATCCGGCTGCACAATCTGCATGGATTTGCGGTGCTGCCACAGAAAAGCCTTTTGCAGTGCTTCTGGAGTCATATCATTTTCGGGATCGTCGTCAGTCAACCGCTCGTCAGCAATCGCCACCCAACCCTCAAACGTCGGGTACTGCGCCTGGGTGGCCGCATCCCAGCCCCCGGCTTCGGTGCCGGCAAAGGCTACGGTCGGGTCAATGAAGGGCCGGATCCAATAGGCATCCGGATGGTCGGCCCTGTTGCCGAAGTGCTTCTGTGCGGGCGGACTGTAACGGATAATTGCGCTGCCGCTGTATCGGCTGCGATCCCCCTCTTTGGTGACGACATTGACCACGCCCGAACGGACATTGCCGTACTCGGCATTAAATCCCCCGGTCTGCACATGCACCTCCTCCACGGACGACAGGCTGAGACTGGTGTAGGGCGCATTGTTGCGTTCGTCGCGGAGCGTGATGCCGTTGACCATAAAGGAGATCTCATCGGTGCCGCTGCCTCGCACGGACAGGCCCTGGATTCCGGCCTGCAGGCCCACCACGCTGCTCACACTGGACACCGGCAGAGCTTCAATCTGCTCCGAGGTAACGCTGAGCTGACTGTTGGACACATCGGCCTGTACGACCGGCAGATCGGCGGTGACGACCAGTTCGTCCAGCCCCAGCGCACTCTCCTGAAGCTGAATATTGACGGTGGTGGTCTGGTCAATATTGACCCGAACCCCTTCAATGATCTGCGTCGCAAATCCGATAAACGACGCGCGCACGCTGTAGGTGCCGGGGGACAGATTCAAAATGACATAGTAGCCATCCAGATCGGTAACTCCGCCCTGGCCCAGCGCTTTGATGTAAAGGTTAACTCCCGGGAGCGGGGCCCCCGTCTCATCGGTGAGTTGACCGGCAATTTTTCCGGTCTGAGCATACGCTGTACCGGGGACGAACACGCCTGCCACCACGAGCAGAATGCCGGTGAGGATTCGGGCTGCCACTATCACGTCTTTGCTGGTGCGCATGGCGAACTACAACCAAACAGCTCTTGAATATTACAACAGTCTGCGCAATAAGTTAACCGTATCTGACCATCTTCATACAGAATCTACAATTTTCAGGCTGGCTCCGATTCGGGGGCTTCTGCGCCGGGGTGCTGCTGGCCGGGTGTTCCCAGTTGCAGCGGGTTGAGCCGCCGCCGGTATCACGCCTTCACGCGCCCGTCTGGAACGAGACCCGACTTCTGCATACCCAGGAATTGCTGCAGCGTTATGGGAGCGCATCAGGTGTGGAGCCGGCCGAGCAGTTGGAAGCCTTTGTTGAGCAACATCTGGCAGGACTCCAACCGGTCGCGCGGGTCAAGCCTGCGCTGTCACAGCTGAGCGTCCGCTTCAGCGGCGGCTTCACGGAAGGATTCGACCTGTGGCCGGACGCACGGAGTGATACCGGGACCATAGTGGTTACAGCGCTCCAGTCCGCACTGGTCGGTGCCTCTGCCACGACCGGCCTGGTAGCCGAGAAGCCCGCCAAGTGCCCGCACTCGGACCGTCAGGCGTTGATGATTATCCTGGGTCGCCTGGATGTACGCCCGTCCCGGCAGACGATCCCGCAGTGTCTCATCGTGCAGATGACGTATTCGGCCTTCGCGCGCCTGACCGGAATGGGTCCGCAGGCAGCCGGAGCGTGGCTTGACACCGGGATGCCTCTGGCATTGCTAGCTGCCCTGGAAATAACCATCCATAGAACAGGCGGCCCAGAGGCCGGACACTTTGATCTGCTCCGGCTTCTGCCGGGTAAGGATCCTGCACGGGCCAGCGAACTGATCATTGTGGGTGCCGACATGTACCGCGGCAGCGAATCAGAATGGATGTTGCCAGCTGTTCTGATCGAATTGGCCGGCCAGGCCGCCCGGTGGTCACAGCAGGGGCACTTTCCGCGGCGCAGTATTCTGTTTGCGCTGTGGTCACACCGCGATGCGCTCACCGAATACCTGGCGCAGCCCTACTGGCCCCTGGATGCCACCCACATCATTGTCCACATCGGAAACCACCCAAGAGTCCCTGCTTCCCTGCCGGTGCGTACGCTCAGGCTGCCGCATCCCTCATCCTCCGACGAACCTGATGGTGTGCTGAACAGGCTGCGTGAAGCGGTGCTGGATGAAGCAGGCGGGATGTAATCGGCAGGTGGTGATTTTGTTGGCCCCGCATGGGCACCTTTTTCCGCCAAGGGGCGTATTAATGCGCTGGACAGACCCATCGGTCACCGCTAAACACCACTAGGACACTCATGCAAGGCAACGGATTCAAGGTAGGTGCCGTCATATTCTTCCTGCTACTGACGGCGTGGTACCTGTTCCCTTCCGTTCAGGGGCTCTACTACAACAACCGCCTGTCCGCGATGACGGCAGAGGAGGAGGACGCGTTTCGCAGCGATAATTACAGTACGCTGTCGCGGGTGAATGAAAAGGCATTGAACCTGGGGCTGGACCTGCAGGGCGGCATTCATGTTACGCTGGAGGTCGGGCTGAGCGAACTGCTCCAGGAGCTCGCAGATGCGCGCCGCGACGCGGCATTTGATTCCATACTGGCCGCCGCGGATGCGCAGGCGCTCGCAGAAGGCGGATCGCTTATTGACGCATTCGTGAATGAATTTGAACGCCGGAATCCAGAGGCGAGCCTATCGCGTTATTTCCGCAGCGACGAAATCACACGACGCTCCAGCAACAGTGATGTGGCGGCATATCTGCAGATGCAGGCCGGTGATGCCGTCACGCGTGCCATAGAGATTATCCGCAACCGTGTGGACCGCTTCGGGGTTACCGAGCCATCGATCCAGACGCAGGGCAACCGCCGGATTATCGTGGAGCTGCCCGGGGTGGACGATCCTGAGCGGGTGCGACGTCTGCTCAAGGGGACCGCCCGTCTGGAATTCAGACTGATGGCCGACCCGACCGAGCTCAACACGTCCATCCAGCGCATGATCTCCTACTTTGAAGCCGATGTGACCGCTGCTGCTGACTCGGCGGACCTGGCGGAAACGGACGATACCGATGCCACCGAGGCTGAATCCGATACCACCGGGGCTGAATCTGATACGACCGGGGCTGAATCCGATACGACCTTTGATGTCAGTCAACTGCTTACGGATGATGCCATGCCGGATGCGGGCAATCCGCTGCTGGATGTGATACGGCCCGCGGGGCAGGGATCGGTGGTTTTTGGTGAAGTGGCGGTACAGGACACGGCCGCCTTCAATGAGCTGATGCGGGATCCCGTCGCCCAGCAGATGCTGCCGCGGGACATTGAGCTGCTGTATCACGCCAGTCCGTCCAACCCGGGGGGCGGGATGGAGTATTACGCGGTGCTGGCGGTCAATGTCAACGAGGAGCTGTCTGGAGAGGTTATCACCGATGCCCGGGCGGACTTTGATCAGACGACCAACCTGCCGCTGGTCTCGATGAAGATGAATTCGGAAGGCTCGCGCATCTGGTCACGTCTCACCGGTGCTAACGTGAACAAGAATGTGGCGATTGTGCTGGATGGTGTGGTGTATTCCTACCCCACGGTCATCAGCCGCATAACCGGCGGCAATTCGCAGATAACCGGATTGGGATCACAGGCCGAAGCCGACGACATTGTCACCGTGCTCAAAAGCGGCGCGCTGCCGGCTCCGGTGGAAATCGTGGAAGAGCGCACGGTCGGCCCCAGTCTGGGACGGGTAGCGCGTCAGTCGGGCTTCACCTCCATCATGGTCGGCCTCATGGTGGTGGCTATGTTCATGATCTTCTACTATCGGGGCGGAGGATTCGTGGCCGATTTGGCTCTGCTGATCAACATCATCTTCATACTGGGCATCCTGGCCGGGTTCAATGCTACGCTGACGCTGCCCGGCATAGCCGGTATCGTACTGACCATCGGTATGGCGGTGGATGCCAATGTGCTCATATTTGAACGAATACGTGAGGAGCAAAAGACGGGCAAGACGCTGAAGGCCTCCGTGGACGGAGGCTATGCTAAGGCGCTGAGCGCCATCATTGACGCGAATGTGACCACCTTCTTTGTGGGTGTCATCCTATATTCGTTCGGGATCGGGCCGATTCAGGGGTTTGCGGTCACGCTGATGGCGGGCATTCTGGCATCGCTGTTCAGCGCGATCGTCTTTACGAGAATTATCTTTGACTACATGGTTGTGGGCCGGCGGCTGGCTGTGAGCTTCGGCTGAGCCCTCGGCAGCAACGAGCGGATTTGCATAGATGCGGATTTTTGAAAACGCTGATTTCAGCATTGTGGAGAGCCGCCGGCGCGGCTATGTGATAAGCGGCGTACTGATTGCGCTGAGTCTGGTGACGCTGCTGTTTAGAGGCCTGGAGCTGGGGATAGATTTTCGCGGCGGGATGGAGTTTGTCATCGAAAGTACCCGGCCGCTCGAGGTTACCCAGGTGCGTGCGACTCTCACACCGGTCCTGGAGACCGCCCCGGAGGTCAAGACGTACAGCGATGTGACCGCCGAAGGCACCGATGCATTGCTGATCCGCACGGTCCAGGAGGGGGAGACCACCGAAATGCAGACGCGCCTCCTGGAGGCCATTGCCGGGACTTTCCCAGACAGTAATCCGCGCGTCGTGAAGACCGATGTGGTGGGTCCGAGGTTTGCCGAGGACCTCAAGCGGGGTTCCATCTATGCGGTAATCGGGTCGCTGCTGGTTATTTTTGTCTACGTTATGTTCCGCTTTGAATGGCGGTTCGGACTCGGTGCGGTAGCGGCGCTCTTTCATGATGTGCTCATAACGCTGGGGATGTTTTCGCTGCTGCGCGGCCTGCTGCCGTTCTCGATGCAGATTGACCAGGCCATCATCGCGGCGTTCCTTACCATTGTGGGCTACTCGCTCAATGATACGGTGGTGATTTTTGACCGGATTCGGGAGTTCACCAATCTGTTCAAGACCGAGCCTTACAAGCAGGTCGTCAACCGGTCGGTGAACACGACGCTAAGCCGGACTTTTGTTACCTCAGGCACCACATTGCTTGTTGTACTGACCTTGTTTATCTTCGGGGGCGAGGTGTTGCGCGGATTCGCGTTCGCTCTCATTATCGGAATCATCATCGGAACTTACTCATCTGTCTTTGTGGCAACACCGGTCGTTGTAGAGCTGCACAGTCGTGCAGCCCCGCAGCGGAGGTCTCCCCGAAGGCGCTAATCTTGCGAGGCCGGAATAAACCATGAATTTTTCAGTCAACGAGCAGTACAACGCGGTCGTAATCACGCTAAAGGGCAATGTCATGGGCGGCCCGGACGGTGCTAAACTCCATGACCGCCTGCATCAGCTCAAGGATGCGGGTAAGAAGAATGTGATCGTGGACCTGGCGCGCGTCAAGTTTATGAATTCCAGCGGACTCGGCATGCTCATCAGCGCGCTGACTACCATGCGGAATGCAGGTGGTGATCTGCGGCTGGCCAATGCCGCCGACCGGATCCAGTCGCTGCTTATTGTGACCAGGCTCATCACCATCTTTCAGCATTTTGAGTCCGTCAGCGAGGCCGCTGAGAGCTACCAGGCGGCCACCGGTTGAACGGCTGATTCAGATGACGCAGGTATCCTGCCGTGCGTCACCGGACGAATGCGCCCCATGTATGCTGGAAGTATGCCGACTCAGTAGAGGACGGACATGGCGGTGACTGTGGTAGTCGGAAGTCAGTGGGGGGACGAGGGGAAAGGCAAGATCGTTGACCTGATTGCCCCGGAATTTGACATTGTGGCCCGCTATCAGGGCGGGGCCAATGCCGGCCATACCATTCAATGGGGTGATCAGACGCAGGTATTGCACCTGATTCCCAGCGGTGCGTTTGCTGATGGGGTGACCTGTGTCATCGGCAACGGGGTGGTTGTGGATCCTTGCGTTCTGGTTAGGGAAATTTCCGCGGTGCACGATCTGGGATTTAACCTGGAGGGGCGGCTCTGGATTGCCCGCAATGCTCATTGTATCGTACCCTGGCATCTGGTCCTTGACAGCGCCCGTGAGGCCACCGCTTCAGATCAGGCCATCGGCACTACTCGCAGAGGCATTGGACCGGCCTATGTGGACAAGGTCGCCCGCAGTGGGATTCGCATGGGGGATCTGCTCTGTACCGATCTCCTGGCGGCTCGGCTCCGAGGGCTGGCCCGGGAAAAAAATCACCTGCTTACCGAGGTGTTCGGGCAACGCGCCATCCATCCTGATGAGGTGATTGAGGCCTATGCCGCGTTCGGCCGGAAACTGCGCCCGTACCTGACGGACACTCCGGCCCTGCTGCACCAGGCACTGGCGGAAGGCCGGTCCGTACTGGCGGAAGGTGCGCAGGGATCGCTGTTGGACCTGGACTTCGGTACCTACCCCTTTGTGACCTCCAGCAGTCCGACCGCCGGGGGGGCCTGCACCGGGTTGGGCATCCCGCCGGGCGCAATTGAACGGGTCATCGGCATCACCAAAGCCTACTGTACGCGGGTCGGCAACGGCCCCTTTCCGACAGAGCTGGACGGATCAGCCGGAGCATTTCTGCAGGCGGCCGGAGTTGAATTCGGGGCGACTACCGGTCGGCTGAGACGGTGCGGCTGGCTGGATCTGGTTGCGCTCAGGTACGCGTGTCAGCTGAACGGATTTACCGGCCTAGCGCTGACCAAGATTGATGTGCTGACCGGACTGGACACCATTAATGTCTGCATCGATTACAGGATCGCGGACCGCAAAGGCATCGGCTATTCCAGCGCGGTGAGTACACTCGAAAAAGTTGAGCCTGTTTACCGGACGATTCCGGGCTGGACGCAGCCGGTGATAGGGGCCACTTCGTTTGATGAACTGCCCGACGCGGCTCATGCGCTGATCCGGCAGATCAGCTTATTCACCGGGCTGCCGATCGACATGGTGTCCACCGGGCCCAAGCGGCACCAGATCATTCACTTGGGCTCCTGACCAGCGCGCAGCCCGGGCGTGCCGCGTGTACCTAGTCAATCCACCGCTGATGAAGCTGCAACTGAGAACTCTTGACCTGAAGCTGGGGCTTTTTGTGCTTGCCCTGCTGATTGCGCTGACCTCGCTGTGGTACTCCAACAACCTGGTCCAGCGGCTGCGCGACCGGGAATTCGCCGGCATGGCCATTTGGGCGGGTGCGCGCGAGGAAGTGGCCCGTGCGGCCATGGCTAATCCCTATGAGTCTGAATTCCAGACGCTGGATACCCTGCTTGACCCTGACAGCCCGGATACGCGCCGAATGCGGGAAGCCCTCAATTGGGCCGGCAGCATGCCAATGGGGGATCACATCGAGTTCTTCTTTGACGTAATCAGCAACTATTACCCGGATGTCCCTGCCATTATCACCGACAGCCTGGATGAGCCGCTGATCTGGCACAATATTGACCTGCCGGAAACCGGTCCGCTCGCCCCTGAGGACTCACAACTGCTCAACCGGCAGATCCGCCGCATGGCGGGCATGCGCGCACCGATTCCCATCAAAGTAGCCTACCTGGATCCAGAGCAGCAGCTGAGTCAGCGCGTCTATTACGGTGAGTCCAGCATCATCAGGGAACTGCGCATTTATCCGATGCTGCAGTTGTTCTTTGTGAGCCTGTTTGTGCTGGTTGGATACATGGGGTTTTCGCATGTGCGACGCAATGAGCAGAGCAATCTGTGGGTTGGGATGGCACGCGAGGCCGCCCACCAACTGGGTACCCCCATTTCAAGCCTGATGGGGTGGCTCGAAATCATGCGCTCTGCCCCTGGTGGTGATCAGGGCGTGCTGGATGAAATGGATCGTGACCTTCAGCGGCTGAGCCTGGTGACCCAGCGGTTCAATGCCATAGGGTCCGCGCCAAAGCTCAAACCACAGTCTCCCATTGCGGCCATCAGCAGTACAGCGGAATACATACGGCGGCGGATGCCGCAGCGCGCAATTACTCTGACCGCGGACACGGCGGAAGTCGGGCAGGTGGCCCTGAATGCGGAGCTCTTTGCCTGGGTAATTGAAAATATGCTCAAGAACGCTTTGGACGCAATGGATAAGGAGGAAGGACGTATCACCCTGTCGGTGCGCAGGCAGGAGCGTCGGATCTGCATTGAATGTACCGACAACGGCAGGGGCATTGAGCGCAGAAACTGGAACGATATATTCAAGCCCGGTTACACAACCCGCAAACGGGGCTGGGGGCTGGGGCTGAGTCTGGCTAAGCGTATCGTAGAAGAATATCACGGCGGCTCGCTGGAGCTGGCCGAGTCCGCGCCCGGGCGCGGCAGCACTTTCAGGATTCTGCTGCCTGCGATTCCGACGCGTCCATGAATACGATATTGACGGGCATGCCGCGCCGGATGTGGAGAAGGTTGGCGGCATTTCCCTGATTGACGGCGACTTCCAGTACCTCACTGCTGCCGAACAGCAGGACCGGCTCGCCGGCGGCCCTGTCGGCATAAGTACCCTGGAGCCCACTGAGGATGGTGCTGCCCACATAGCACTTGACCTGTCTGCCGGCCGCACGTCGCTGGAAGAGATCGCGCGAAATGTTGGTGATACAGTTGCCGAAATGATCCACATGGACCACCCAGCCCCGGATGCCGTGTGTATCGTCAATGGGGATGGCCCAATGCAAAGATTGCAGTGCCGGTATGGCCGGTCCAAGATCGCTGAGTGCCGCTCCGCAGGCCAGGCGGGCCGCGGCCGGACCGAAAATATCCCGCCCGTGAAATGTCCGGCTGGGCGGCTTGCTTACTCCGATTCTCGCTGCATCCAGGCGGACGAGTTCGTCCGGCTCTGCGGATTCCAGCACGAGCGCAAACAATCCGTTGTCAGGGCCGACATAGCGGTGGCTGTTATGCTGCAGCGCGACCCCCAACCGCTCGGAACCTACACCGGGGTCCACCACCACCAGATGAATGGTGTGCGGCGGATAATGCGGAGCTGCCTGCCGCAGCACAAAGGCCGCCTCCATCACATCAAACGGAGGGATATGGTGCGTGATATCAATCAGCCGGGCGTTGGGACAGGCGGATAGGATCACCCCCTTAATGGCCGCCAGGTATCCGTCGCGGGTACCAAAATCGGTCGTCAGGGTAATCGCCGGCGGCGAGCCGCGGTTCATGGTGCGGGTTTTCCGTTCCTGCTGCGCATCAGTAGGACAGCCCCAGACCCGCCTGAACGGACCGCCGGGCTGCTGGCTCAAAATACCGCCCGCCGAACGCGTTGACAATCAGTGAGCCGCTGTAGGAATGGTCAAACAGGTTGCGGATACGTGCAAAGGAGGCGACTCGCCAGGATCCGAATTGCCAGCTGCTCCGGGCCACCTGCAGATCCACGGCCGCGTACGCCTTAACACGATGCAGGTTGGCCTGATCGGCGAACGTATCGGATGCGTACTCGGCGGACGCTTCAAGCATCCACTGCCTGCCGGTGCGTATCTGAATCGATGCCTGCAGATGATGCACCGGGATTCCGGGCACGCGCAGACCCTCATCGGGCTGACTGACGAATTTCAGCAGACTCAAGTTGTAGGCCATATCCGCCTGAATCCGGCGCTCAAGCGGCCAGGTGATGGCGAGTTCAACGCCCCGGTGGCGGTTGCGCCCTGCATTCTGATACCAGGTGCGGCCTTCTTCTGACTGTCGGGGCACGAGGCGGTCTTTGATGCGCATGTGGTAGCCGGCCATGTCCAGCCGCAGGCCCATGCCTGGCAGAATGCCGCGGATGCCGGCTTCCAGACCGGAGGTCCGCTGCGGTCCCAGATCCGGGTTGAAGCCGCCATCGAAGCGTCCGTCCAACACCGGCGTATTGATGAATTCCGTCGTAGTCGGCGATTCAAAGCTTGTGCTGAAATTGCCGTACAGCGTCAGCGATTGTGCCCGATAACGGCTGCCGATCGAATAACTCAGAGCCGTGAAACTCCGGCTTCCACTCTGATTGTCGTTGTGCAGCGCTTTGTCCGCCATGCTGAATGTAATTGCATCTATACGGGTTCCGCCGGTAAGGCCCAGCCTCGGGGTCAGCCGGACCTGTGCCGCAGCGAAGGCGGCCAGGCTGGTGACGGTTTCGTCCTGGTTCAGCTGAACGCGGTCGCGCCGGGGCTGGCCTGCCTCATTGTCGAACGTCTGTCGCCGGTCATGCTGCCGACGAAAGTCCGCCCCGACGCTCCAGGAGATCGGTCCGTTTGAGTTGTGCAGCTGTACATATCCGCCGCCTGCATCCCGGTCCAGATCAATCCAGGCATAGGTAAGCGCGTTTTCCAGTCGCCGGGTCATGTACCAGGCGGTAGCAGCGAGCGTACCGAGGGCGGTTTGAGACCGGACGCTCAGCCCGCCCAGCGCATGAACGCTTTTCTTACCGGCTCCCAGAACAATAAAGCGGGCATTGGCCTGTCGGGGATCCTCGGCAAACTGGGCCGCGGTCAGGGACCCCGGAGAATTCACATCCTGGAAGGCCAGATTCAGCACGCCGCTGATAACGGATGATCCGGTGCGGACCTGACCAGTCGTCCCGACACGGATGAATCCGCCATCGCTGTGAGCCCGGTATCCTTTTCGGCTGACCCGGCTGGCGTAGCCTCCAAGATCCCAGGTGCTTCCACCCAGGGCAACCGAGCCCATCGCGTGACTGAGACCATAGCTGCCGCCCATATAACGAAGTGCCATGGTGCTGGAGTCCGGCAGGGTGGATAGAAAGAGCACCCCGCCGCCTGCATTGCCCCAGTACATGGACGAGGGACCCCGGAGCAGTTCTGCACGGCGTATGAAGGCGGGGTCAATCACATCCAGCATGCTCTGCCCGTCGGGCATGGTTAGGGGCACGCCGTTAAGGAAGGCTTGGAGGCCCCGTACACCGAATGCCGCCCGGTACCCCATGCCGCGCACCAGGACACGTTCTCCCAGGCCGTAGTGTCCGCGGTCGGTAATGCGAATGCCCGGAATGCCGCGCAGTGTCTGCTGCAGTGTCAGTCCAGGCTGCGTCAGGGTCTGATCCCGATTCAGCACGTATACGCTGCGTGCCGCACTGAAAGTGGACTCAAATGCCCGCGTGGCCTGGATTTCCACGGTGGGCAGCACCGCCTTCAAGGTGTCCTGAGCGGAGCCGGTGCCGGCAGCTGCCAGCATGATGAGCACGCAGCCAGGAAATCTTACCCATGCAGCCGGCGGGGGCGGACCGTTCCGAGTGTTCATGCGGCCGAATCAGGACGAATCATCGTCGGCACGGGTGAGTATTGAAAAAGCGTCATGTACGCCAGCTGCCCGGTTTCCCACTCAAGATAATGATTCGCCCAGGCGAGTACAAAGGATCAACGGTTGAGGTAAGCTATGTTTGTTGACACGCACGCACATCTGTACGATCCCCGATTGCAGGAGGACTTTGCTGCGGTCCTGGCCCGGGCCCGGTCCGGCGGGGTGGACCGCATCCTGATGCCAGCTATCGATCTGCCCTCAATTGAGCTGGCGCTGGCATTGTGCCGACAGCACAGCGGGCTCTACGCCATGGCGGCCCTGCATCCCACGGAAGTAAAGGGCTTCACGGATGCCGACATCAAGCAGGTAGCCCGCTATTGTAATGAATCGGCGGTGATTGCTGTCGGCGAAACCGGACTGGACTATTACTGGGACCGCTCATTTGATGATCAGCAGCAGGCTGCATTGCACGAACATGCGGCCATGGCCGTACAGGCTGACCTGCCGATAGTCATTCATCTGCGCGATCGGAAGGGTCACGATGAGGCCCACGCCGATGCGGTGCAAATACTCAAGGACACCATACCACCCTGGGACGGACAGCGCCCCAGAGGTATCTTTCACTGCTTTACCGGACCCCAGTGGCTGATTGAGGAGGCGGCCGCAATGGGATTTCTGCTGGGAATCGGCGGGGTGATCACCTTCAGGAACGCTGGCATCGACCGGCTGTTGGAGCCGGTGCCGCTGACTGCGTGCGTACTTGAGACGGATGCCCCCTATATGACCCCGGCCCCGCATCGCGGTCGCCGTAACGAGCCCGCGTATCTGGGTTACATTTCCGAAAGGCTGGCCCGCCTCAAGGGGGTCTCCACCGACGAAATCGCCCGTATCACGACCCGGAACGCGGAGCGGCTTTTCCGGCTTCCATCCAGCGGCTGATTACTTTTCGTCGTCTACTACCTCGAAGTCCACATCCTCAACGCCGGGCTGCCCTTGGGAGTCCTCTGCCCCGTTGGCTGCCTGCTGCGCCTTGTACATGTCTTCACTGGCCGCGGCCCAGGCCTGATTCAGCTGGTCAATGCCGCTCTGCAGCTCGTTGACATTCTGCTCTTTGTGCAGCTCCTCCAGGCGTGCAAGGGCACCTTCAATCGCCTGTTTCTTGTTCTCCGGCAGTTTATCTCCGTGCTCGCTGAGGTTGTTGCGCGTTGAGTAGATAAGTGAATCCGCCTGGTTGATCAGTTCCGCATGCTGCCTGAATTTCTTGTCTTCGGCCTCATTGTCCCGTGCCTCCTGGCGCATGCGTTCGATTTCCGCTTCAGACAGGCCGCTGGATGCCTCAATGCGGATGGACTGCTCCTTTCCGGTGGCTTTATCTTTCGCGCTCACATTCAGGATGCCGTCCGCATCAATATCAAAGGTCACCTCAATCTGGGGTGTGCCGCGCCGGGCTGGCGGGATGCCATCCAGGTGGAAGCGTCCGATGGTACGATTCTGCGTCGCCATGCCGCGGTTGCCCTGCAGGACATGGATTTCAACGGAAGTCTGACTATCAGCCGCCGTGGAAAACACCTCCTGCTTGCGGGTCGGGATGGTTGTATTGGCCTCAATGAGCGAGGTCATGACGCGCCCGAGGGTTTCAATGCCCAGGTTCAGCGGCGTTACGTCCAACAGCAGCACATCGTCTATATCCTGCGACAGCACGCCTCCCTGGATGGCTGCGCCCAGTGCGACCACCTCGTCCGGGTTCACAGAACGGTTCAGGGATTTGCCGAAGAATTCGGATACCGTAGACAGCACCAGCGGTATGCGCGTGGAGCCACCCACCAGGATCACCTCATCCACCTGCTTTTGCGTCAGTTTGGCATCTGAGAGGGCTTTGCGCATCGGCTCAACGGTCCGTTCCACCAGGTCTCCCACCAGCTGCTCAAACCGGGCGCGGGTCAGGTCCACCGTAAGGTGCTTGGGGCCGCTGGCCGTGGCGGTAATGAAAGGCAGGTTTATGGAGGTCTGCGTGCTGCTGGAAAGTTCGATTTTGGCCTTTTCAGCAGCTTCCTTCAGCCGCTGGAGTGCCATCGGATCGTTACGCAGCTCCACGCCCTCCGTCCGTCGGAATTCCGCGGCCAGAAAATCAATGATCCGCTGGTCAAAGTCATCACCACCCAGGTGGGTGTCCCCATTCGTGGATTTGACCTCAAACACGCCGCCGCCCAATTCCAGGATGGAGATATCAAACGTACCGCCTCCAAGGTCGTAGACTGCGATCACACGGTCCTCCTGCTGTTTGCCGAGGCCGTAAGCCAGTGCCGCCGCCGTCGGTTCATTGATGATGCGGCGCACTTCCAGACCGGCGATCTTTCCGGCCTCTTTGGTGGCTTTCCGCTGGGCATCGTTAAAATAAGCCGGTACGGTAATCACCGCTTCGGTCACTTTCTCACCCAGATAGTCTTCGGCGGTGCTTTTGAGCTTCTGCAGCACCATTGCGGAGATTTCCTGCGGCGTGTACCGCGTGTCTCCGACTCGGACCCGAGCGGTTCCACCATCGCCCTGTTCAACCTTGTAGGGGACGGTCTTGAGCTCGGAGCCAACTTCGGAATAGCCACGGCCCATGAAGCGCTTGATTGAGAAGATGGTGTTCTGCGGATTGGTTACCGCCTGCCGTTTTGCCGGGCCTCCGGCCAGTCGTTCGCCATCCTTCTTGAAGGCGACCACACTGGGCGTGGTACGTCCGCCCTCAAGGTTTTCAACGACCTTGGGGGTGGTGCCGTCCATGACTGCGACTACGGAATTCGTCGTACCCAGGTCAATGCCAATGATCTTGCTCATGAATTAAGAAATTTGTCAGAATAGTCACCCAAGCCCGGTACAATAATCCTGCCGACAGCTGCGGATGTGACACTTTGGCAGTTTTTGAGGCATTAGCGCTGCCGCGCAAAGCGTATCTTGTAGCGCACCGGACATTTCCGCCTGATGCGGTTCGTTCCCAATGTCATTTCGGCCTTACGGATAGCGATTACTCCGGTGGTGGTTTTATGCCTGCTCCAAGATGCCGCCTGGGCCCGTCTGTTTGCCTGTCTGTTCTTTCTGATCGGTGCTGGCAGTGATTATGTAGATGGCGTGGTGGCACGCCTGATGCACGCGCAGTCGCGACTGGGGCGGTTTCTGGACCCGTTGGCGGATAAGGTGCTGGTACTGGGGACATTTTGCGGGCTGGCCTGGGTGTACCCCGCGACCATTCCGTGGTGGGCTGTAGCATTGATTGCACTGCGTGACATTTCGGTCACCGGTCTGCGGATGCGCGCCGAATCGCGGGGACGTTCAGTGAGGACATGGCGGGTGGCAAAGTCAAAAACCGCACTGCAGCTGATTTTCCTGGCCGCCGCACTGCTGCTGCGGCTGGGTGAGATAGGCACGGGCAGGATCGGAGAGTGGAGCACGCGCGTGTTGGACGGAACCGGCCTGTTTTGGATTCTGATGGCCGTAGTGGCGGTAACATTGGTGACGGGTTTGGGGTATATGATCCGGACTGAGTATGAGGCATCGTAAAGATGGGACAGAAACTGCGCACGACCCCGGAGCTGATTGCGAACACCCTTTTTGAAACAGGGGGATTTATTCTGCGCCCGGATCGACCCTTTGTGTGGGCCTCGGGACAGTTAGCACCGGTATACTGTGACAATCGCCTGATGCTGTCAAGCCCGAGTGCCCGCGATCAGATCACGGAGGCGTTTCTGGAGGGGATTGAGGGTATGGAGATTGATGTGGTGGTGGGAGTGGCCACAGCGGGTATTGCCTATGCCGCCCTGGTGGCGGATCGTTTGGGATTGCCTATGGCGTATGTGCGCGGCCAGCCGAAGGGCCACGGGCGGCGCAACCAGATTGAGGGCAAGGTGCCCGCGGGAAGTCGCGTGGTCATCATTGAAGATCTGATCGCCACCGGTGGCTCGTCGCTCCATGTTGCCAACGCGGTAAGCGCCGCTGCAGAGGTAACGCCACTACTGATTCTCGCCATTATGTCATACAAGCTTAAGGGAGTTGAGGACAGGTTTGCTGAGGCGGACATCCCGATGCAGACGCTGACTGATTTTGATGTGCTGCTCCAGGTGGGTCTTGAAGGCAGGCGCGTTACGGCCTCCCAGGTGGACAGATTGCGGGTGTGGCAGCAGGATGTGGATGCCTGGGCTGCGAGGAACCAACGCCGGCAGGCAGCAGACCGGTGACGCGCGCCGCCATCCTTACGATCGGTCATGAGCTGCTTATCGGGCAGGTCATTGATACGAACGCCGCATGGCTCGCCGAGGAATTGAACCGGCTGGGCATGATAGTAGCGGCTTCGCTGACCGTGGGTGATGCCTCCGGCGCAATCCGATGGGGCGTTGAGCAGGGGCAGTCCTGCAGCGAAGTGCTGATCGTTACGGGAGGGTTGGGGCCCACACGGGATGATATCACGCGTGAGTCGGTGGCGGATTACCTGGGGTTGCCGCTGCAGGATAGTGAGCTCGCCTTGGAAAATGTGCGTGCCCGGTATGCTTCCTGGGGCCATCGGCCTCCTCAGGATCCCGGCAGACTGATCCAGGTGCCGGTCGGGTTTGAGGTATTGTTCAATCCTGTCGGAACCGCCCCCGGACTCTGGTACCAGGATGGCGGCGGCCGGATCATTGTGCTCCTGCCGGGGGTGCCTGCGGAAATGAAAGCTATCTGGTCGGCGCATGTGGGCCCCCGTCTGACGGCGCTGTATGGCCGTTCCGCGATTATGCATCGCACACTCCGGACGGTGGGATTGGGTGAGACGATTATCCAGCAGAAGTTGGAGCGTGTGGCGGATGGTCTGCCTCGCAGTGTGCAACTGGCGTATCTGCCTGCACCGAATCAGGTGCGGCTCCGCATCACGGCGCACGGCAACGATGCGGCCCGGCAGGTAGCTCGGTTGGAGGATGATATACGGCGGGTGCTGGGCAGCTGCCTGTACGGCGTTGAGAAAGAGCGCTTGGAGGAAGTGGTAGGGGCGATCCTGCGGGAGGCCGGGTTGACGATTGCGGTGGCGGAGAGCTGCACCGGGGGTCGGGTGCTGGACCGGCTGACCAATGTTCCGGGTGCGTCCGACTATATTAAGGGCGGCATTGTGGCCTACTCCAACGAGGTAAAGCAGCGTATGCTTAGCGTGGATCCGGCCATTCTGCAGACAGAAGGGGCCGTCAGTGAAGAGACCGCACGCCAGATGGCCGCGGGTATACGCAGCCAGCTTGAGGCGGACATCGGGCTTTCGGTGACGGGCATTGCCGGTCCCGGCGGAGGCACGGCCACCAAGCCGGTGGGTCTGGTGTGGATTGGATATGCGGCATCCGGCCGGGTGGAGGCGCATCAGCGACGGTTCGGCCAAAATCGCCTGCTCAACAAGGAACGCTGTGTGATGGGGGTGTTGGACATCGTCCGCCTGAACCTGTCCGACGCAGGCGCGCATACCGGCCCCGCGTAATTGCGGCCAGCATTCGGACATAAATTGTGGAGCGCGTTTCCGGCTGGCCCCAATCCCAACAGGCTGACGATTGCAGGCACTGTGGCCTGATTTGTTGGTCCGCACGCCGCGTTCTTCGCGGGGTGGTGTCTCGCTGCTGATGTTCGGCTGCCTTGATTCCGGCCTTCGCTTTAGCAGCCCGGCGGTCGCGTGTGTGTGGCGGCTGTTAACGGATGAACGAGAGCTTCCAGGACAACCCGTACCGGCCGTCACTTCGTGCGGGTTTGGGGGAGGGTAAGTGCTGGCCCGTACATCCACTCCAGGTATCTCGGATTAAGCTCTGGAGTGGTGGCTGAACATAGCTCAGTAGAGCATGATGACGCTCCTTTGTGAGCTGCCCCCGGGCCGATTGATTCGTTCACGCTCTTAACACCACAGTTCCCCTCTTTATTGCGGAGAATGTCTGTAAGCATTGCATGGGTGCTGGATGAGTTGTATGTGGTACCCTGTGATCACGCTGACGAAAATCCCATTTATCCGGACGCGTCCTCAACTGCCGCAGCAGCCGACATGTCGGCAAGAACGCCGTAAACGTGACCCAAACCCAGCTCCCCTTAGGACCTCATTGGCTAAGTTAAGGTCCCCCAAGGGGATGTCCGATAGCGGTGGAAGTGTTTAAGGGCAATACGGGCGCGTGCCGCGAGTGGCAGAGCGCATCCGGCCTGTGGAGTTCTCGTACGCTGTACGCTATGCACATGACTATAGGCACCACGACCCTGTTTGCGGCCGTGGATCTGGCGATCGGGAACGTCAGCGGACGATGCAGCTGGCGACACCGACATCAGGATTTCTGTCGTTTCTGTGCCTGATTGACCGGGAAACACCATCTGATGTGGACATCCGTCCGGTAATGGACAATTGCGCTACGCACAAACACGTCAATGTGCGTGCATGGCTGGCCCCGATTCCACTTCACCCCCATATCAGCCTCCTGGATGAACCTGGTGGTTCGGTATCATCAACCCTTCATGCGCGGCTCGTTACGGAATGTTTCCACCCAAAAAAACATTGATGAATTCGTCAAGAAATATCGTGAAGATAGCCAAGTAGTTCGTATGGTTGACCAGGGCGGGATCCCTCTCTGAGCAGCCTGAACGCCTTGCTGCGCGTCTTTCTGGAACAACATATTAGTGGACTCAGGACCGCCCAACGATGGCGCTGCTTTCAGCCTCCATCGCCACAGCTGCGTTGTGTCGTGCATTTGGTACCAGAATTCCAGCCAAGCTCCATGCTACGGCCAACCCGCGGCTGGAACCCAGTCGGAGCAAGTCAGTTTGGGATTCATTCATTACTGAGCTAATGTTAATGATGGACACACATTTCCAGAGGCCCAGAAAAAAGGGGGGGGGGTAGGGCCGCGGGACTGGCGTTGGCGATATGCTGGCTGCCGACCATACACCTGATGGCACAGCCGATGGTGGTCAATCCGGCATCTGTAACAGTTACGGAAGGTGAATCCGGGTCTTTCACGGTGGTGTTGTCGTCGGAGCCTTCGGGCGAGGTGACCGTAACGGTGATCAATCCCGGCTCCGGCCTTGAGTTGGACCAGACCACGCTGACCTTTACCCGGGCCAACTGGAATGTAGCCCAGACGATCAGGGTCAGTGCGCCGGAGGATGCGGACATGGAGGATGCTGCTAAGCAGCTGATTCTGGTTGCGACTGGAGGTGGATACAGCGGCGGTGGGGGGATCATTGTGAATCCTGGGGATGTGGTGCTGGAATCGCTGGGCGAGACAATTCAGCTTAAGGCGGAGATCAAAGATCAGCACGGGTCCGCCGTAGCAGGTGTGGCCTTGGATTGGTCAAGCACGGATTCCTCTGTCGCCGTGGTGGACTCAACGGGGAAGGTTACCGCGGTCAATAACGGTATTACGATGATATCAGCCGCCCTAGCTACGGCCTCCGGGACCGCCATGGTGGTAGTAGACGATCCTGGCATTGCGCCTGTCGCAGACCGTGAGGTTTTGGAGTTGCTGTTTAAACTGACGGGGGGCGAGAATTGGACGCGCCGGGCCGGATGGCTGACCGAGGCACCTCTTGACCAGTGGGAGGGGGTTCGGGCAGAGAATAGCTATGTCGTAGGTCTGAACCTTTATGATAATAATCTGACGGGACGCCTGCCGAAAGTTCTTTCCAGACTGTCAAGACTCAGAGTATTGCGACTAGGCGACAACAGGCTGTGGGGCCCAATTCCACCCGAGTTTGGACATCTGTCTGAACTCAGGGAATTGGACCTTATGACAAATAATCTGCACGGCAGCATTCCGCCCGAATTGAAGCAGCTGACACACCTTGAGATCCTGGAACTAAGACATATCGGTGTTCATGGCCCGCTGCCAGCCTGGCTGGGCGAATTGACCTCTCTGCACACCTTAAACCTGAGCGGGAACCGCTTTGACAGCCCGATCCCGCCCGAAATCGGCAATCTTAGCGGTTTAAGGGAGCTCGGTCTATCCCATGCTGAGTTGTGGGGCCCGATTCCGTCAGAAATTGGCGGATTGTTAAACCTGCAATATCTGTACATATCCCGCAATCATTTCTCGGGGGCCCTGCCGCCGGAATTGGGGCTGCTCAAGCGACTTCAAAAGGTCTTTGCAAGTGCTGCCAATCTCGCCGGGACCATCCCTTACGAGCTTGGTAGTCTGCCAGAACTAAGGACGCTTTGGTTGGATGGCAATAAGCTGACTGGATCCATTCCATCAGGGCTCGGTAATTTACAGAAGATGGAGAGTCTGATTCTGGCAAGTAACCGATTGAACGGTCCTTTGCCCAAGGGATTTGGCTCTATGTCCGCCCTGAACAACCTCATTCTGTCGGACAATGGATTGGAGGGCGGTTTCCCCCCCGAGTGGGGGGGTCTGGCCAATCTGCGCAATCTGGAGTTGGCCGGAAACTCCGGCCTAATAGGTGAATTGCCCCGTGAATGGACCAGACTGGATCTCAATTTGTTGGATATAGAGGGTACCGGGCTGTGCGTACCTGACGACTCCGAGATCACGGGTTGGATGGCCCGGTCAGGTGCCACTGCTGGAATCTGCGGCGGCGGTGATTTGGATGCTTATCTCGTCCAGGCCACGCAGTCCCGGGATGGCGTGGTCCCGCTCATCGCGGGGCGGCGGGCTCTTTTGCGGGCTTTTGTGACGGCAGCAGATCCGGTTGGTCGTATCCCTGATGTACAGGCTGAGTTTTATGTGAGCGGTGAGTTGATATATGAGATGGATATCCCGGGGAAGCCGGGCCCGGTGCCGGCAACGGTGAATGAGGTTGACGCGCTCAAATCGGTCAACGCAAGCGTGCCGGGATGGGTAATCCAACCGGATCTGGAGATCGTGATCAATGTGGACCCGGCCGGCGAAGTGTCTCAAGGCGTGGATTTGGTACGCCGGATCCCGGATGACGGGAGGATCAGGGTGAATGTAGCAGAGGTGCCGGATCTGGAGCTAACGGTTCTCCCTTGGGTGTGGGCCAACGATACCAAAGAAGACATCCTCGAACTCACACGCGGCATTTCGCCGGAATCTGACGTTTTTGAGGACACCAGAATGCTCCTACCGGTCAAGGACATCGATCTGATGGTCCACGAGCCGATTTATACTTCAAACTCCATCGGTTTTGAGATACCTGCAATGGTTCGTGCTATTCGGGCGATGGAAGGCGGAACAGGGTACTACATGGCCCTTACGTCCACTCCCGACTTAAGGTTTGGCGTTGCGGGGGTGGCCTTTCGCAGTGGCTGGTCTGCATGGTCAACTTTTGATTCCGGGGTGATTGCACATGAGATTGGGCACAATCTGAGTCTGGGTCATGCCCCCTGCGGGGTGGATGGCGATCCCCGTTACCCGCATCCGGACGGATCGGTCGGCAGCTTCGGGTTTGACCTTGCAACCGGACCGGAATCCGTGGTTCATCCGAGCACAAGTGATTTCATGAGCTATTGCGACCGTCCATGGGTGGGTCAGTGGAGCCTTGAAAGGATGCTCAGCCATCGCCTGCATCGTGAAACGGGGGCCGCTACAGCGGGCACAATCGGGAA
The DNA here is from genome assembly GCA_028873925.1 of Bacteroidota bacterium. GTDB lineage: Bacteria > Bacteroidota > Rhodothermia > Rhodothermales > Bin80 > JAPPNA01. Next base: position 6,529 of record JAPPNA010000014.1, on the reverse strand, counting down.
GGCGCTGCTGGTTTGGGGCGGCCGGGATGAACAGGGCGGGATTTTTCTGTATCCGGCGTTCTGGGTGGATGCGCCGCATGTGTTTCCGCCGTCCGAGGGAGAGTATGCATTGATCGGGCGGACATTGAACGGCGACTCGTTGTTCACGGTGCGCTTTGATATGACGGAGTCGGAGGATACCGATGGACGGGCGAGCTTTGCGTTTGCACTGCCGGCGGACCTTTCCTGGCTGGAAATGGCTGAGCTCTCTTTGCAGGGACCCCATGCCTCTGCGGTGTTGAATGCGGATACGAACCGGCCATCCGTCATTCGGAGGGACGCGACAACAGGGCAGGTGCGCGCTATTCATATTGATACACCAGGGGCTGCGCGCAAGGATGGCCCGGAAGGAGTCTTGGCAGGAGTCCGTTTGGTGGAGGCGCACAGTAACGGTCTGCCTGATCCTGCCAATTGGTCTCCGATGGGAGAAAGTCGCGATCGTGCTGCTTCCTCCCAGGTGGTGTTTGTCACGATTTCACCGGGAGCGACCGCAATGATCCCGGGAGACACGGTGCAACTGGCGGCCACGGCACTGGACGCTTTGGGATTGCCTGTGGACGGAACGCGATTTGAATGGCGTTCCAGTGATGCGGATGTGGCAGCCGTGGAGCCATCCGGCCTGATTAGGGCGCTCGGCATGGGTTCAGCCAGAATCACCGCGACCGCTTTTGGGATCTCGGGGACAACCGAAGTGCACATAGCACGGAATTCTGATTCAGTTGTGATCACGCCCGGAGCGGCGACCCTTGCCGCGGGCAAAACTCTGCAGTTTAAGGCGGTCGTGCTGGATACCCAGGGTTCCACTGTGGAGGGAGTTGAGTTTGAATGGAGCTCCAGCGATACATCGGTGGTCTGGGTAGATCACCGCGGCTTGGCGTATGGCTGGCGAAGTGGAACGGCGACCCTTACCGCACACACGGATACAGGCCTTGCCGGCTCAGCCGAAATTGTGGTTGAAGGCGTGCTGGAAGGTGATCGCTTTGCCCTGACGCGCATGTTCGCCCGCCTGCGAGGGTACCAGTGGTTCCAGAGCAGTAATTGGCTAACGGATGCTCCACTGAGTCAGTGGTGGGGCGTAACCACCGATCCGTCAACTGGGAGGGTTGTGCAATTGCGCCTTTCGCGCAATAATCTGCGAGGACAGCTGGGACCTGAGCTGGGGATGTTGACCCATCTGACAGAATTGGAATTGTCAAACAACACCATTCGAGGCGGTCTTCCTCCGACACTCTGGCGGCTGGAAAGACTTAGATATCTGGCTCTCACCGATTTGGGATTAACTGGCCCGTTGTCGCCCGAAGTCGGAAATCTTGGACAGCTCGAGAGGCTGCACCTGTCGCATAATATACTATCCGGGAACGTCCCGTCGACGCTCGGTCAACTAGAGAACTTGCACGATCTGCGTCTGGCAAACAACGATTTTGAAGGGTCATTTCCCCGAGAGCTCTTTACCCTACCGAGGCTCGGGTTGCTCCATCTTCATCACAACCGGCTGAGCGGTGCATTACCGGCTGGCTGGGCGCAGCTGCAATGGCTGCAGGAAGCTCGGCTGACGGGTAACAGGTTTACCGGACGGATTCCTCCCAGCCTCGGCGGGGCACGAAGGCTTACCAGGCTCCACCTTGGAGATAATCGACTGTCTGGTGAGGTGCCCAGTAATCTTGGACAGCTTGAATTTCTTGCGGAGCTGCATATACAAGGTAATGCCGAACTTCAGGGTGCTTTTCCTGTGGGTTGGGCTGAGAGGGGTCAAGACGTAGTTGTGCGGGCACAGGGTACCCAGGTGTGTGCCCCTCCGGTAACCGGCTTAGCGGGCTGGCTTGAAAGTAACGGGCTGACTTATCTGCCAGTCTGCACCAAAAAGGAGACAGCGTTTGCGTATCTGGTGCAGACCGTGCAGTCACGGGAGTATCCGACACCACTAATTGCGGGTGAAGATGCGCTGTTGAGGGTTTTCATGTCCCCCGATCAAATTGCGACGCTGCCGCCGGTTAGGGCCCATTTTTTTGTAAGCGGGCAGTTGATTCACACCGCGGACATCGCGGCAGGTGCCACGACAGTTGGATCAGAGATCACCGAGGGAGATCTGTCTCAATCAGCCAATCAGGTTATTCCGGGTGATATTCTCTGGCCCGGGCTGGAAATGATGATTGAGATTGATCCAGATGGTATCCTCGATCCGGCGCTTGGCTTACCGGACCGTATTCCGACTCATGGACGGACGCTGATCGATGTGCGTTCGGTGCCGGGCTTGGATCTGACCGCGATTCCCTTCCTTGAGATAGATAATCCAGACTCCTCGTTGGTGGAGCGAATCGCCGATTTTGAAGAAGATCCACAGTTGACTCGGCTGGCTGACAAGTTACTGCCCATTGATGGTATCAGTCTGACCTCCCACGCCCCCGTCCTGATCAGTTCTGCTGAATTTGCTTGGAATATGCTGCAGGATACCGAAGCTATTCGCGTAATTGAAGGAGGTGAGGGCTACTATATGGGCACATTTACCCATATTCGAAGCGGAGTTGTCGGACAGGCATCCTTTATCGGCGGCCGGAGCTTTGTGTCGGTTGCTGAAGCGGGTGTAATCGCCCACGAACTCGGTCACGCCATGAATCTGAAACATATTCCGTGCGGCGTAAGCTCAGATGAACCTGATTATCCTTGGGGCGATGGTCGCACCGGTTCATGGGGATACAATTTTGACACGGGTGAACTTGTGTCGCCAGAGGCCACTGACATCATGGGATACTGCGCTCGGTACTGGATCAGCAGTTTTCACTTCCAGAAGGCATTGGCTCATCGCCTGCGGACGGAAGAAGATATGCGGGTGCGGGTTGAGCCGGAGCCGGTGCTGCTTGTATGGGGCGGGATTGATGCCGAGGGCGTGCCCTACCTTCGGCCTGCGTTTGTTGTGGAAGCACCGCCCAAGCTACCGGTATCAGGCGGAGATCATCAGCTGACCGTAGTCGCCGATGGCAACCAGATCGTTGCTGCGTATGCCTTTGATATGCCCGAGATATCGCACGCAGATGGACGTTCTGCGTTCGCCTTCGCCATTCCTGTTGAACCCGGCACGGTCCTGGAACGCATCACACTGGAAGGACGTGGTGGGAGGGCAACTCTGGATCGGGATACGTACCGTCCCGCGATCCTTCTACGGGACCCGATCAGCGGGCAGGTGCGCGGACTCCTTACGGAGTCATCGCCCGCCCTGATTGAAGAAATCGTACACGGGAAAACGCATCGATTCTCCGATTTTGAAGTGACCATTAGCGTCGGGCTCCCTGAGGTCAGGTAGGGATGCCAATATTCTCTATCCTGCATTGCCATCAGCGCGAATTAAGCGGTTGTCCGGCACGAGCGCGCGATTGTTCATCCACGGGATTGATTCTTGTGATCCGGCCTCTCCGACTAGGCTGTTGCGGGTACGGTGCTTCGGCCGGAAGGTAGTCTGATCCGGCGTAATTATCATTCGGGCCGGCACGTCCACAAAGCTCCCAAACACTGTGCGGGTTTGGAATACGGTGACAGGTCAACGGCAACGTGCAATTCCGATCTGCGTGAGCTGCAGCTCCAAATCCATGTTGAGCGGTACGGCAGTAAAGAAAGCATCCATAATTGATGCACTCTTAAACGGCAATTACGACTGCCATGCCTCGGGCGCTGCGGTCAATCTGCGTGGTGCCCGGACACCGCCCCCGCGCTTTGCTAAAGCGCCCTAACTAGCTGCCAAACGGTATCCGATTCACCACAAACGCAATTCCGACACAGATCATGCTAAAATGCGATCGTCAATTCGGGATTTGCAGGGGCGTGGTGAGTAATGCAGGCTAAGGATCGCTCTGTCAGCCCCTATGATATCACTCGGAATCCGCGCCATTGATTCGGTAATTCGGAGGGAACTTTCCCGGATGCCATGGATACGTACGTGAGTGATTTCGTCCAATTGTACCCATGAGGCCCATTGACGCTATTCCCCATCACATTGCCTTCCCCTTGGTGATGGCATGCCTGACACCTCTGACCCTATTGGCCCAGCAAACGCAGCTGCCTCCCCATGGACAGCCTTCCATTGACGAGCAGGATTCACTGAAGCCAGATCGGCCACCCATGCCGGCACAATCGGCACCGCTCCACGATGAATTGGGAACTAATGGTGTTGTGATTGCCGTGGTACCGGTGACTGTGAAGGACAATGATGTGGCCACGGCAGCAGACGAACCTGCGGAGTTGCCTGCGGAACTGTCCTTGGATGGGAATTACCCCAATCCGTTTCAAACAGAAACGACCTTGGTGTTCAATCTGCCGGAACGGGCTCAAGTGCGCGCCGAGGTCTACGACATACTTGGCCGTACCATTTTCGTTTCCGGTGAGCAGCGGTTGGAGGCTGGCTGGTTTCACGAACTGTCGCTGGACATGCCGGCTACAAGCTCTGGGCTGTATCTGTACCGCCTCATCGCTGACTTGGAATCCACCACGGCTGTTCGAACCGGTCGCATGGTCCAAGTGCGGTAGTCCCTATAACCGGACCGCATCTCTGTGCCAACAAAGAGTGAGACGCGGTCAGACACGGATTTGTGTAGCAGAGGAGGACGATGGACTTGGTCGTTGGAGGGGTTCGGCAGATTTAATCACTTGGCTGCCACATGTGGCAAATTGGCCCCTGTGTTCTCCAGGACTACGGAACTCGGCTCTTGTTGCCCCGTTTACCAACTATCATTCATTTTTATCAGTAGCATGGCCGAATCCATCGCACCCCCGCCTGCCAGGTCCGACCGCACCTTGAATCGTCTGGCGGCTGTTGAGTCTGAAGTCCAGAAATTAGGAGCCGATGTCAAGGTTTTGCAAGCCGATGTCAAGGTTTTGCAAGCCGATGTCAAGGATTTGCAGACCGATGTCAAGGATCTGCAAGCCGATGTGAAGGTTTTACGCACCGAGATCCAGCACATCCGTGAGATCATTGGTGCTCATTTTGATGGGTTTGGCAAACAGTTGGGGCTGGTCAAGTGGTTTCTTGGGATCGGCTTTTCTGGCTTAGTTGCTACGCTGGTGCTGATCTTGCGGGCATTGCTCGCCCTCTAAGCCGCTGCTAGCCCTGTTCAACTTTGATCCATCCGAACGCGAGAAGTCGCGTCTGAGGCCGCAATCCATGTTCTCCGCGTAGGGCTAGTAATTGGGGGTCTGCTTCCAACGCTGAAACGGCCTGTTTGCCGGAACTCACGACTTCGTGACATATGGATACGGGTAGCCGCAAAAATCCTTAATGCTGGCGACAAAGACCCGTAGAGCGCCTGGCGGCCCCAAGGGTGCAGGTGGATTACCGCACGCATTACCGCACGGGACCGCGGCATAAGATGCGGGATTACCGGCTGCTTGAACTGCAGGAATGAATCGGGCTATGCGCTTGGATACTGCAAATGCTGCTATGAGCAGTCGCTGCAGATTGGGGCGGCAGTGAGCCTCGCAGCGTTTGGTAAAGCCTGCTGCTGCTGCGGCGGCGGTATGCCGACCTTCTGCATCTCCTTGGCTTACGGCAAGCGGGGTTCCTTTTTGTCCGGCGGCAGACCACGGCTCGCCTAAGTCAATCTTAACGCATTGAAGATTTCCCGAGTCACGCGTGCTAACCCAGGTCCGCAATACCCACCACGCGCTCTGTGCAGCTTGATTTTTCGGACGCTCCCGCAAAAGCCGATGGTCCGCCGCAGCCGCTGATGTGGCCGTTTTCAGCCCATCTGACCTGGACCGCTGGAACCCGGTCTGTTGAGAGACCCACGATTGGTGGTTCGTGTTTTGCGCTTTGGTGGGCCTTGCAGACCCTCACTGATACTGATGCCGTAATGATTTCCGGGATGGCCTGGATATTCAGATGGATTGTGGCCACCTAATGAGATTGAAAGTGGCCACCCATTCAGATTGATGGTGGCCACCCGGGCGGCACTTTTCGGCGCTCATTCTTGGGTCTCTTGTTTGGGGATGTAATGAAGGTTATTGGCAGTTGTTTCAGGGGACCGCTTGCATTGGTTTTTGGTGCACGATTTTTGCCTTTCGTCGCCTGTTTTCCGGTAAGTGCCTTCCGCGTCGAACGCATATTTCTCCAGATGGCGTGAGCAGGGCAAACCTGCCCGTTTCGTGTAAAACGGCCCGATTTGGGCTATGACCAGGCCCAATAGCCCCTTTTGGGATCGTTCAAATGGCGCTGAGCGCGCTTTTTCCGGGTGTTTACCCATGCAACTTGAGTTTACGCGCACTGAGCGGCCCCGGAATCGTCCTTGAACAAGACGGACCGCATAGCTGGGCGACGTGGGGCAGGTGCCGCAACCGGCTTCAATCTTCAACAGCGCCAGATAGCCGCGACGCTCCGGCGCAGCTTCAGGGCAATATGCGCGGTACACCGCGTCCTGTACAGACTTGCCCGTACAGCGTCAGCGTGTCCGCCGCGTGGTAGGTGGCCAGATCTTCCTGCAGCGCAAGGAGTTGCTCTTTGGCCCCT